>JASHRM010000252.1 GCA_030037315.1 Candidatus Acidiferrales bacterium
TGGAAGCGGCCCTTGCTTGATGCGATCCGCGAGCGTTGGCCCCTCGACCAGCTCCATCACCAGCGCGGGGACACCGTTGGAGTCCTCGAAACCGTAGATTGCGGCAATGTTTGCGTGGTTCAGTGAGGCGAGAACTTTTGCTTCACGCTCGAAACGAGCCATGCGTTCTGGGTCGCGCGCGAACGCCGCGGGCAACACTTTCAGCGCCACATCGCGGCCAAGCTTTGAATCGCGCGCGCGATACACTTCGCCCATTCCGCCAGCGCCGATGCCCGCGAGAATTTCGTACGTGCCGATACGTGTCCCAGAAGAGAGTGCCATGGTGTGGGCGGATTATAATCCGGCAGTGACTTAACTTTACTGACTAGTTTCATATATTGAGCCAGCTGTTAGGGGGGCTGCCGCGGCGCGGGCCAACTTCGGTGCAAGGAAATCTGGCCCGGCGGGCAAGGCCTGAAGGCCAAGTTATCTCTAAACTGCGGGCGAGACGCCTGCGCTACGTTCGTCGGGTCGGTGATTCGGTGCACGCTCCGTGTTAGAGTGGGCGGCTCGGATTACAGCTTTCGCACAGCTTGGCGCACGAGGGGGACGATTGGCGTACCGCGATCTTCGGCATTTCCTCAAGAAGCTTGAAAAGGAAAGCGAGCTCAAACGTATTTCCGCTGAGGTCGATCCCGTCCTTGAAATCACGGAAATATCGGACCGCGTGGTGAAGGCGGGCGGACCGGCCCTGCTGTTCGAAAATCCGCGAGGATCGAAAATATCCGCCGTCACGAACCTGGTTGGAAGCGAGTGGCGCATGAACCTGGCGCTCGAAGTGGACTCGCTCAATGAAATAGCTGACCGCATTTCCTCGATTCTCGATATGCAATCGCCACAAGGGCTGCTGGACAAGGTGAAGATGCTGCCGAAGCTGGCCGAACTCGGAAATGTGTTTCCGAAGACGGTGAGAAGCGGCGAGTGCCAGGAAGTCGTGCGGACGGAAAGTTTCTCGCTGCTGGATTTTCCGATTTTGCAATGCTGGCCGGAAGACGGCGGCCGCTATATCACCTGGCCGATGGTGATCACGAAAAATCCCGAAACAGGGAAGCGCAATGTGGGCTGCTACCGCATGCAGGTTTTCGACGAGCGAACCACGGGCATGCACTGGCAGACGCAAAAGCATGGCGCGGAGCACTTCCGAAGCGCTCGCGCGAACGATAAAGGAGGAAGGCTGGAAGTTGCCGTCGCAATTGGCGCCGATCCTGCGACGTGCCTTTCGGGGATTTTGCCTGTCCCTCCCGACATGGATGAATTTTTGTTTTCAGGATTCTTGCGGCGCGAGCCGGTGGATTTGGTGAAATGCAAAACGGTCGATCTGGAAGTTCCGGCGAATGCGGAGATCGTTCTTGAGGGTCATGTTGAGCTTGGCGAGATGCGAACCGAGGGTCCGTTTGGCGATCACACGGGCTTCTATTCGCTCGAAGGGCAGTATCCGGTCTTTCACGTTGGCTGCATCACGCACCGCAAAGATCCGTTGTACCTGACTACGATTGTTGGTCCGCCGCCGCAAGAGGACTATTTTATCGGCCACATGATTGAACGGGTGTTTTTGCCGGTCATGAAGATGCAACATCCCGAGATCGTGGACGTGGCTATGCCGGCGGAGGGAATTTTTCAGAATTTGATGATCGTCTCGATTCGCAAGAGCTATCCCGGGCACGCGCGAAAAACGATGAACGCGATTTGGTCGCTGGGGCAAGCCATGTTCACGAAGGTGATCGTGGTGGTCGATCACGACGTGAACGTGCAAGACTCCCGGGAAGTGGTTTGGAAGGCTCTCTGCGCGATCGATCCGGAACGCGACATCCAGTTTGTGCTGGGTCCGGTGGACACCCTTGACCATGCCGCCCGTATGCAGGATTACGGCTCCAAGATGGGCATCGATGCCACACGAAAATGCCCTGAAGAAGGTTACGCAGGGCGATGGCCAAATGAAATCAAGATGGACACTGCCACAAAGCGAAAAGTGGATGCACTCTGGTCGCAGCTGAAGATTGAGACCAGAAAAAAGTAGGCGAGTTTCGCTCACAAAGCAATGCGTCGAGGCCCATCGTTTTCTAAGTCCCACGCTTGCAAAAACCGCAAGCATGGGGCACCCCGAAAGACGAACAGCTGCCGCCTTTCCACGGTCATAAGCTGACCGGGACGCCCAAAGCGCTGAAAGGCGCCGCTTTCCGGTTACGAACTGATCGCACTTCAATCGTTAACGCGCGCCCGCGAAAAGCATATTCGAGTTTCCAGAACGCAGCGTCTGTGCCACGCCTTAATTCCCTGAATTGTCGCCGTTTAGCGGTTTTCGCCGACCTGTACTTTCGTACAGGTTTTACCAGAAGTACACGCGACGCCGACGTTTGCTTTGACACTATGCGGCAGCGAATGTGATAACCGATGCACGGGGTGCAGTACCAGTTGTAGTAGTACTTTCGCGCCTCGCTGGGCTGGGCGAAGCTGAACCGAATCAAGAAACAGCCGAAGAGATCAAGAGAAACCGGTACAAGCGAATCCGCTCCGAGAGCGGGACGCCAGAACGACTGAGGGGCCGCACGATGTTCAATCTAGGTAAAACGAAGTCCTTAATCGGCCTGGACATCGGCTCGAGTTCGGTGAAAGCCGTCGAGCTGAGGAAGGCGAAAGATGGGTACGAGCTTGTGAGCTTCGGTCTCGAGCCGCTGTCGCAAGACACGGTGGTCGACGGAGCCATCATGGACGCTCCCTCGGTCGCCGAGAAAATCATTTCCATCTTCGACGGCCAGAAAATCAAGGTGAAGGACGTGGCCACCTCGGTTTCGGGCCACTCCGTGATCGTAAAGCGAGTCAGCATGCCGCTGATGACGGAAGAAGAGCTTTACGACCGGGTGCAGGCTGAAGCCAGCCAACACATTCCTTTCGACATTGCGGACGTCAACCTCAGCTATCAGCTTCTGGAAGCCACCGAGAACCAGATGGACGTGCTGCTGGTCGCGGTGAAGAAAGACAAGATTCTGAATCACACGAACGTGCTGGCGCAGGCAGGCAAGACGCCGACGGTCGTCGATATCGATGCGTTCGCGCTGCAGAACAGCTTCGAGATGAATTACGAGCCCGATCCTTCGCAGGTGGTGGCTCTGCTCAATGTGGGCGCCAGCGTGATGAACATCAACATCATTCGCGGGTGGACGCCGCTCTTTACGCGCGACGTTTCCGTTGGCGGCAATCAGTATACCGACGCGCTGCAGAAGGAGCTCGATCTCGGTTTTGAGGATGCCGAAAAGCTGAAGATGGGCGGAACACTTCCCGGGGTGAGTGAAGAACAGCGGACGGCCATTCTTCGGTCTGTATCCGACATCTTGATTCTGGAAATTCAGAAGACATTCGATTTCTTCCGCGCGACCGCAAGCGGCGAGAATATTCGCAGGATCGTGGTTGCCGGGGGGACGGCTCGTGTTCCGGGCTTGCTCGACCTGCTCAAGGAAGAATTCGCGATGCCGGTCGAAGAACTTTATCCGTTTCGAAAAGTATCCATCAACACAGGACGCCACGATGAAACGCAACTGCGTGAACTGGCGCCGCGCCTGGCAATTGCCGTTGGTCTGGCGCTGAGGAGCTTTGACTAGCCATGATCAAAATCAACTTACTTGGCCAGGCTCGTCCGAAGGCTGCCAAACAGGCCCTTCCACTCGAGGCAACTCTACAGGTTCTACTGGCGATCGGGGCATTTGCGGTCGCTGCGGTCATTTTGTTCACCGTGTACGTTTCGCAGAAGCGTCAGCTTGACGACACGAACAAGCGGATCGCGAACCTTCGCGCCGAAAAGGCCAGCCTCCAACAGATCAAGCAAGATGTAGACCGGTTCGAGAGCGAGAAGGGCGTGCTTCAGACGCGCATCAACGTGATCGAAACGCTCCAGCAGAACCGGACGGGCGCGCAAGAGCTGCTTGAGATGGTCGCCAGCACCGTGGTTCGAGTCGATTCGATCTGGCTTACGTCGATGAACCGAACTTCGAATTCGCTCCAGCTTACGGGCGAAGCGGGTTCAATCGATGCAGTGGCGGACCTGATTACTCAGCTGAAGCAGTCGGGCTATTTCGATAAGGTCGAAATCAACAACGCAAAAGAAAACGACCTTCAGCCCGGTGTTGAAACTTATAGCTTCGAGATGAGCGTCGCAGTCGTTCCGCAAAATCCGCAAAGCGGTAATCAGCCACAAACCAAGCCGGCCGGTAACACGCAGCCTCTGGCGCCCGCGCCGAAGGGAAGGAGCTAGCCATGGCGTCCAGTTTTCGTGAATGGCCCTGGCCGTTGCAGGCTCTGCTGTACGTGGGAGTCGCGGTGATTTTGGTGCTCGCGGGTCTGTACGTTCCAGGCTCGCCGCTAACGACCATTCGCGCGCAGCTCGAATCGGCGCAATCGGATTTGAAACCACTCGAGGCCGAGGTGCAAGGTCTTCGGGTTTACAAGCAGCGTCGCGCGGAATTGCAGAGCGAAATGGATGCGCTGCAAAAGCAGCTGGCGACTCTGCAGACGATCGTTCCGGAAGAAAAACAGGCCGATCAGTTCATTTTGATGGTGCAGCGGTCGGCTCTCAGCTCGGGCGTTGCGATTCGTTCCTTGACGGCGAAGCCGGTAGTGCAGAAGCCGTACTACTTCGAGATGCCATTCGATGTGCAAGCGGATGGCCCGTATTACTCGGTTCTGGATTTCTTCTCGAGGTTGGGCCGGTTGTCTCGAATCATCAACGTCGGTGATTTGAAGCTGGAGTCTTTTAAATCCGGCGTGAAATTCCATATGTCGCCCGGTACGTCGGTAACGGGCAACTTCACAATGACCACGTTCTATACGAACCCAGCGGATCAAGCGGCTGCGCCCGCGGGTCCGACAAGAAAGAAGTAAGGCATGACGATGAAACTCGGAAAGGCATTCGCAGCACTACTGACCGCAGGGCTCTTTCTGGGCCTGACTTCCGCTGCCTGGGCGCAGACGAAGCCGTCAAAGAAGAAATCGAGAAAATCCGCACCAGCCGCAGCGGTAGCCGCGGCGCCCGCGCCGGCGCCTGCGCCTGCTCCTGCACCGGCGGATGCCAATGCCAATCCGGCCGCCCCCGACGATACGAAGATCGACGCCGAAGGCAAGCGCGATCCGTTCGTTGCTTTGGTGAATCAGGATAAGGGCGGACCGGTCGTCCATCTTCCGCCCGGAAAAGCCGGGTTGATGATCGGGCAGATTCGAGTCGATGGTGCGATTCATGGCCCGAACGGAATGATCGCCGTGGTTTCGAACCCCGCCAACAGCGTGTACTTCGTGCGCGAGGGTGATCGTTTATATGACGGGAACGTGGAAAAGATAGGCATGGATGGTGTGACGTTTCGTGAGAATTCGAAGGACGCCTTCGGTAAACCGGTCGAACGCATGGTGACGAAGCGAATCTACGCGAGTGCAGGAGAGCAGCAATGAGGATCATGTGGCGGGCGTGGGGGCTGGGCGTACTGATCGCGGCCGGCTTGATTTTGTCGAATGGCGTGGTCTCGGCCAGCGATGCACCGGTGGTGCACGTGAACGCCGTGGTAAAGGACGGCGCGGTTCGGCTCGAGGCGCAAGCCAATGCGCCATTCGAGTACACAAGCTACCGGCCGAGCAGCAGCTTGTACATCCTCGATCTTACCGGCGTCACTGCGGGAGATCCGTCGGGCGCTCGAGTGGTCCCGTCCGATTTGGTGAAGAGCTATCGCGTCGTGTCGTACACGGCGGCGAATAAGCCTGTCGTTCGCGTTGAAATTCTTCTCACACAGGGAATCGACCCTGTGGTCGAGCGGAAAGACAGCCAGGACTTGAGCCTGCTCGTTTCGCGTAACCCGATTGCGGCCATAACGCCGGCTGCGGCAACTTCGGCGTCGGCGCCTGCAATGGTTCCAGTCGCGGTGAAAGCGTCGAAGCCTCTGAACAGCGGCCTCGACACAATCCAACAAGTGCACCTCATTCAGAATGGCGCGGCGAATGAAGTGAGCATCTCTGGATCGGGGCCAATGACTTACCATGCGATTCATCTTCGCGGACCAGACCGCGTGGTGCTGGATTTTACGGGTTCGCAGATTAAGACTTCGGAGAAACAGATCGCGAGCAATCTCGATCCGATTCGAGAGGTTCGTCTGGCACAATTCTCGCCGGATACCGCGAGAGTCGTGATCGATCTGCGCAAGCAGGCGACTTATAACATCCGCAAGGACGAGAATACGGTTACCGTGTCATTCGCGTCGCGCGAGTCTTCCAGTGGCGTGCCTCTCGTGCCAACTGAAACAGCAAAGGCCGTGACGCCAAAGCCAGGAGCGGTGAAGCCAGCAGAAATTCCTGCCCCTGCGACAGCTTTGCCAGCTGCGCTGACCGCTACATCCGGCGCTCTTGCCCGGCAGGACGGCGGACAGATTCAGCCTCAGGTGATGTCAACGGCCGCGAATATGGCGCGCGAAGCGGCAGGTCCGGCTTCGGCCGACGTGCCAGCCGGACAGGATGCGAATGCTCCTTCACCAGCGCCGCCGGTGACAGCGACGATGCCGCCACAGGCGCCGACGCCAGCTCCATCCACCAAGTATTCCGGCGAGCCGATTTCGGTGAACCTGAAGGACGTGGATCTGCGGGACTTCTTCCGCCTGATTCACGAAATCAGCGGACTGAACGTGGTCGTTGATCCGGGTGTGAAGGGCAATCTGACGATCGTGCTCGACGATGTGCCGTGGGATCAGGCTCTCGATATCGTCCTAAAGAACAACGACCTCGACAAGCAACTCGACGGGAACGTCCTCCGAATCGCAACGAAGGATACGTTGCGTAAGGAAGCCGAAGAGAATCGCGACCTCGCCAAGGCGCAGGCCGAAGCGGCGGACGTGGTTACGACCACCCGCACGCTTAGCTATGCCAAAGCCACGTCGCTGGTGCTGACGCTCAAGAAGTTCCTCTCTTCGCGCGGCGACATCATCGCGGACGACCGTTCCAACACACTGATCATCCGCGACATTCCGACCACGCTGCCGGTGCTCGACAATCTCATCCGCCAGCTCGATCGGAAATCCTTGCAAGTCGAAATCGAGGCGCGCGTCGTCCAGGCGAGCCGTAACTTCGATCGCGAAATCGGCACTCAGTTCGGCATATCCGCCGGCACTGACAGCCTAAACAACACCTTTAGCGGCGCGACGTCTGTGGGAACGAGCCCGATCGTTCGGTTCCCACCCCTGATCCCGCCCGTGATCGTGAGCTCGGGAAGCGGCGGGTCGGCGCCTACTTCGGGTTCGATTCCGCTGAATACGAATTTGCCGGCGTCGGCTCCGACCAGCGGGTTCTCCTATGCCTACAGCTCGAAGAACTTCGCTCTGGATATGATCATCACTGCGATGGAGAGCCGTGGCGTTGGCAAGCTTCTCTCCAAGCCCAAGGTGATCACGCAGAACAATGAGAAGGCGGTCGTCAAGCAGGGAACCAAGATTCCGGTGTCGACTATCGTGAACAACACCGTTTCGGTGCAATTCGTCGATGCGGTGCTGGAATTGGACGTCACGCCGCAGATCACTGCCGAAGGCACGATCTTCATGGACGTGACGGTCGAAAACGATCAGATCGACAATGGTATCGAGCGCGTGCAGGGTATTCCTGCGATCGACACGCAGTCGGCGGAAACCAAGGTCACGGTCAACGATGGCGCCACGGTTGTGATCGGTGGCGTGATCATCACCAACCAGCAGACCTCCGTCGATCAGGTGCCTTTCGTGGGCAGCGTGCCGATACTCGGCAACCTGTTCAAGCACACGACGGTCAGCTCGACTTCACAGGAGTTGCTCTTCTTCCTTACGCCGCGTATCCTGCCGAGTTAGTGGCGGCGCGAGCGTCGAGAGAAGTTCCAAGCCGGGGCGGGCCCAAAGACAGATTGGGTCGGCTCCGGCTTAGCTTTTCTGGCCTCGGCGTCAACGCTTTCCTTGTTTCGCATCTCCCCAATATTTGCTATCTGTGCGGATTCTCCGGTAGCGCAGGGCTACTCCTCGTCGAAGAAGGGCGGGCTACGCTATTCACCGATAGCCGCTACACGTTTCAAGCCCGCGAGGAGGTGGCCGGAGTTCGGGTCCACATCGCCAAACGGGGCCTCATCCGCGCCTTCGGGGAGATTTTAAAGGGTAGGCGTGGACGAACGAGATTGGCCTTCTCCGCAGCCCACATGTCTGTATCGGAGAAGAGTGCGGCGGAAGCCGCCGCAGGGAGTCGCGTCCGCTGGGTGAGCGACGGAAACGCAGTCGAAAAGCTTCGCGCGGTGAAGGAGGCCGGGGAACTGGAGACCATTCGAGAGGCCGCCGTTCTGATCAGTGATGTCTTCCAGCAAGTGATTCCGCTGGTCAAACCTGGAGTCACCGAACTCGAACTGGCTGCCGAAATCGAGCACCGGATCAAGTCCGGAGGCGGCTCCGGCCCCTCCTTCGAGACCATCGTTGCATCCGGTCCTCGGTCGGCGTGGGCACACGCTCGGCCCACGTCCAAGTCCCTCAGCGAAAGCGAGTTGGTCGTCTTTGACCAGGGTGCTATAATTCGCGGC
>JASHRM010000253.1 GCA_030037315.1 Candidatus Acidiferrales bacterium
TCGCGGCGAGTGAAAACGATCGACCAGCGGTTGCCCTGCTGCTGCCAGACTTGGTGCATGGCTGCGACCACCGCCTGAGGACCAGAATCGGCGGGGAACATCATTTCCACGCGCAGTACGACTTCGATAACGCCGGGCTGCCGATGCTCGATGTCGAGGACTTTTACATTCACGCCCGTGGGATTCTTGCTCATCACGGCGGCCCAATACTGGGCTTCGGCGGTGGCGTCTTGGACCGTCCCCCGCTCGGTCTGAAGTTGCGCGGGGGGAATTTTCGAATAGAGCGCGGCGAGGGCGGACTCGTTCCCGGATTTCAGCGCGGCGGACCAGTGGTCGAATGGCTCAAAGGATGTGGCGCGCGCAGGGATGGTCGACTGAATGAAAAGGAACAAGAGAGCGATGACAGAAACGATTAGGCGAAATGCGGTTTTCAACGGATCCTCCATGGCGCGAGCGACGTTTATTTTAGCGCAATGGTGATTCGCGCGACTAGGTGGCGCAATTCATTGGACGGGAGCGGCGCGTTCTGGCTTCACGGTACTTTCCCAAAGCCAATGAACAGCAGATCCCTAAGACTCGGTCCCGCGTCCGCAAAGCTCGCGGCACATCGAGACCGCGCGGGACTTCGCTCCCCGCGTTCCTCAGGGCAGGCGGGATGACAATACGGTGCGTGACCGATAGGCCGAAACCGCGGGCCCTTTGACTTCGATCAGGACAGGCGAGACGCCGCGCTACAGAAAACTCTTCTTCTTTGCCGAATCACAGTTCATTAGCGAAGATTTCAGGCCGCTGCTACAATCGATGGGACATGGCCGACTGGCGCCAAATTCAAGCTCGAATCCGCAAAGCGAAAAACAGTCCCGATCCATCGGCAAAGCTCACCGAACTTTACCAGCGAACGCGCGACGCGATGGTCGCGTGGGAACTGGGCGCAATTGAAGAAAAAGCCGAGCATAAAGATCAGGCGGGCAGCTGGTACACGATTGCGGCGCAGCGGTTTCGTCGTGGGGATTGGAAGAAAAAAGCCGAAGAGGCGTTGACGCGGCTGGGGATTGCTCTTCCCTCACCGCAGACGGAAACGAGCGAGCCGAGCGCGGCTCGCGAGGACGTCGAGGTACGCGAAAGCGCAGCTGAGAATAGGCATAAGGGCGAGTCAGAGAGCGCGGGTGAAGAGCTTTTAGTGGGCGAAATTCCTGAGAATGAGAGTGCTGCCGAGACGACGCCGATGGAGACAACTACAGCAAGCGGAAACATTTCGAGTGCAGGTGAGCAAGGACGGAAAAAGCGGCGGCGCGGACGACGCGGCGGACGAGGACGCCGAAGGAAAGGTCCGGGCGGATCGGGACTGCCGAATCAGGCGTTCGCGGAGCGTCCCCCGGCCCAGGGCGCGACGACGGCGATTCCGCGTTCGGAATCGGTGGAGCGACGCTCGCCCGAGCGCGCGGAACGGGCCGAGCCGCTTATACCTAAAGAATTCAGGGCGCCGGAGCAGCTGCCGCCCCCGCAATTGCCATCGGAACGGACCGCGCACGGACGGGCGGCCGATCCGGGGCTCGCTTCGCGGATGGCGGGCCTTGAATCAAAGTTGCGGCGGCTGCTGGGAAGTCCGCTGCACCGTTTGGATGATGTGGACGATGCGCCGGCCGGACCGGGCGTTTTTTTGCTTTCCGATTCGGATCAAACGACTTCGTATTATGTGGAGGCGTGCCAGACGCTGCGCATCGGATGCGCGAATCTAGGCCGGAGCGGCAATCGAAACGCGAAAAATGCGCGTGGCGGGCGCGGGTTTGGGGATAGCGGATTGAAGAGCAAGCTCGCGGATTACCTCGGAATCAATGAAACGAAAGTCTCGCAGTATATGAAGGACCATTGCGTGCTGCGGTGGATTCAGTTGGATGATGACGCGCAAGTCCTGGCGCATTTTGCGATTGGCGTGTTAAGAACGCCGTTGAATTTGGAGTAGCGAAGCGAAGATTCGGATAAAGCGAAGGGGCCACGCGGAAGAACTCGCCACAGCAGGCGAGGCGGGACCAACTCGACCTGAAGGCCGCTGGAAAGTCCAAAACAAAAGCAGATCCCTCGTCGGGCCAAGGGCAGGCCCTCGCTCGGGATGACAATGTGATTTGTCGGATGGCAGAATCGCGCCAAGCATTTGTGCCGGGCACGGCATGCCGTGCCCCTACGACGTACAAAACCATCGTGACATTAAAGAACTCCCGCCAGATTCGTATGCGGGCGCGGCACGTTGCGACCCTACTGTCTGGTCGAAAAAGTCGATAGAACGCGACGGGGATACGTGACCAGCCGACCTATACATTCAAACTAGGCACGGGGTTGCCTTAGTACTTGGGGTGCCGTTGGGCGGCGGGCGGCGCCGTTCGACCCCTGTAATGAGCAGTTCGCTGCATAGGGGTAGACCGGGGTACCCAGAGAACGTCAAACTGCGGTACGGTAACCACTTAGCGGATTCATCCGTGGTTACCGGGATCTCAGGCGCGGCGAGGGATTCGTTCAAGCACATGAACATGAGAGGGCATGAACATGGGAATAACGCTTAGCAATCGGCTATGGAAAACTTTCGATTGGACGCTCTGCAAGGCAGCCGGCCTCACGTTCGATACGATCCAATTTTTTAACAAATATAATCCCAACCCATCGTTCACGCCAAAATGGTCCGATAAGCCGCTGCTGAAGTCGTGGGAAAAATCGAAGCCCACGCTCGGCTGGCCGCGGACGACGGACTCGCTCTGTCCCGATTGCGTGAAAGAGGCGCGCGCCGCGATTATCGACGGCAAGCGCGACTGGACGGATTTGATCCACGAAAAAGTCGGCGAGATCAAAGCGCAGATTATCGAGCGCGACGGGCAAGTCTGGATGGTAAAAGAGTGCCCGATCCACGGCAAGTGCGAAGACTTGATGGCCGTCGATTCTAAATTCCTCGAATGGATTGAAGGCAACTTCCCCGGCCGCGATATTCCCGCACACAACGACGAAAAATTGCACAACCACGGCTCGAGCACAGTGCGCCATGGACGCGGCGCGGTACTGACAGTCGACCTGACGAATCGCTGCAACATGATGTGCGATCCGTGCTTCATGGATGCGAACCAGGTCGGCTACGTGCATGAACTGAGCTGGGAAGAAATCCAGGAAATTCTCGACAATGCGACGAAGATCAAGCCGCGCCGCCAGATGTCCGTGCAATTTTCGGGCGGCGAACCGACGATGTCTCCTTATTTCCTGGACGCCGTGCGCTACGCGCGCAAGGTTGGTTACAACAGCGTGCAGGCGGCAACGAACGGCATCGAGTTTGCAAAGAGCAAGGAATTTGCGGAAAAGGCGTTTGAGGCGGGCTTGCGGTACGTCTACCTGCAATTCGACGGCATCGGTAACGATGCAAACAGCCACCGGCAAGTCGGAAATCTTTTCGACGTAAAGATTCGCGCGATCGAAAACCTGCACAGCTCCGGCGTGGAAATCGTGCTGGTGACGACGATCGTCAACAACGTGAACAACGATCAGGTGGGACCGATCGTGAAATTCGCGATGGAAAATCCGAAGAAGATCGCGTTCGTTTCGTTCCAGCCCGTTTCGTTTACGGGGCGCGACGACGATATCACTCCCGAGCGGCGCATGCGGCAGCGCTACACGCTTTCGCATCTGGCGCAGGATGTGAGCAGCCAGGTCGGAAAAATCGTGCCGACGCGCGATTGGTTCCCACTCTCGTTCATTTCGCCGTTTGCGGGTTTCGCGGATCTGGTCCATGGGCCGGATGCGCAGTGGGGCGCGCTTTCCTGCGGCTGCCACCCGAATTGCGGCGTGGGCACCGCGTTGATGGTTCACAAGGAAACAAAAGAGTGGGCGCCGATTTCCCGATTCCTGAACGCGCCGCGACTCGTGAAAGACGTTTCGGCGATCACCGATGCGGCTCGCGGCAAGAAGTTTTCGGCTTTCATGATGGTGCTGGCGATGCTGAGGAACTACGACGCGTTCCAGGCGCCGCCAAGCCTGCGTTTGAAGGACATTCTCAGAAAATTCGACAAGACGTGGGCGGTTTCGAAGGGCTCGGAATCAAAGTATGGCCGGACGAATCCGAACCGAACCTACGAAGACGCGATGAAGCGCCGCGCGGAAGATCCGTGGAACATGCTTTTCATCGCCGGCATGTGGTTCCAAGATCTTTTCAACTACGATTTCCGCCGCACGGAAATGTGCATCATCCCCTACGCGACGCAGCAGGGCGAAATTTCCTTCTGCGCGTACAACACGGGCGTGGGCTGGCGGCAGATCATCGAGAACATGCACAAGAATGCGACCGTTGCGGAGTGGTACAAGAAGCACGGGAAGCATGAAATTTACGCGAAGAATAAGAAGGTCGATATCGGCAGCTACGAAACGTCGTTGAAGATCGACGCGGAAGATGCGGCGAGGGTGCGTCATCTGGAGCACGATATTCCGCTGACGGCGGCCGAAGAGGACCGGATACGCCGCAAGAAGGCGTATGAAGAAGCGGCCAAGGTGCGGAAGATCTACGAAGAGATGGTGCTGAAGAAGAAGTCGGATCCGGTCGTGCAGATTGGGTCAATCGACGACATTCTGACGGCTGTTCCGGGCACGACGGTGAAGCGAGCCGAGCCCGCGAACGGAAACGGCACACCGGCCGCGGCTCCGGAAGCGGCGGGAGTGGCGGGGGACTAGAAGCGGTGAGTTTGGGCGCAGCCCTTCAACTCCTCTCAGGACAAGCAAGCTGCGCCCCTACAAAGTCGATACAGATTCTCGAACAGCCTCGGCGAGAGCCGGGGCTGTTTTGTTTCTGAGACACAAAACCGACTGACCGGTGTCTTTCATTCCAGGAGGGCACATGAAACCTGCCAGCCTGGGGCTTTCCAGAATCCATACAAGCGAGTCGCGATCGAGCCGCTCGGAGTTGCTGGCGAAAGTGTGCATATTCGCTGCCGTTTGCGTGCTGCTCGCGATATTTTTCATCTGCCTGACAGGCGAAGTGCAGATTGGTACCGCTCGCGCGACGCACTCGGACGTTCAGTCCTTAGACCAGTCTCAGTAGCGGCTCGCGCACCACGCTCATGGCGGACGCGCGAACGCGATATAAAATATCCGCATGGCCGATCGGACAAGAACGCGCGAGCTGGCGGCGGAATACGTCCGCAAGGGGGATCAGCTTGGCTGGTTCGATCGACTTTACCGAGAAGCGGCGAGCGGGAATGCGGAAGTGCCGTGGGCGGATGGCGTCCCAAATCCCGGACTGCTGGAATTCTGGCAGGCACATGCTTTGGAGACTGCTGGCAAAACGGCGCTGGTGATCGGCTGCGGATTTGGGGACGACTCGGAGCAGCTTGCGAAGTGGGGATTCAAGACGACGGGATTCGACATTTCGCCGACGGTGATTGGCGCAGTGAAGCGGCGCTATCCGGATTCAAAGGTTGAGTACGTGGTCGCGGATATGTTTGATCCGCCTTCAGACTGGCGGCGCGGTTTCGATTTTGTGCTGGAAATTTACACGGTGCAGGCGTTCCTGGGCGAGTTGCGCGCGAAGGCGGTTGAGGCGATTCGGGGATTCGTCGCGCCGGACGGGCAACTGCTGGCGATTGCGCGCGGGCGCGAGGCGGGAGAGGTAATCGGAGAAGGGCCTCCGTGGCCGCTGACGCGTGAGGAGATAGATGGATTTAAACGGGCGGGATTGCGCGAGGAATCGTTTGAGGATTACGCGGATCCGGAGCCGCCATGGGTGCGGCGATTTCGGGGGTTGTATCGGCGAGCGAGGGACTGAGTTGGCGAGAGTAGGTTCGGTCCCGGAATACTTGCTGCGGTGTGACAGCGCATCGGAACGACCTACGCGGCGGCTCTTTTTGTCGGAACTAAGGGTCCGACCCACAAAGACGGCGTGCCCGCCTTCCCGGTCAAAGCACGACCGGACGCCAAACCCGCTGAAGGCGGCCGCTACATAACCTTCTACGGATCGTCATCCTGATACAATGTTGACTTACGAAATTGGAGAAGGTGCGAAATGCCGATTTATGAATATGTTTGCGATGATTGCGGCGAGCGTTACGAGCGAATCGTGATGAACGGCAAGACGAAAGTCACGTGCCCGAAGTGCGCGAGCGCGAAGGGCACGGTGCAGCTTTCGGTTTTTGCGGCTCACGGGAACGGCACAAAATCGTCGAGCGGGTCGTCCGGGCCGTCATCCGGCGGCGGGTGTTGCGGCGGCGCCTGCGGCTGCAACTAGCGCGAGTCTGACGATGCTTTCGGCCGCCCCGATTTTCACCAAGGAGACCTTCCGATTTTTCCGCGAACTGGGCGTAAACAACCGAAAACAATGGATGGACGAGAACCGCGAGCGGTATCGGGCGGCGCTGGTTGAGCCATTTCGCGTGTTGTTCGAACGGCTGACCGCGTGCGCGTTGAAATTGAATCCGCGATTCGTGGTGAGCGGCAAGGTGGGCGAGAATTTTTCGCGGATCAATCGCGACATTCGATTCGCGCACGACAAATCGCCCTATCGCACGCAAATGTATCTGTTGTTCTGCGAGCCGGAAGAGGACGTGGGGCAGATCTACGTGGGGCTGTCGCCGGAAGCGGTGACATGCGGCTTTCGCATCTATGGCGGAGGCAAGACTTCCGCGCTCGCGACGATCGCGCGCCCGCGAGCGAGAGAAAATGCGAAGTGGATCGGGCGGCAGCAGCGGCGGCTCTCGCGAAAGTACGAGAGCTACTGGTATTCGAGTGAAAAGGGCGAGTGGACAAAGCACAAAGGCTGGCCCGCGAGGCCCGAAGATTGGAAAAAACTGCAGGGCTGGATCGTTCGCAAGAGAATGAAGCCGACGGCCGCAATTCAGAGTCGATTCGAGAAGGAAATTGCGAAGATGTTCCGCGAAGTTTACCCGCTGGTTCCTTTTACCTCCTCGCGAAGCTGGAAACCCTGATCGGGTTGGAGTAATCTCCCTTCCGCGAGCCGCGCCAGGGGGCAGACTCAGGCCGACAGGGGGAATCGGCGAGATGGGAATCAAATCCGCAGTTGCCGCAATTCTTAGCACCGCAGTTCTCGCTGTTTTTTGCGTTCATTCGATGGAAGCGCGCACGCCGCGCAGTTCGGAAGCGAAGCCTCTCCCGCCCGATTGCGACCGGCAGTGCCTCTACGGATTCGTCGATCAATATATGGCGGCGCTGGTGGCACGCGATCCGGCACGGCTGCCATGGTCCGATCATGTGAAATTCACGGAAAATAATGTGGCGCTGCAGGTGGGCGACGGCCTGTGGGGCACGATCAGCGCGAAGGGCGCAGAGGATTTTCGCGCGGCCGATCCGCAAAACGGGCAGGTCGCTTGGTACGGAGTGGTCGACGAGCGTGGAACGCAGTCATTTTTCGCGCTGCGGCTGAGAGTCGAGGATCGGAAGATTGCCGAGGTCGAAACGATTGTCGATCGCAAGGGATACGGCCCCGGCCCGTTCGGCGATCCGGCGA
>JASHRM010000254.1 GCA_030037315.1 Candidatus Acidiferrales bacterium
TGACTTCCATCGCAGTCGGTGTTTTGTCGTCGCTTCATATTTCGCCTCCATGATGACACTCGCGCCTTTGCGATCTGAAAATTACGCAGAAAAAGTCTGGAAGGTCCCGTAACGGAAGTATCTCAAAGGCGGGATTGCGTTCGGCTAAAGTAACACGGAGTCGACCGCCTCGATGAAGGAGGCCACTCCCTCTACCTTCGGCAGAACCAAATCGATACCGGCAGCCGCGGCCAAAGCTTCTCCGACGTGATCGCCAAACATCGTGAACAAGATAGTTTTTGCTTGCGGCAGGCTCTTTTTCAAGATGGACGCCGCCTCAACGCCGTTCAGTTCGGGCATGCGCACATCGAGTATCAGCACATCGGGACGGAGCGCCAACGCGGTTTCCACAGTTTCGCGTCCATCGGCTGTTTCCGCACAAACTTCCACGTTGGGACGTTTGCTGAGAATCGACCGGATTGTCTTCCGCATGATTTTGTTGTCGTCTGCGATCAATACCCGCTTCATCAGTCGTCCCTTAACGCCAATGGCAAAATCGCGTATCTCGTCGCGACTGTAAATAGGGATATTCCCCTAGGGGTTCAGGAAATCACACCGAGACCACCTGAGTTGTACTTGCTCAAGCACAACCTGGCAAGAATGCGCCGGTTACAACGTTATACGCCGCGAATCCCGGGCGAAAGTGCCGTCCTGAATGTTAACGTTCCGTGACAGCGACATGGCCCGCCGGATTACGCCACGCCCTAAGTCCCGCCCGCTCGAGCGTTGCAATTGCGCGATCGGCAAACTCCTCCTCCATCGTCCTCGCAACAGCTTCATAAGCCGCGACGGCGCGCGATGGGTCTAGCGGTTTGGGCGGGTCGTCCATGAACCCATGCCCGTCGCGAATTGCCACGCCCTGCTCGGCAAGGACGCCGTCGAGCCGAGCGTCATACGGGCGAAGGAAGTCGGGGTCCGAACGCAGAACCCGTAGGACCGTCGCCAGCTTCCACGTCTCGTGTTCGCCTTCGTGCAGCGTGTACCAAGCGCAGTGGCGAACCATCTCGAGGCCAAAAGCGAACTCTTTCTCGGCCAGCCGCCCATTTTCGCTGCGATAAACCGTATAGTGAGCGTTAAGCGTCGCGGAGTCATCGCGTCCGCAAATGAAAAGCCCGCCGGGCCGCAGAATTTTGGCGATCCAGGCCTCGGCTTCTCGCCGGAAAGATGAATCAAAATAAATCAGCACGTTGAAACTGCGCGCCACGTCGGCTTGCGGTACGTACCCTGATCCGAATCCACCCTTGATGAACTTCAGGTTTGCGCGTTCGTAAGTCTCTTGCGGATGCCGTACCAGGCCCATACCGTTTTCTTCAACTTTCGCGAGCTTGCCGTCATCGGGGGGAAGCGTCGGCAGCAGCTTCTCGAAAATCTCCGTAAAATTCTGAATCGTCGCAGCCCGATCGGCAAAGAGCCGTAAGTACTCCTCCGGCTTGGTTGGCTGAAAGTATCGAAGCTTCTCATCCTCGCCGATCAAGGCGTAATTTCCGCGTCCGTCGAAGACGAGATACTTCTCAAACGCAGGATCGACGCCGGTAATTTGCCAATCGGGAAACGATTCTGCCGCGTCAATCGCGGTCTGTGGAGGGAATCCGCATCCGATATCGAGCATCGTTGTGCCGGCCGAAAATTTCGCCCACGGAGTCGCGCGAAGGTAAGCGTCAATTCTCTTGTGCCGCCCGGGCAGAGTGATCGGAGGAACCATTCCTCCCCAAGCGCCGGGCAAAAGCCCGGGAGCAAAGACCGTAAAAAAGCGCGCCAGCACTGGGCTAATGTCGCCCGCATCGAACTGGGTGATCGCCATCAGGCGAAACGCCCGCTCCACAAAATCGCGCACTTCCGGCCGCTGTTCCTCCACGCCTTTCAGCAACGTGAGCGTTGCGTCAGAGGGCCGCGCGCCAAGATAGCGATCGCACAGCTCTTCCACCGTGTTCCAGGAGGTTTGCGCGTTGCCGCTCTCATTCGGCGATGTCATCAAATCGGCTCCGGTGAGCATTCCGCGAGCTCAGGCATCGGCGTTCGATCGGACGAAACCAATTGCACACGAATGCCGTCCCAATGGCTCGCAGCAGCTTTAGATTTTTATAGGAGATCTTCAGTGTATCAGAGTCGTCGGCGACGCGCTCCATGCTTTTCGCATATACTGCTCGCCGCTCGCCGGTTCTTGGGCTAGAGGGCAACCGCTAACGCACGATTTTGCAACTTTCTCGCATAGGCCAAGGGGGATCATATGAACGCTACTGTTGGTGCTGCTCGAGTGAGTCAGACGAAGGGGAATCGCTGGTTATTTTGGATCGGTTGGGCCGTTTCGCTCTGGCCGGCTTACGTTGTGTGCACGAGCGCCCATTGGAAGCTCACCCATAACCCCGGCTATCTAAAAATGTTTGCTCAAATCGGCTGGCCGGACAGCGTTCTGACGCTCCTCGCCTGTCTGCAACTCGGCTCACTCATCCTGTTTTTGATTCCGCGCACATCGGTTTTGGGCGCGATACTTCTTACAGGCTACCTCGGCGGAGCCGTCGCCTCCTACGTTCGCATTCAGTATTACTTTCCGATCGTAGTTCCGCTTTCCACCGCAATGATTGCATGGCTCGGGATCTGGCTGCGCGATAGCCGCCTTCGGCGATTGGTGCCAATCCGTTTCGGCCCTCTGCGCCCCTGGGTCGCCGACTGACTGGCGTTTCGATTTTAACCGGCAGAAAACCTGCAAGAGCGGGTAGAATGCTCGTCACGATACGGCTGAGTATTCGTCTCCCTGCAGACGAGGACCAATGGGCTGGGCTGCCGGACGGACCTCTCAGCCTTTGGCCCGCATGACACACGAATTCGTCGCGCCGACGAAGGAAGCACAAACGTGACGTCCGATCGCCAGGACGCGAAGGCGTTGCTCTCAAGCGCCCTCCAGCTGCCGCCCCACGAGCGGCGATCCTACTTGGACCGCGCTTGCCCGGAACCTGACGTGCGTCGCGAAGTCGAGTCGCTCCTTGTCGCGCACGAACAACGTGACCGCGCTCTTACGGAGCAGCCGGTAAATGCGGGCCAGCCATTCGACGAAGGCGCCGAGCTGGGGCAATACACGATCCTGGACCGTATCGGCGCAGGCGGTATGGGCGAAGTTTATAGGGCACGCGACACGCGCTTGAAGCGTGACGTCGCCATCAAGGTTTTGCCTTCATTTCTCTCGCGCGATCCCGACCGTCTGCAGCGTTTCGAACTGGAAGCGCGAGCCGCGGCAGCGCTGAATCACCCCAATATTCTCGCTGTGTATCAGATGGAGACCTCCGAAGGCGCGCCCTACCTTGTGTCGGAATTGCTGGAAGGAACCACGCTTCGCGAGCAACTGGCTCGTGGTCCGCTGCCACTCCGCAAGGTGATCGATTATGGAGTTCAAATTGCGCGCGGCTTGGCCGCCGCTCATGAAAAGGGAATCGTTCACCGCGACCTAAAGCCGGAAAACCTGTTCGTCACAAAAGATGGGCGAGTGAAGATTCTCGATTTTGGCTTGGCGAAACTCAGTGCGCCCGATTTGGCTCTCGATAGCAACGCACGTACGGCCAGTCTCGGCACCGAGCCTGGCACCGTACTTGGCACGGTGGGCTATATGGCGCCGGAACAAGTAAGCGGCAAGCATGCTGACCATCGCGCGGATATTTTCGCTTTTGGCGCCGTCTTATACGAAATGTTGACGGGACAGCGCGCGTTTCGAAAACCGACTTCCATCGAAACGATGAATGCGATCCTCAACGAAGACCCTCCCGCCGTCTCGCAGTTCGCGCCCAAAACTCCCCCCGGGCTTCAGAGAGTGGGGCAGCGCTGTCTGGAAAAAAGCCCGGAACGCCGGTTTCAATCGGCCTCGGACTTGGCCTTCGCGCTCGAATCATTATCGGATTCGAGCGACGCATCGCCAGTTTCACCAGCTTTGCGTCGAAAGTGGAGATGGCCTGCGATTGCGGCGCTCGGTGCGGCGGCCCTTCTAATAGTCGCCTTCGCGGCGTGGGTTGTGACGAATCGGCTCCGGACCAAAATCGAGGATCCGCTTTCGAACGCTCAGTTCACTCCGCTCACTGACTTCAAAGGGACTGAAACGAACCCTGCGATCTCCCCGGACGGAAAGTTCGTTGCGTTTGTTTCCGACCGCGGCGGAAGCTTCGACGTCTGGGTAATCCAGTCCAACGGCAGCAGCCCCGCGAACCTCACTCACGGTCGCATTGGAGATGCGCGCGGGCCGCTTCGAGCAGTGGGGTTTTCTGGCGACGGATCGGAAATATGGACCGGGGGAACTGAGGATAGGAAGCTGATGTTGTGGCCGCTGATCGGTGGAGTGCCACACAATTTTCTCGACGAGCATGCAGCCGAAGTTGCGTGGTCGCCCAACGGCAACCGGCTGGTTTATCACCAGTGGGAATCGGGCGATCCCACATTCGTGGCGGATCACAACGGCGACAACGCACACCTAATCATCCAGAGCGAGCCTGGGATGCACAACCATTTCCACGTCTGGTCGCCGGACGGGCGCTGGATCTATTTTTCGCGCGGTCGGCCGGCTACGCAGGAGATGGATTTGTGGCGCATTTCGCCAGATGGTGGACAGCGAGAACAGCTGACGCACCTCAATACCGACGTGGCGTATCCAACTCCGATCGACGACCGCACAATCTTGTTTGTCGCTCACAGCGAGAACGGTGCCGGTCCCTGGTTGTGGGCGTTTGACACAGAGACGCGAACCACGCGCCGCGTGAGTTCGGGCCTGGAACAATACACAGCCCTCGCAGTCACCGCGGATGGCGGACGCCTTGTTGCAAGCGTCGCGAATCCTCAAGTCAGCTTGTGGAGCGTTCCGATTACCAATGGCATTGCCGAGGAGCACGACGTGCAGCCCTTTAGCGTCGCCAGTGAACGCGCCCACGCTCCGCGTTTTGGAAACGAGTCGCTCTTTTACTTGTCTTCACTCGATGGAGCCGACGGGCTGTGGACCTATCGCAATGGGGAAGCGTTGGAAATATGGAAGGGCTCGGAAGGTGCGCTCGAGTCTCCTGCTGCCGTCTCGGCTGACGGCAAGACTGCTGCGTTTGCCATGAAACGCAATGGAAAACGTCAGATGTACGTGGTTGCCGCGGACGGAACTGGACTCCGCAGTCTTTCGAGCGACATCGATGTTCGCGGCGCCGCTTCCTGGTCTCCTGACGGCAAATGGATCGTCGTGGCTGGCAGCGATCGGAACGGGCCGGGTTTGTTCAAACTTCCGGTTGATGGTGGTTCGCCGATTCAGCTGGCAAGGGGCCAATTCCTGGACCCTGTGTGGTCTCCGCGCGGCGATCTGATCATCTATTGCGGCACGCAGGTTTTCACGGTTACGCCACTTTTGGCGATGCATCCCGACGGCACGCCCGCCCGGCTGCCTAAAATCATTGTTCAGCGCGGCGGCCAGCGCGCGCGCTTCCTGCCGAATGGCACCGGATTGGTTTACATGCTCGGCAGCACGTTGGCCGAGCAGGATTTCTGGCTGCTTGACCTTCGCACTATGGCCTCGCGGCGTTTGACGCGTTTGAGCAATCCTGCTGTGATGAGCACATTTGATATCGCGCCCGATGGCAGCCGCATCGTATTCGACCGCTTGCAAGCAAATTCCCGCATCGTGCTGATTGATCTAGCGAAGAAGTAAGGCGGCCTAAAGTTTCAACCGAGCGCCGATGTCGCCGCGTCACGCTTGCAGAGGAAAAAAAAGGGGAGCGACCGCTCCCCTTTTGTAAGCCCTCTGTAAAGAAGCTTCAGACGAGCGCGATTCTCTTCCGCACAAGTCCGATTGCGAGCATGCCCAATCCCAGAAGCGCCAAGCTCCCGGGCTCAGGCGCCGTCATTATGGTAACGCTGCCAGTCCCCTCCGCCGAAGCATCATCCATCGCGATCTGGACCGGGTATGTGCCACCGGCAAACGTCGGATCAGGCGGGAAGTTGTTGAACACCTGCGCGCCGTAGAGCGACACCACGTCGCCGTTGGAAAGGTCCAGGTCGAACATGCCGCTATCAGTGGTGTCGTAAAAGGTCACGCTGGTTAGAGTCGCGGTAATCGGCGTGCCGTCTAGCGAGAACGAAAAATCGCTGATCTCTTCTGTCGTAAACGCGTCGCTGCCCAGCGGAGTCGCGTCGGTCGCGGGATCCGAAACCACGAACGAGAAAGACCAGGTATCGCCCGGCGCGCTCTCATCCGTAGTGGGTGCGCCATCTCCCCAAGTTCCGCTGCCGGAGATCGTGTCCGCCTTGGCCACCGCAGCCGATAGCAGCAGAAGCGGGGCAATCAGGAAAAGCACACGAAGCTGTTTCATATGCGTCCCATCCTTTTCGGAATGCTCAGTCCAACCACACCCGGGACAATGTGATAGCGGTAGCAATTCAGACAGCGGTACTAGAACATCTGAAAAGAAGCTTGTTACGCGCGCCTCATCCCCGCAGACACTACTCGAATATCCGAAAGTGTGCAATTGTTTGCACGCCGCCGGGGAACGTTCGCCTACGGCTGTCGGGACCCGCCGGACGCGCCATACGCGCCATACGCCTGGCCCGTCGCGTAACTCGCGTCGCTCATCGCCAGTTGCACGTAAAATCGACGCCAATTCGGCCGGCTGACCCGGCCTGCCGAGCGGCGTTTGTCCGCCAAACTTCTCCACTTTTTCCTGGGTATCTCCCCCGCTCACTGGCAGGGGAGTCAAATTGGTCCAGGAGCGAAGCCGTTCACGCGAATGATGTCCTTGGACTTCTCCTCGTAGTGCTTTCCTATATACGTTTTGTGCTATGAACCTTGACACTATCCGACGGACCGTTAGAAGCTTTTCCTTCAGTTCGAAAGGAGCGGTCTGAATGAAAAAGCTGGTCCTTTTCTTCGGCATCATGCTGCTTTTCGCGGGTATTGCATCGGCGCAGGACACAGATTCGCCCAAGGTCGAGGCATTCGGCGGGTATTCGTATGTACGCTTCAATCCAGGGATGGGCTCTTCAGGCCTCAACTTCAACGGTGGAACCGCCTCCGTCTCATACAATCCCAACTCCTGGCTCGGCATAGTCGGTGACTTTGGCGGCTATCACTTCACCGAGAGCGGCGAGTCCGGGCCCAGCGACGTAAACGTCTTTTCCTTTCTCTTTGGGCCTAAAGTCGCGCTGCGTAGAGGCCGCTTCACTCCGTTTGTTCAGTCGTTGTTCGGCGTGGCTCACGATTACGTAGCTGGCGGAACGAAGGAAAACGTTTTCGCCATGACGCTCGGTGGCGGAGCGGACGTCAACCTTACAAGTCATCTCGGCGTTCGGCTGATTCAGGCCGAATATCTGATGACTCGTTTCGGCTTCGGTGGGCCCGCCTACAACCAGAATAGTGCCCGCATTTCTACGGGAGTTGTGTTCCGCTGGTAGGGAATTCATGCCGCTAGGGGCACCGGGTTCTTTGGCCCGGCATTTTCCGTTCGGTCGAATTGTACCGGCTATGAAAAAAGTCTTGGCCCTCGCGCTGCTGACGTTCGCTCCTTTGCCCGCAGCTCTGGCAAAAACCACAGCCACCTCGGCACTAGCAGGCCCCTCTCAACAGGACCAGAACAAAGCGATTGCCCGCCGCGTATTCGACGAGATTTTCAATGAGGGGAAATTCGAGGTTGCCGACGAAATCTACGCCAAAGATTTCCTAAACCACGGACTGCACAGAGATGCTGATCTTCAGGAGGATCAAGCAGCGGTCCACTGGGAGAAAAAGGCCTTCCTGAATCTGACGATCACCGTGGACTTCATGATGGCGGAAGCTGATCTGGTCACAGTCGTCTGGACGGCGCGCGGAACAAACACCGGCCGCGCAGGCGCGTTGCCGCCAACAGGCTTTAAGCTCGAGGAACGCGGCATTACGATCTGGCGCATCGTGAATGGAAAAATTACTGAAGAATGGACTTCATTCGACGAGTTGGGAATCGCCCGTCAGTTTGTGGGCCAGTTAAGGTGGGAACTGATTGGTCTGCTGGCAGCCGTGATAGTTCTTATCTGGATCGCTGCCAGTTTCATCCGAAAACGCCGTCTCATTCATACTATCCCAGCTGCAAAGTCAGCTTCGTAGGCCCATCCGCGCGCACCGATCGGTTTGAGTGGAACCCCGGCCGACTAGTCCAGCTATGAGACTTCCTGTGCTCGTTCGGAATCTACCTAGCTGGGCGCCAGATGACCGGTGGTATCGCAACGATACTGTACCTATAGGTGCGGTAACCTGGATTGGAGCGATTCATTGAGCAAAATATTCGATATCAAAGGCCAGATTTCTGGCAGCGAAGATTTGGTCGTCGAAGGCGTCGTTGAGGGGCCTATACAACTTGGCAACGGAACCGTGATGATCGGAGTGAAAGGGAAAGTTATCGCCGATATCTCAGCACGGGAGGTAATCGTTCACGGCGAAGTGAAGGGAAACATTACGGCACAGGATCGAAT
>JASHRM010000255.1 GCA_030037315.1 Candidatus Acidiferrales bacterium
GGTTGGGCAGGTTGTTGTTCATGCGCGATGGGGCCCTGATGGCTCAGCCCTTTGAGACAAGCCGGTTCGAACTTGTCGGTGAGCCCGTGACTCTCGCCGAGGGCGTTGGGACATATGGCATGTTAGGTTTCTTTTCGACCTCGAACAATGGCGCTCTGGTGTACCGCACAGGCGGCGGAAGCGCGGCCGGCCAACTCACGTGGTTTGACCGGCAGGGAAAAATTCTCGGAACGGCTGGAGAGCGAGGCACATACACGAATCCGGCTCTTGCGCCCGATGGAATGAGAGCCACCGTACTCAGATCCGATGCGGGGAAGAATTCTGTCTGGCTGGTTGATTTTTCGCGGGGGACCACCACGAGATTCACGTTTGGGTCCGCCGATGTTGGTGACGCCATTTGGTCCGGGGATGGCAAACGCATCATCTTCACGTCCAATCCAAGCGGTACTTATGATCTCTATCAGAAGCCGGCGGACGGCTCGGCAGAGGAGGAACTGCTGCTGAAGTCAGACCAGCTGAAGGATCCAGAAGACGTATCCCGCGACGGGCGCTTCCTTCTCTACATGTCGATTGATCCCAAGACGAAGGCTGACTTGTGGGTTTTGCCGCTCACGGGTGACAAGAAACCTTTTCCATTTTTGCAGACGGCGTTCGACGAGCACAGCGCCAAGTTTTCGCCCGACGATCATTGGATCGCTTATACGTCGGACGAGTCGGGCCGCGACGAGATTTACGTTCGTAGGTTCTCGCCGGATGCGACGGCCGCATCTTCCGAGTCAAGCGGGAAATGGCAAGTATCGTACGCCGGGGGCCACGAGCCGTGGTGGAGCGGGGACGGAAAGCAACTGTATTATCTGACGCTCGAATCCAAGATAACCGTTGTTGACGTTACGACCAATCCGAGTTTTCTGGCCGGACCACCGACAACTTTGTTCCAGGCGCCGCCTGGGCAAACCACCGGCGTTCCCACGGGAGACTACACCGTCGATGGCAAACGGTTTCTCTTTCTCGCGCCGGCGGAGCAGGGCAGCCAGGCGCAAGCTCCGTTCACCGTCGTGCTGAACTGGCGATCCAAGTAGGCGCCAGTTGAGCCTCGACAGATTGTGCAACCGAGCTACGTCACCGATTTGTTTTCAGGTCTATTGGACCGGTGTATTCGGACTGCGGACGGATGAGATGGTCCTGCTCGTGTTGCTCGATTACGTGGGCGCACCAGCCGGCCACACGCCCGCAGGCAAACATCGCCACGAATTGCGTTGGCTCAAGTCCAACGGCTTGCAGAACGAGCGCGGTATAAAATTCGACGTTGGTGCGGAGATTGCGGCCCGGTTTGAGTTCATTCAGCACGCGCAGCGCAGTCTGCTCGACCTGGCGCGCCAGTTCAAAGAGCTCGCGATTTTCAAGCTTGGCGCCTTGCATTTTCTCGGCGACCCGACTCAGCACTTCGGCACGGGGATCGCGAACTTTGTACACGCGATGCCCAAAGCCCATGATGCGGCGCCCTTGAGCCAGTTCGTTGCGAATCCACGGCTCGGCGTTCGCGGAGGTTTTGATGTCGCGCAGCATATCGAGGACCGGCCCCGGCGCGCCGCCGTGCAGCGGGCCTTTCAGGGCACCGAGCGCGCCCGTGACGCTGCTGACCAGGTCGGAGCGAGTGCTGGCAATCACGCGAGCCGTGAAGGTCGAAGCATTCATCCCGTGGTCCATCACCGTGACCCAATAGGAATCGAGGGCCTTCGCTGCGACCGCATCGGGTTCGCGTCCGAGGACCATGTATAAGAAATTTGCTGCGAGCGAAAGATCCCTGCGCGGAGCGATGGGCTTTTCGCCCTTGGCAAACCGCGCGTGGGCCGCGACGATCGTGGGGAAGCAAGCAGTCAGGCGAATCGCGGCGGCGAAGTCTGCTTCGTGGGTGACGGCGTTGGGATCCTTGAGGCCGAGCGAGAGCGTCGCGCAGGCCATGCGCAGCGCGTCGATGGGAGGCGCTTTCGCGGCGCTGCGCAAAATTTCAAGAGTGACGGGCAGGAGTTCGCGCTGCTCCGCCATCTGAGAGGAAAGATCCTTCAATTCTGAGGCATTCGGCAAATGGCCGCGCCACAGCAGGTGAGCGACTTCCTCGAAAGTCGCGTGAGCGGCGAGATCCTCAATCGAGTAGCCGGCAACAATCAAAATGCCATTCTGGCCATCGACGTGGCTTAGGCGCGTTTCAGCGGCAACGATGCCTTCAAGTCCGCGAGGCTTGGTATTCGTGGTCATGAGGATGCGCACGAAAGATTGCCACAGCGCCCGTTGTGCGGCAAGGCGGTAATCGCATCAAACATGGGATTTTCAGCACGCAATCAGGCTGAATCCTGTGTTCACTTTGTGGAATCTGATATACTGTGTTCGAAAGAAAGCGCGCTGCGGTCTGGTGCGCGATCCGTGGAGGGTTGGAACAATGGTTCAGTTGACGCCGGTCGCGGTCTCGAAGGTGAAGGAGATTCTCTCGCAGCAAACGCCCGCACCGACAGGGCTGCGCGTGGCGGTTGTCGGCGGCGGGTGCTCGGGATTCAGCTACCGCATGGCCTTTGAAAACCAGGTGAATGAAGCCAGCGACAATGTTTACGAATTCGACGGCCTCAAAGTGCTGGTCGACCAGATGAGCGAAATGTACCTGGACGGCGTCTCGATCGACTATATCGAGAGCCTGGAAGGCTCCGGCTTCAAATTCAACAATCCGAATGTGAAGAGCACATGCGGCTGCGGCAGTTCGTTCAGCGTCTAATTTTCGCGGATTTCAACGTGGCTTCAGGGCTAAAGCCCTGAAGAAAAGACACAATTTACGGCGGGGTTGAAGCCTCGC
>JASHRM010000256.1 GCA_030037315.1 Candidatus Acidiferrales bacterium
GCCGCCAGCTCGATCGCCAGAGGCAGACCATCGAGTCGCGTGCAAATCTCGATCACGGCCGACGCGTTTTGAGGATCAAGCTCAAAATCCGGCTTGGCGGCAATAGCCCGCTGTACGAACAGCGCAACCGCGGCG
The DNA here is from genome assembly GCA_030037315.1 of Candidatus Acidiferrales bacterium. Taxonomy (GTDB): domain Bacteria; phylum Acidobacteriota; class Terriglobia; order Acidiferrales; family UBA7541; genus Palsa-295. The sequence continues at coordinate 136 of JASHRM010000256.1, forward strand.
TACTCGGAAAGCTCCTCGACCGGTGGAATAGTCCCCAGATCCGGCACCGCCAGCGGCGGCACCGGGAACTCATGTTCGCCGTACAGGTGCAATGCCGCCCGACTGGTGACCAGCATGCTTAGATTGGGGCCGTCGGCCAGCAGCTCCGCCACAATCGACGCCGCGGAAGTCAGATGTTCGAAACTGTCCAACAGAAACAGCGTGGGCGCGCGTGATGCATCCTCCAAATACCTCTTGAGCACTTCGCGCGGCGACTGGCCTCCCACCTCCCGGATTCCCAACGTCTGAACGATCGCGGAAGCGATTAAGGCCGGATCGCTGAGCGGAGCCAGCGAGACAAAATAAATTCCGCCTCGGAAGTGCCCTACAAGGGCACCGGCCACCTCCAACGCGAGACGCGTTTTGCCAATCCCACCCGGACCGGTGATCGTCAGCAGACGCACATCCGGACGCAACAGGAGTTCTTTGCCCCCTGCTATTTCCTTTTCTCGCCCTACGAACGCCGTCCTCTGGGCCGGAAGATTAGGCGGGCGCAGCTCTGCCTGCCTGGAAACAATTTCCGAAGCGTTCTTCAACCCGGACACGGTGACGGTGGCGCGGCCAGAATCTAAATCGCGTCTCAGCCTCTGCAAATCGGTGCGAATCTCTGCGGCGCTCTGGCACCGGAGGTTTCGGTCTTTTTCGAGGGCCTTGTTGATCACCTCTTCCAACTTCGCAGAGACGTCGGGATTGAGCCGCGCTAGGGCAACAGGATCACGATTCAGAATCGCTTCCGCAATCGCACCGAAGGTTTCGCCTCTGAAGGGCGAAACGCCGGTCGCCATTTCATAGAGCACCGCGCCAAGTGAAAACAAATCCGTACGCGCATCCAGATCTTCGCCGCGCACCTGCTCGGGCGACATATAGGGCAGCGTGCCGGCGATGCCTCGTGTTTTCCCGGAGGTTTGCGTTGTGGCTTGTTCCTCGAACGGACGCACGAGCTTCGCCAAGCCGAAGTCGAGCACCTTGGTTTGACCCTTCGGTGTCACCAAGATGTTTGCCGGCTTCAAATCGCGATGCACAATGTCGTGTTCGTGGGCTTCTTCCAGCGCGGCCGCGATCTGCGCTCCCACAGACACCACCTCTTTTTCCGGCAGCGATCCTGACCTCAGCCTTTGGGCAAGCGACTGGCCGGGAACGCATTCCATAACAAGATAGTCGACGTCTCCCTGTGCGCCCACGTCGTGAATCACGGCAATGTTTGGATGGCTGAGCTTGGCCAATGCCAGCGCTTCCATGTGGAAGCGTCTCCGGGCGGCCTCGTCACTCAACAGCCCCGGCGCAAGAACTTTCAGCGCAACTTCGCGTTCCAAACGCTCGTCGCGCGCGCGATAAACCTCGCCCATCCCGCCCGCGCCGAGCGGCGCGAGGATCGTGTATGGCCCAAGTTTGGCGCCTTTCTTCACCCGGCCTCCGTCGGCGGCAGACTGTTGCATGAGCTGCTATCCCCTTTGTTTGTAGGCAACATCCAGCCACTCTACATCCGGTCCGGGGGCAGCGTCGCAAAGGTATCGCCCGAGACATACAAAGTCAATTTGGCCCGCGAAGGGCAAATGAGGTGAGCGACCTGTCGCTTGCAAGGGCGCTTCAAATCTCTCAGGGCGCCCATATCGCCCCGTAAAACACGAGCGCTAGAACGTCTGGTGTTTTCTTATGGCCATTTTGTAAACTGTGAAGACCGCAGAGATACGCGAGTACGGAAAGTTTGATCTCGTGTGCCGGACGAGCACACAGGTTCAGTTCCAAATGTCACGATTTCCGAAGCATATAATTGCAGTCATATTCACCACGGCGATGATTATCGCCATGCCGGCGTCCGCCCAGAGGAGCCTGCCGCCGGGAACGCAGCTCGGGCGAATTATGGGCACCGTCGTCGATCTGAACGGTGACCCGGTTGCCGGCGCAACCGTCATCCTGACCAGTTCGAACTCGAACGAACGCCACACAACCGCGACGTCCGAGAATGGATTCTTCGAATTCGACAAACTTACGTCAGCAACGGCGTACCAGGTCGTCATCAATGCGAACGGCTTTGCCGAGTGGAAATCGCCTGCGATCACCCTAGAGCCAGGACAGATCAAGCAGCTCGGAGGCATCGAGCTCCGGATTGCGACCCAGAGCACAACCGTAATCGTTAGCGGCAACCCCGTCGAAATTGCGACCGAGCAGGTCAGGGTCGAGGAAACACAGCGAGTTTTCGGCATACTGCCGAACTTTTACGTCTCATACGAGGGAGCCAATACTGCGCCTCTGACGACGAAGATGAAATTCCAACTCGCGTTAAGAGTTTCGTACGATCCGGTCACCATTGGCGCCATCGCGGCCGTCGCCGGACTAAAGCAGGCAGCGGATAGTCCCGCTTATCCGCAGGGTGCGAAAGGATATGGAGAGCGGTTCGGCGCAACGGCGGCCGACGGCTTTACTGACATCATGATTGGCGGGGCAATTCTGCCATCATTGTTGCATCAAGATCCGCGCTACTTTTATCAAGGAACTGGCAGCGTCCGCTCGCGGTTGCGTCACGCATTGTTGAGCCCGTTCATCGCCAGAGGTGATAACGGCAAATCGCAGCCGAACTACTCCAGTATGGGCGGCGATTTAGGATCGGCTGCTATTTCAAACCTTTACTTCCCCGAAAAGAATCGTGGCGCCGGGTTGGTCTTTTCGCAATTCGCGCTGGGAACGGGCGAGCGCCTTGGCGCCAACATCGCGCAGGAATTTCTCCTGGGCAAATTTACGCACCGCGGCGGTTCCAAGACGAAAGCTTCGGGGCAATAGCCGCACGGGAGTTCGACAGCCCTACGCACCCTCGGCCGCTGAGCGCCATGATTCTCCGCGTTGTTAGGGAAACTCGAAAAACATCACCCGACAGCCTGCAGCTGCTCCTCCGCCAGGGATGCGACTTCGCCGCTGTTGATGAGAACTCCTTGCCTGCGGAAGTACGCAGTGATTCCAGCGCGGCTGCCCATTCCGGAAAACTTGAACGAATCGGGTTGCAGGCCGACGCCGAAGCCAGCGAAAGTGAGAAATGTATCCTGAAGGCTGACTAATCCGGCGTCGAGCTGGTCGCCGATCCTTCGAGCCTCTGCCTCCGAGCCGGCAATCACAGCGGCGGAGAGCCCAAAGTACGTGTCGTTCGCAAGCCGGATCGCGTCCTCCTCGGTCTTGTACCTCATAACGGGCATTACCGGGCCGAACGTCTCGTCGACCATGATTTTCATTTCGTGCGTCACGTCGGTTAGAACAGTGGGGCGCATGTACAAACCGCCGCCGAGGTTTTCGCTCTTTCCTCCGGTTCGAATCTTCGCCCCTTGTCGGACTGCATCGTCGAGATGCTCGTCGACAATCGCAGCTTGTCGTTCGGCTATGTATGGCCCAATTTGTCCCACGGTCGGGTCAGGATAGTTTAGGTGGACGCGCTCTGCTTCCTGTGCGAGCAAATCCACGAACGCATCATGTATTTCTTCCTGGACGTAGATTCGCTCGATTGAAAAGCAAACCTGTCCGGTACTGGTGACTGCGCCCCGGACAACAGCTTTTGCGGCAGCTCGCAGATCCGCCGTTTCCGTGATGATCGCTGGATCCTTGCCGCCGAGTTCCAAAATGGCGGGAATGAACCGCCGAGCGCAAGCTTCTGCCACTTTGCGGCCGTTGGGGACGCTGCCAGTGAAATTTATGATGTCCGCGTTTTCAACGATCGCGGCGCCCGTCTGGCCATCGCCCACCACGTACGTTAGTACTTCGGCGAGTTCGGGCACCTCGCTGATGGCTTGCATAATGGGTTTAACAAACCGCGGCGCGATCTCACTTGGCTTCACAATCACGGCGCAGCCCGCAAAGAGAGGTGGAACCGCATGGAGCGTGGAAAGCATTAACGGCGCATTCCACGGCCCGATAATTCCAGCAACCGGATACGGGCGCAGATTCGTGTCGAATCGGATCGCCGGACTGTGCGGCGAAGTTCCAGAACGCCGCGCTTGCTCGCAGACCGCAGGCGCGACGGCTGCTGTGCGCATAATGCTGCCGATTATCATGTCCGGAGCCACTCGAGAGATTTGGCCGTAGCCGGTGTCGGTTGAATCAGCTTCAATCAGCGCGGCGCGGTGCACCTCGAGCCGCTGCGCCCATTTCTTCATGATCTCGATTCGATAAGCGATTGGCGTCCGTCCCCAAGCCACTTGTTTGGCGCGCAGGCGGGCGCAGATAGAGGCGATTTCGGAGGTCGCTGGCACATTGATCTGCAGGTCGATCTTGCCTGTACGCGGATTGCGTATTGGTAATGAGCTTTCCGCGCTGGGTTTTTCCGAGTTGTTGGACATCTATGAACCTCCCGCCACGCGATTCGCTACGACTGGCACCGTAACAGACGCATGGATTGGCACAGTTATGATACATTCGGCGTCGCTTTTTTCACGAAGTTCGTAGCGAGGGACCAAGAGAGATGAACAAGATTCGACTCTGCAAATCGATGAGTCGCGCGATAGGCATCGGCGCATTGTGTTTGGCTTTCGCGGGTCCATTAACCGCGCAAAACGTGACGGAGATCACTCTGCCGGGCACGCGCGTGTTTCCGGAAAGCATAACCTCGACGCCGGACGGCACGCTGATCGTAGGCAGTTTCGGACGCGGCGACGTCCTGCGAATCGCGCCCGGCAAGACGGATGCAGAGGAATGGATCAAGCCCGGCACCAACGGACTCAACTCCGTTCTAGGCGTTTTCGCAGACGAAAAGAACAAACTACTCTGGCTTTGCTCCAACAAGATGGGAACCACCGGCGATCCTACAGCCGTAAAAACCTTTGATCTTGCAACCGGCGCTCCGAAAGACTCCTACGTGCTGCCTGGCGATAGAACTCTGTGTAACGACATCGCAGTCGCGTCCAATGGGACGGCCTATATCACGGACACTTTTGGAGGTGCTGTGGATATGCTCAAGCGCGGTGCAAAGGGATTGGAAGTAGCCGCAAAAGATCCACTGCTAGCAGGCGCGGATGGGCTCGCCTTCGGCGGAAAGGCTACGCTCTATGTGAATAGCGTGACGGCGAACAAAATTGTCCGCGTCGATTTGGGGGCGGATGGAAAAGCGATAAAAATTACAGATCTGGAGCTGCCGCGAGCGCTTGACCGTCCGGACGGCATGCGAGCCATCGGCAAAGGGCGATTTTTATTAGCGGAAAATTCCGGGAAGATGTCGCTCGTCACGTTTGCCGGAGACAGGGTGACGCTGACGACGCTGAAAGAGGTCTCAGCGAGCACGCCAGCCGTCACCGCCACGCGGGGCATGGCTTGGGTCGCAGAAGGAAAGCTGAACTACATTCAAGACCCGGCGATGAAAGACAAGGATCCCGGAACATTCAAGATGTACGCTGTGCCTCTTCCGAAGTAGTGGCTTTTCAGCCTCGAAGTGGATTTGCCGAGAGTGCCGAGGCGGTTTCCGGTCCAGTCAAGGCAGAGTACTTGCCTCCAGCCCTTGACCGGCGGCCAGATTCGTGAGGATGTAGCTCCGATTTTTTAAGTTAACGGCTGGCGGGAAAAATTTCTATGTAATCCAGTGCAGCACGCTCGTCGCGATCGGGCTGTGCTTCGATCTTGATTTGGTCGCCGAAGCGCAGCGCCAGAGCAGCGATTCGGTGGCGCGTAGAAGAATCCGCGTTCGGTTGTATCGCGGGCAAGTGATCGTCCGCGAGCCATTGATCGACCAGTTGATTGTTTACAGCAACACGGAACGTGGACTCGCCATTGTTCTGATCGAAGTACTCCACATCCAGTTCATACCAGCCCGCGTTGCCTTTGAACTGAAACGATGCGGTGCATTCTTGTTTGGGCAGCGGACACTCGATCGCTTTTCCGTCAGAGGCGGCTTCGGGCGGCTTGATGGGGGAGACCTCGAAGCCTTGAAGCTCCATGGTTTCGGCCTCGATGCGGTTTGGATGATGTTCGACGCGCCCCTTCGTATCAGGGATGCCGGACATTTTGTAGAACCAGTCGCAAAGGTCATCGCGCCAAACGATCGCGTGGCCTGCCTGATATTCCAGGCGAGCGAGCGTAGCCGTGTACCGTTCGTCGTCCACAAGCCCTCTGAGGGACTTCCAATCGTCAACCAGTTGTTGCGCTTGCTCGGCGCCTTCGTAATGCGAATCGTAGACGTACTGAATTACTGTTTTTCCCGAGTGCAGCGCATAGGTGTAAGGCACGTGATGGAAAAAAAGTAGAAGGTCATCGGGCGTAGCTTGCAGAGTTTCATATTGCGCTTGAACGTCGGGCGGATATTGTCCGTTGTAGCCTGTGCCCGTCGCTATCGTGCGATCCATTCCAATTCCGTTTTTGTCAGCGCGATGCCATTGCCCCCAGCCGTTGCGCTCGGATGACTCGGGCCCCGGCCCATAGTGGCTGCCAAGAATATCGGTTAGCGTTCCGACTCCAAGCGGACCGGTATAGTTCTCGTAGATTCTCCACGAAGCGAGCAGCATGTTTGAAATCGTTTCCACCAGTTGCGAATTATTTCCAAACGTCAAGCGAGTCCAATCTTCTGCGATCGCTTTGGAAGAGAGATTCGAATCCCACGCCAATCGACCGTAGCCATAGAGATTCGCCATCGCGAGCGGGTGGCCCAGCCAATTCAAATCCATGCCCACGTTGACGACCGCCACGAAGCCTCCTGCGGGCCGATGAAAAGTTTTTCCGGAAATCAAATCCTTCACCGGCGTGTGCCTGCCATTTAGCCGCATATCGAAATCGAGAGACTCTTTCCACATCGGCACCAGAAAACACAAGTGGCGCTGCTGCCCCGTATATTCCTGCGTTACTTGCAGTTCGATCGCTTCGTTCGTTTTCTCTAGTCCGCCGAAAAGCGGTGACACGGGTTCGCGCACTTGAAAATCGATCGGCCCATATTTGATCTGGATGATCACGTTATCGTCGAACCGGCCGTCGAGCGGATGAAAGTTATCGTAAGCGGCTTTGGCGCGATCATTTTTCAGGTTCTCCCAATCGAGGTGGTGGTTGTAGACAAACGCGCGGTAGAAAACGAGCCCGCCGTGCGGCATAAGTGCGCGCGCAATCACGTTTGCGGCGTCCGCGGGAGTCCGGTTGTAAGTCGAAGGGCCGAGCCGTCCCTCCGAATCCGCCTTGACGACCACTCCTCCAAAATCAGGAATCGCGCGGTAGATTTCGTCGAACTTGGCGCTCCACCATTGAGCCACGCGAGGATCGAGTGGATCGAAAGTATCGAGCGCTCCAAGAATCTTGGGGCTGCTGAAGTCCACGGCAATGCCGAGCCGTACGCCCCATGGCCGAAATGCGTCCGCAATGCGAGCAATTTGCGGAATAAAATCGCTCTGAATGATTTGTGGATCTGCGTTCACATTGTTGATCGCGCAGCCATTGATTCCGATCGACGCCAGCAGGCGCGCGTAGTCGCTGGCTCGCGTCAGGTCCGCGCGCACGTTGCCATTTTCAAAAAAGATCGAGGGCCCTGCGTATCCGCGTTCGATTTTGCCGCTGAGGTTGTCCCACTGGTTCACCCAGCGCACAGGCGCGGAGGGGATCTGAGTCTCGTCCAGTGAAGTGATCGCGTGCTGCGAAGCGATTTTGTTCAACAAGGCAAACGTGCCGTAAAGAACCCCGCGATCATCCGCGCCAGCAACCACGATGAAGTTGGCATCGCCGATGCGTTTGTCAGCGAGCCAAAATCCATCGCCGCTGAGTCCACGCGGCAGTTGCAAAGACGGAAGAGCTGCTTTCAGGCTCGCGACGGTCCCCAGAAGCACGGCGGGCTCTTTCGGTACGGTAGTTTCTGTGCGCGGAATTTCGCCGAGCATGCCGCTAACGCCGCGAATCCACTCCCATTGTGCGGATGCAAGCACGTCAGAGTCCCCCAGTCGCACAACAACTGCCGGGAGCGAGCGGTACGTTTCGCGGCTGCTTTTATCCAGGCGAGCGTAGCGCAGCCAAGCTGCCTCGCCGGTTTCCGCGCGCGATAGTCTTGCTTGTCCGATAAATGCGAGCGCCGAGAGAGCGACAATTTGTAAGCCGATTTTCCGGACACGGAACGTCAAGCGGAATGAGCCTCGCAGAAAATCGAGCCGCGGATATGCCAATGCGAAACCCCTGAGCGTTGCGATTAAAGCGGATCGCAAATACTAACAGAGAACTTGATCGGTCGCATCGTTGCCGCGCCGTTCAAGTGGCTCAATCGACGGCGAGGAGCAATTCCACAGTGAGTTGATCGAGCCGTTCGTAGGGCAGGCGCTTGCGGAGAATCTTGTCCTTATCGAACTCGCATGCGAGCAACCCGGACGCGTTTTTCTTGGAATACTCCGCCAACGATGGTGCGCCACTTTTGTTCGCTACCAGCGTTTTTAGAATCGACTGAATGTCCTTATCAGAGCGCCACTGTTCAGCCTTTTCCTTCAAAATCAGATAGGTGCGCATGCAGCCACGCGCAAAATCCTTTACCCCTTCGTAATCTTCCGTGCGATAAGCGTGCGCGTCGAAATGCCGGGGCCCGGCGTATCCCACGTTTTCAAGAAAATTGACCAGCCAGAATGCAGATTTCAGATTCGCTGAGCCGAATCGAAAATCCTGGTCGTAGCGGCCGGGCATCTGATCGTTCAAATCGATGTGAAATAATTTGCCCTCTTCCCACGCCTGCGCGACGCCGTGGAGAAAATTTAGCCCGGCCATCTGTTCGTGGGCAACCTCAGGATTCACCCCCACCATGTCAGGATGATCGAGCGTGGGAATAAAGCCAAGATAGTGGCCCGTCGTCGCCATATAGATGTCGCCGCGCGGCTCGTTCGGCTTTGCCTCGAGCGCGAACTTGAATCCGTAACCGCGATCGAGATTGTATTCGCAGAGATAGTTCACTGCTTCGCGCAGCCGCTTGAAGGCCTCATCCGGACGCCGGCTCGCGTCCGTTTCCACGCCTTCGCGCCCGCCCCACAAAACGAAGATCGTCGCGCCCAGCTCTGCGCCGATGTCCATGGCGCGCATCGTTTTTTGCACGGCGTACGCGCGCACTTCGGGATCGTTCGCGGTAAACGCGCCATCTCGAAACACCGGGTGAAAGAAGAGAGACACGGTCGCCATCGGAACGACGATCCCCGCATCCTTGCACGCCTTTTTGAAGCCTTTAACGATGCGATCGCGCTCGCGCGGCTTGGCATCGATCGGAACCAGGTCGTTATCGTGCAAATTCACGCCCCACGCGCCGACTTCCGCAAGCAAATCGACCAATTGGGCAGGAGAGAGCTGCGGGCGCACGAAATCGCCGAAGGGATCGCGGCCGCGGTTGCCCACGGTCCAAAGGCCGAACGAAAATTTGTGTTCCGGACGCGGCTGATATGCAGTGCTTTTCGATTTCATGGCTTGACCTCTCCTGAACTCTGCCGGCGATCCAGAACGTTCAGTTGAAAATAGACTTTAGAGCCGGATAAATCTTCTTGTATTCCGAATAACGCGTTTTCATGATGGCGACGCCATCCGCGCGGGTGGCAACACGATGAGCGATTTCAACGACCGCGCTGCAAGCAGCGTCCACCGACGGCCAGATTCCCACGCCGACGCCTGCCAGTATCGCGGCGCCGTATGCGGCGCCTTCTTCAGTGCGCGGGATCTCGACTTCGGATCCGTAAGCATTCGCCTGAATTTGCCTCCACAAGGGCGACCGGGCTCCCCCGCCGCCGAGACGGATTTTCTGCGCAGGCACTCCCATCTCTTCGAGAATACTGAGCGAATCTTTCAGGCTGAACGCAACGCCTTCGAGTACCGCGCGCACCACATGGCCACGGTTATGCGAAGCGGCTAGTCCTAAGAGTGCGCCTCGCGCGTTCGGATCGAGATGCGGCGCTCGCTCGCCCATCAAGTAAGGGGCCCACAAGACGCCATCGGAGCCGGCGGGAGTCTTGGCAGCTTCAGCGGTCATTCGCTCGTATGGATCCGCCCCGTCGAGCGAACTTTCGCCGAAAAGATCGCGCAGCCAGCGCAGTGACAGTCCCGCGGCTTGCGTGACTCCCATCACGTGCCATCTGCCGGGAACGGCGTGGCAGAAAGTGTGCAGACGTCCCTTTGGATCGAGCGCCGGCCGGTCCGTGCTCGCGAATACAACTCCCGACGTGCCAATCGTCGCGCTCACAGTTCCAGGCGCCACGATGCCGAGGCCGACGGCGCCTGCGGCTTGATCTCCCGCGCCCGCAACAACAGGAGTGCCGGCATTCAAGCCGGTCGCGGCCGCGCCTTCTCCCGAAATTCTTCCGCAGACATCGGGTGACTCGTAGAGCTTTGGCAGTAGGGAAGCGTCAATTTCCAGCGCGTTCAGAACCTCCCGCGACCAGCGTCGCTTTGCAACGTCGAGCATCAGCGTGCCCGACGCATCGGCAACATCGATGGCTCGCTCCCCGCTCAACCGAAAGCGCACGTAGTCCTTTGGCAGCATTACGGAGCGCACTCGCTTCCAATTCTCCGGTTCGTTTTCGCGCACCCACAAAAGCTTCGTCAGCGTGAAGTTCGGGAGAGCTGGATTACAGGTGAGCTGAATCACTTGCGACTTGCCGATCTTCGCATGAATGTCGTTGCTTTGTTTTTCGGTGCGCACGTCGCACCATATCAGCGCCGGACGCACCACGTCTCCCGCTGCGTCGAGCATCACTGCGCCGTGCATCTGTCCCGAAAGTCCCACGCACGCGATGCTGTCACCGGCGAGGTCCGCGCTCGACAGGGCCTTGCGCACGGCCAGCCCGGTTGCTCGCCACCAGTCCGCCGGATCTTGTTCAGCCCATCCGATTTGCGGCGAAGCGAAGGCTCGATGCTCCTCGGTTGCCGAAGCAACAAGCTTCCCGCGCTCGTCGATGACCAACGCGCGCGTGCCGCCGGTGCCGACGTCGATGCCGAGAATGTACATCGTCACTTTTCTCCGCGCCGCCGTCCGAACATGTCGAGCCCGACGGCCGCCACCAGGATTCCGCCTTTGACGATGTTCTGGACGAAATCGGGAATGTCTTTCAGCGACATTCCGTTATCAAGACTCACCATGAATAGCGCGCCCAAACACGCACCGAACACCGTTCCGCGCCCGCCCATCAAACTCGCGCCGCCGATCACGCATGCGGCAATCGCATCGAGCTCAAGCAATGTCCCCGCGTCGGGTCCCGCGCTGCCGACGCGCGCCGCATAAATCATGCCCGCGACCGCAGAAAGCGCGCCAAGAATGCAAAACGCAACCAGCACATTCGTGCGCAGGCCGATGCCAGAAAGCCGCGCGGCTTCCGCATTTCCGCCAATCGCGTAGAGATGCCGTCCGAAACGCGTCTGCTGCGTCAGGAATTCGCCGCCAAGCCCGATTCCGGCAAGAATCAGCACGGGAATCGGTATCCCCGCATACGCATTCAGCGCAGCCACAAAAATTACAATTAGGAGGCACGGAACAACGATGCGAAGCGCAAGCCCGGCCCATCCCCATGGGAGAAGGCCATGTTGCCGCCGTGCCCGGTTGCGAAAAATTACTGAGACAATCACCGCTGCGATCGCAATGGCAGCAAGGATGACGCCCGCGGTTGAGCCCAAATAGCTTTGGCCGATCGCCTTGAATGAGTCGACCTCGATCGGATATGTATTGCCGCCGCTGATTCCTTGCGTAGCGCCGCGCCACGCGAGCAGGCCGCCGAGCGTCACGATAAACGACGGAATCTTTCCCCACGCGGTCAACCAGCCTTGAAGCGCTCCGGCTGCAAGGCCGACGCAAATGCCCAGCAGCACGGAGAGAAAAAGTCCCCGGTGCCACATCGTTTGAACCAGCACCGCCGTCATCCCGGTCAGGCCCACGAGCGAGCCGACCGAAAGATCGATCTCGGCGGTGATAATAACCATCACCATTCCCACGGAGAGGATGCCGATGACCGCCGTCTGCCTGATCAGATTCGAGAAATTTCGAGCGGTAAGGAAGATGCCGGCCGTGGCAAAAGCGAAGATGATCCAGACGGCGACCAGCGCCGTCAGCAGCCCATAGGACCGCAGAATGCGCCCGAGGAGCCTTCCGTGCGGAAGCTGCTTCGCCACAGTGGCGCTAGGTAGCTCGGCCGATTGTGTGGAGATATCGGCCTCGGTCCGTTGCGACACAGCGGGATCGCTAGGCATGATGTACCGCTCCGGTGGCACACGCCATGACGGCTTCCGGCGTCGCCTGATCCGTCGAGAATTCGCCGCAGATGCGGCCTTCTCGCATCACGAGGACGCGATCCGAGAGTCCCAGGACTTCGGGCAGTTCCGACGAAACCATCACGATCGCAAGCCCGGACTTCGCCAGCCTGTCGATCGTCGAATAAATTTCCTGCTTCGCGCCGATGTCGATTCCGCGCGTGGGCTCATCGAGCAGCAGCACACGCGGCGAGGTCAACAGCCACTTGGCGAGCACAATTTTCTGCTGCGTGCCGCCTGACAAAGTGCCCACACCGGTGAAAAGCGACGCTGCCTTGATTTGCAAGCTATCGAAGAGCGGCCGGCTCGCTGCAATTTCCCGCGACTCCTCTGTAGTGAACCATTCGGAAATGCGCGGCAGCGCGGCCAGCGTCATGTTGAAAAGAATCGTTTGGTTCAATATCAAGCCCGACCGTTTGCGATCTTCCGTCACAAGTCCGATTCCGTGCTCCATGGCATCAGCGGGACGCGAAATTTTCACCGCGTGCCCGTCCACCGCGATTTCGCCGTTCACCGTTCCTGAAAATGCCCCGAAAAGCGCCGCGAGCATCTCCGTCCGGCCCGCGCCCATCAGGCCAGCGATGCCCAGCACCTCGCCGCGGTGCACGGAAAAGCTCACATCAAAGACATTGGTCGCACCGCTTTTATGGCCGACTGCGGTGAGATGTTTTACCTCCAGAACGACCTTACCGGATGTTCTTCGAGCAGGCGGAAACATTTGCGCTATTTCGCGTCCGACCATGCGCGAGATCACGTCGTTCTGATCCACGCCCGCTCTCGGCGTGGTGCCGATGCTTCTGCCGTCGCGAAGTACGGTGATTCGGTCGCTCAGTCGGAAAACTTCGTCAAGCCGGTGCGAGACGTAGATGATTCCAATCCCCTTATCGCGCAAATGTTCGAGCACGGCGAACAGCATCTCCGACTCTCTGTTCGTCAATGCTGCGGTCGGTTCGTCTAGAATCAGGATCCGCGCATTCTTGGAAAGCGCCTTCGCAATCTCGACGATTTGCTGCTGCCCGGTGCCGACGCTGCTTATCTGCGTTCGCGCATCAAGATCGAATTTCAAGCCGCGCAGGATCTCAGCGGCCTCCGAATAAAGGCGATTCCAGTTCAGGCATCCGAAATGCCCCGGCTCGCGCCCGAGAAAAATGTTTTCGCCGACCGTAAGCTCGGGAACGAGGGACAGCTCCTGAAAAACAATCGCAACGCCCGCATTTTCCGAATCGCGAACGCTCTTGAACTGCTTGAGTGCGCCGTCGATTCGCACTTCGCCGTCGTATTCCGGATACGGGTAAACGCCGCTTAGGATTTTCATCAGCGTCGACTTGCCGGCGCCATTCTCTCCGACGATGGCGTGGATTTCGCCGCCTTGAACATCCAACGTCACGCCATCGAGCGCGCGCACGCCCGGAAAAGCCTTTCCGATGTTGTTCATCGAAAGAAGCGGCGCTGCGACGGCGGTCTTGCTCATGGCGCGGAAGCCGAGACTTTGCTGGCCGACGCCGGGCTTGCCGGCCACTGCGACCTTGGAAGATTCCGGTAAACGTCTTCAACCTTCAAGAAACCGTCTTTGATCACAGTCTGAGCTATGTCGCCTTTATCGACCGCGATTGGCTCGAGCAGATACGACGGCACGTCTTTGTGCCCGTTGTTTACTTTCGTATTTGATGGGACCGGCTGATGTTTCGCGAGCGCAATGGCGGCTTCCGCGGCGCGTGTGGCCAAGGGACGAATCGGCTTATACACCGTCATCGCTTGCGTTCCTTCCACGATTCGTTGGCACGCAGCAAGATCCGCATCCTGCCCCGACACGAGTACTTTTCCGGCGAGCTTCTGTTCGGCGAGCGCTTGGACCACACCGCCTGCAGTGCTGTCGTTCGAAGCCACGACTGCGGCGATATGGTTCTGCGCCTGCGTGAGAGCATTTTCCGTGTGGCTGAGCGCCTCGCTCGGCAACCAGTCTTTGGACCACTGATCCGCGACGATTTTGATATCTCCTTGCTTGATCGCCGGATCGAGAATCATCATCTGCCCCTGGCGGAACATACGCGCGTTGTTATCCGTCGGCGAGCCGCCGATCAGGATATAGTTGCCCTTCGGGGCGCGATCTAGCAGGTATTTCGCCTGCAGCTCGCCAACCTTCACGTTGTCAAAAGACACGTAGAAATCCACGTCGCTGTTTTCGATCATCCGATCGTACGCAATCACGGGCACGCGCTGGCGTTTCGCGCTGTCGACGATCGATGCTGCGATTTCTCCGTTATGTGGCACCACCACGAGAACGTCCACGCCCTGCGTCAGCAGATTTTCCGCCTGCCGCACCTGTACCGAGTCGTTGCCCTCGGCGGATTGAACAAGAACCTCGGCCCCAAGCTCTGTCGCGCGCTGAACGAAAATGTCGCGATCGCGCTGCCAGCGTTCCAATTGCAGGGAGTCCATCGAAAAGCCGATGCGGATGTGTCCATTGCCGCTGCCCTCCTTGGTTTTGTGCGAGCAGCCCGCGGCCAGCGCGACGCACAGAATCGCAACGAAGGTCCAGGTGAAGAAGGTTTTCATGCGTTCGAGTTGGCGGCCAGTGGATTCATCGAAAAAGCCTTATCGTTAGCGTTAACGGAGATGATATAGTGCCGCCTGCTCGCCAAGTCAAGAGGCGATATTGTGGTACGGAGGCGTGCATGAAGGGTCATTTTCGACTGCGCGTGGCGGCGCAATTCAGCATCATTACTGCCTTTCTATCCCTCGTTGCCTATCCAAGCCAAGGACAAAACGTTCCCCCGTACAAGAATCCTCAGCTGCCCGTGGAGCAGCGCGTCGCGGACCTGCTTTCGCGCATGACGCTCGAAGAAAAAGTCGCGCAGCTCGAAGGGAGTTGGCAAAACACCCGTCAGACGGGCGCTGAAAATTTGTTCCTCGATGCGACTGGCAATTTTCAGCCGGATCGTGCGGCTGTCGTTTTGAAAAACGGTATCGGCGAGATTTCGCGGCCAAGCGAAAATCGCGGCCCGCGTCAAATGGCCGAGTATACGAATACCGTTCAAAAGTGGCTGAAGGAAAATACGCGGCTTGGTATTCCCGTGATTTTCCACGACGAATGTCTTCACGGCCATGTCGCGCCAGAGGGCACTTCGTATCCGCAAGCGATCGGTCTTGCGTCCACTTGGGATATGAGTTTGGTGCATGACGTATTCGCCGCCACGGCCGCCGAAGTGCGGTCGCGCGGGGCGCAACAGTGCCTTTCGCCGGTGCTCGATTTGGCTCGCGATCCGAGATGGGGACGCACGGAAGAAACCTATGGAGAGGATCCATATCTCGTTTCGCACATCGGTCTCGCTGCGATTCTAGGGCTCCAGGGCCCTGGCCCGCTGATCGACAAAGCCCACGTGATGGCAACCGCCAAACATTTCGCCGGGCACGGCCAGCCCGAAGCCGGCACGAATGCCGGGCCGGCGAGTTATTCGGAACGAGTACTGCGCGAATATTTTCTCAAGCCTTTTGAGGTCGCTGTCGAGCGAGGCCATATTCAGAGCGTCATGGCCTCGTACAACGAAATCGACGGAATTCCATCACACAGCAACAAGCATCTTCTGATCGACGTTCTCCGCGAAGAATGGGGCTTCAACGGCACTTTGGTTTCGGATTATTTCGGCATCGCCCAATTGAACACGCTTCATCATGTGGTCGCTACTACACAGGAAGCAGGGAAGCTTGCGCTGGCGTCGGGCGTCGACGTCGAATTGCCCGGAGCGGATGCCTACAAGAGCTTGGTCAGCGAAGTGCACGACGGAGAAGTTGATGAAGCCGAAATCAATCGGTCAGTGGCCCACATTTTGCGCGACAAATTCGTTCTCGGGCTTTTCGACGATCCCTATGTTGATCCGGCTCACGCGGAAGAAGTAACGAATGATGCCGAACACCGGCAGCTTGCGCTCCGGGCCGCGCGCGAAACCATCATCCTGCTGAAAAATCAGGATCAGCTGCTGCCGCTCGATAAATCGAAATACAAGACGATTGCCGTGATCGGACCGAACGCGGCGGACGTTCATCTCGGGGGCTATAGCGGCACGCCGGCCCACAGCGTCAGCATCTTGCAGGGAATCAACGACAAACTCGGACCGAGCGTGAAAGTCGTTTACGCCGAAGGCTGCAAAATCACCGAATCGAGGCCGGTTTGGGAGGCGAACGAAGTCGTGCTTGGCGATCCTGTCAAGAATGCGGAACGCATTCAGGACGCGGTTGCGATTGCGAAGCAGGCGGACGCAATCATTTTAGTGCTCGGTGGCAATGAACAAACATCGCGCGAAGCCTGGGCCGTGAATCATCCTGGCGATCGCGACAATCTCGATCTACTCGGCAATCAGGACGATCTTGCGAAGGCGATGGTTGCAACAGGCAAGCCCGTGGTCGTTTTTCTGATTCACGGGCGTCCGCTTTCGATCAACTACATCGCCGAAAATGTGCCGGCGATTCTCGACGGATGGTACCTCGGGCAGGAGGGCGGCACAGCGGCTGCGGACGTTCTTTTTGGCGATGCGAATCCCGGAGGGAAACTGCCGATCACGGTACCGCGAAATGCGGGCCAGCTTCCCGATTACTACTATCAAAAGCCATCCGGCCGGCGCGAATACCTAGGATCGACGGTCAAGCCGCTTTTTCCGTTTGGCTGGGGACTGAGCTATTCAACATTCCAGTATTCGAATCTTCGCTTGTCGCCCGATTCGATTGGCCCTGAGGGACAAACGAAAGTTTCCGTCGACGTCACGAATACGAGCAGCCGCCGCGGAGACGAAGTGGTTCAGCTCTACATACATGACGAGGTGAGTTCGGTGACGCGGCCGATTGAGGAACTGCGTGGCTTCCATCGGATTTCTATCGATCCCGGCAAAACCGAAACCGTGGAATTCACGCTTGGCCCAGCCGAGCTCTCATTTTTGAATCGAGATATGCGCCGCGTGGTGGAACCTGGAACGTTCGACATTATGGTTGGCGGAAATTCCGTGGATCTGAACCACGCGAAATTGACCGTCGTCGCTCGATAATTCCACAATTCTGAAGGCTGATCTGCACGTGACCGTGAAACACGCTGGCATTTACAAAATTGCGGAAATGGCCAAGGTGTCGATCGGCACTGTCGATCGCGCCCTAAAGGGCCGCCCTGGAATCCGCGAGGCCACGCGCCAGCGCGTGCTGCGCGTTGCGAAAAAACTGCGGTATTCGCCGCATCCCGCTGCGCGGGCGCTGGCACTGCGTCGCGCAAGCCTGCGAATCGGCGTTTGCATTCCCAGGGAAATTCATTTTTTCTACGATCAGATGCGCGCCGGAATCGTCGACGAGGCGAAATTGGTTGGCGGTTTCGGTATCGACATCGTGTATCGGCCCGTTCCGAGCCTCGGTCGGCAGGAAAAAGACAGCCTAGAAAAATTGCTCGCAACTGATGTGAACGCGATCATCCTCACGCCGGGTAACCCAAAGTTGGTGACACCTTTAATCGATCGCGCCGAGCAAGCGAATATACGCGTCGTTTGTATCACTACGGATGCGCCCGCGAGCCGCCGTTCGAGCCTCGTCAGCATCGATCCCGAACTGAGCGGCAAGCTCGCCGCCGAGTTGATGACGAAATTTCTTCCTGCTCGTTCGGAAGTTGCGGTCATCACCGGGATGCTGGCCACCGAAGAACACCAGCGAAAGGCCGACGGATTTCGCTCGGCATTTACGCGCGATTGCCCGGATCGCTCGGTAGTCGCGGTTATCGAAGGCCACGAATCGGAAAAGGAAAGCTATCGCAAAACGTCTGCACTGCTGGCAAGACATCCGAATCTGCGCGGAATTTACGTCAGCACCGTGAATTGCTTGCCCGTCTGTCGCGCCCTTCGCGACCGCGGCCTCGCGGGAAAAATTCGCCTGATCGCCACGGACCTGTTTCAGGAAATGATTCCGGAACTCGAAAACGGCACCATCGATGCATCGATTTACCAGGATCCTTATTTGCAGGGACAGATGGCGATTCGAAGCTTGCTCGATCACTTCATCAACGGAACACCGATCCGATCCACATGCTATCTCAATCCCGCCGTGATCCTGCGCACGAATGTGAATCTCTTCCGCGAAGCGTCCACGAACAGCGCAAAATTCGATGTTCGCTCGGACGCGGCCAGACTGAAATTGGGAGGATCGCGATGAAGCGATGCGGAGAATCGTCCGTTGCGAAAAAAGGCGCCACGCTGCTGCTTGTATTCTTCGGCTGCGCCGCATTGGCCCAAGCGCCGGTGAAGCTCACATCGGATCAAGATCATCAGCGAACGATGGATCTGTTGAACATCAAGACCCTACGGCCAGGGGCGGACGGCAACAATCTGCAAGCGCCGAATGCCGTGAACTACGACGAATCGAAGGCGAATTCAAATCCGCACTTGCCCGACGCGCTGCGGCTGAACAACGGCAAGAAAGTCACCACCGTACGGATGTGGTGGAAGCAGCGCCGGCCAGAAATCGTCGAAGATTTCGATCGCGAAGTTTACGGCCGGATGCCGAAAAATGTGCCCGGCGTGCGTTGGGAAGTAATCAGCACCACGCGGGAAATGAATGGCGACGTTCCGGTCATCACTAAAAAGCTCGTGGGTCACGTCGACAATTCATCTGATCCTGAGATCTCGGTGAATATTCAGTGCACGCTCAGCACTCCTGCGGACGCGCCGGGTCCTGTACCCGTGATGATCGAATTAAGTCTTAGCCCGGAAATCATAGCGGAATTCGCGAAGCGATTTCCGCAAGCTCGCCCAGCGCCCGGGCCAACGTGGCAGCAGCAAGTACTCGCAAAGGGTTGGGGATACGCAGAGTATGTGCCCACGAGCGTGCAGGCGGACAACGGCGCAGGATTGACTGAAGGAATCATCGGCCTCGTCAACAAAGGCCAGCCGCGAAAACTCGATGATTGGGGCGTGCTGCGCGCGTGGGGTTGGGGAGCAAGCCGGGTGCTCGACTATTTCGAAACGGATAAGGCAGTCGACCGGAAGCATGTCGGCATCGAAGGCCATTCGCGGTACGGAAAAGCGTCACTCGTCGCCATGGCGTACGACCCGCGATTCGCGATTGGCTATATCAGTTCGTCGGGCATGGGCGGCGCGGCGCTTTACCGCCGGCATTTCGGCGAGCTGCTCGAAAATGTGGCCGCCACAAACGAGTATCACTGGATGGCGGGAAATTTCCTGAAATACGCCGGCCCGCTCACCGCGAATGATTTGCCGGTCGATTCGCACGAGCTGATCGCACTGTGCGCACCGCGGCCCGTTTTCATCAGCGCCGGCGCCACGCAAGGCGATGGCTGGGTTGACGCGCGAGGAATGTTTCTGGCCGCCGTCGGCGCGAGCCCAGTTTATGAATTGCTTGGCAAAAAAGGCCTGCCCACAAGCGAATTTCCTCCTATCGAAACGCCGCTCATCAGCGGCGACATTGGATTCCGGCAACACACAGGCGGCCACACGCCCGGTCCGAATTGGCCTACGTTCATAACGTTCGCCAGCCGCTACATGCCAATCGTCCCGCTGCCGATGAAAGTTTCAGCGGGCGAATGATCGAAGTGAAAAAGGCATTCATTGCGGCGAAATGCGCAGGCGTCGTTGCGCTGGGCTGCGTATTGGCGATTTCCATCGCAACCGGCTGCGCTCGCGCGAGGCAGCAATCCCAGACTGAGCACTGGGTGGGCACATGGGCATCGTCGCCTCAATTGGAAGATCCGAAAGATAGGTTGCCCGCGCCCGGTTTCGCTGACACGACGCTAAGGCAGATTGTCCACGTTTCGATCGGTGGCAGCCGGATTCGCGTGCGATTCTCGAACGCATTTGGAACAACTGCACTGACGATCGAAGCCGCGCACGTAGCTCTTTCAGCGGGTTCGGGCGCTATCCAAGGGGCGACAGACAAAGCGCTGTCTTTCGATGGGCAGCCTTCCGCGGATGTTCCGCCGGGAGCGCTCGTCTATTCCGATCCCGTCGATTTCCGTGTGGCCGCGCTAGCGGACATTGCCGTCACGATGTATCTTCATGGCGCGCCCGATGACGTCACTACGCACGCCGGTTCCCGTGAGACTTCCTATCTAATGCCCGGCAACGTGGTATCGATGCCGGATATGTCCAACGGCGAGCACGTCGATCACTGGTATTTCTTGAATGGTATTGATGTGCTCACGCCCGACTCAGCAGGCTCGATCGTGATCCTCGGCGATTCGGTTACGGATGGACATGGGGCCACCACGAATGGAAACGACCGCTGGCCGGATGATTTTGCGCGGCGGCTTCAGGCGAACAAGAGCACCGCGAATATCGGAGTGTTGAACGAGGGAATCGGAGGGAATCGGCTAGTGCACGACCGTCTCGGGCCAAACGCGCTCGCTCGGCTCGATCGCGATGTGCTCACGCAAAGCGGCGCGCGCTGGGTGATCGTGCTCGAAGGCATCAATGATATCGGCACCCGTGTAAGCAATCGCGGCTCGGGTGAGGAACCCGCGAGCGTTCAGCAAATCCTCGCGGCGTACGATCAAATCATCGTGCGCGCGCACGCGCATCGTCTGCTGGTCTTCGGCGCGACGATTCTTCCTTACAAGGGAGCGTTTTATTATTCGGCTGATGGAGACTCCGACCGCCGGGCCATCAACGACTGGATTCAGAATAGCGGGCACTTCGACGGCGTGATCGATTTTGACGCCGCGGCTCGCGATTCGCAGGACGCCGCTCACCTCGCGCCGTCTTTCGATAGCGGCGATCACTTGCATCCAGGTCCGCAGGGTTGCAAGGCCATGTCCGACGCGATCGACTTGACACTGTTTCGGCTCCGAAAACGTGTCGATTAGAGCGAGCCCGCCCGCCCCGATTGTTTTCATGGATTACGGGCGTTTTTAATCGCCAGTGCGCCGGTTAGAATGCGCAGTAAATTTGCTCACGGGTTGTGCAAGTGCGGCCCGTGATGCGACGACCTGCATAGTGAAAGGCGGCGACGCGCGCACTATGGAGGGACTGAAAGTTCCACTCCTTTTCGCCCGCTCCGGCATCTCTTACTTGGCGGAAGATTCCGTGCAAACGCGTTGCTGATCTCGATAAGGTTCCAACCCTCTGCGCTGGCGATGCCAGGCAGCCTGGGGGGGCGTCTATTGAGTTGTCAAAGAGCCGGGCGCCAACAGCGCTGAAGGCGATCGCTACGAAACCAGTCGATTTGTTGAAAGGAGGGCAAGGGATTTAGCCCGTTCGGAAGCGGAAAATTGTAGTGGAGCGAAATTCTTCACCGGGTCGCAGAATTGTCGACGGGAACTGCGGATGATTTGGCGAATCCGGAAAGTGCTGCGTTTCAAGACAGAAGCCGCTGCGCGGAACGTATGCTGTGCCTGTTTTGCCAACCCTGCCATCGAGCGAATTCCCGCTGTAAAACTGAATCCCCGGTTCCGTAGTCAGAACTTCCAGTATGCGTCCTGACTCAGGTTCGAAGACCCGTGCAGCAAAAGTCAGCGCATCGTCACCGGTCTTGTTAAGAACCCAGTTGTGGTCGTAGCCGCCAGCTAACGTGAGTTGCTCGTCCTCTTCGCCGATCCGCGCGCCGATCGTAGTCGGCTTTGAGAAGTCGAATGGCGTGTCTTTCACGGCTCGCAATTCGCCTGTAGGGATCATATTTCCGTCGATCGGGGTAAACGTGCCGGCATTCAGGGTCAATTCGTGGCGCAGGATATCGGCGGCGCCTTGGCCGGCGAGATTGAAATACGGATGCTGCGTGAGATTCATGATGGTGTCTTTGTCCGTCGTGGCGCGGTAATGGATCGTCAATTCGTTTGCGTCGGAGAGTGAAAAAGCTACCTGCACGTGTAAGTTTCCGGGATAACCCTCCTCGCCATCTGGACTCAGATAGTCGAGCGTCAGTGACTGCGCATGCTGCTGCGCTTGCTGGCTCACTTGCCATTCGACTTTATTGAATCCGCGGATTCCTCCATGAAGATGGTTCGCGCCGTCATTTCGATTGAGATGGTAGCGATCTCCGTTGAGAAGGAATTCGCCGCGCGCGATTCGGTTTGCAAATCTGCCGATGATGCCGCCCATGAACAGATTGTCGGAGCGATAGCTTTCGAGGTTGTCGTAACCGAGAACGACGTCCGAGGTATCTCCGTGCCTGTCCGGAACAGTGAGCGAGGTGATAATTCCGCCGAGCTTAAAGATGGCCACGTCAATGCCGGGGCCATTGCTCAAATGCATGACATGAGTTTGCGGCATCGATTGGTTCTAAACGACAACTGGTTTTGTTGATGCCGCCGCATGTCGCGGAAGTCGCGCCCGTCCGCACGGAATCCGGCCAACGAAGTGTGCCGCTACAGGGCCGTGATTACGGGCGTTGAATCATCTCGATTCGATTGCCGACCGGGTCGATCGCGATGCCGATCACGATGCCCGTGTTGCCGAATGGCCTAGGATCTCCGGCCATCGAGCCGCCCGCTGCCTTGATCGCGGCGACCGTGGCGTTCATGTCTTTCACATTGAAGATGAGGTGCGCGATCGGATCTTTGATCTCGTCCGAATCGCGATGCGTGATGACGATGGGCACGGCCTTGTTGGCCTTGGCTTCGTCGGCAGTCGCGCCGAAATTCACGAAGATCTCCGCTCCGCCAGGGACATTGATCCGATTCACTTCGAACATGCCGAACGCGGATTGGTAGAATTTGGCCAGCGCGGCGGTATCCTGAGCGCCCACCCGGGCTGAGTTGAGAGATACCTGCGCGTGCGCAGCGCTGGCGAGCAACAGCACAGACATCATCGCGATCACAATTCCGCAGACCTTCTTCATCGGATTCTCCATTAGCGGGCCTTGTTTGGTGGCGGGCCGCGCGCATCGACTGCTCGTTCATTTGTTGCGAAAGATCTGATGCAAATTTAGGCTGATTTACCTACGACTTACGCCGACGCGACCTTTACCTCCGCGATCGACCATGCGCCGTTTGCTTTCACGTATTTGACGTTCAATACGCGGCGATCCGTGTTGCGGATGAAGCCACCGCCCTGCGCGTGGGCCATTTGCTCGAGCGTGGAGTTGCGGCCAATCGCCGTGGCGAATTCCACTACGCAGTGGAAGCGGCCTTCAGCGCTCTTTCCGCTCGGTGCGATTTCGATCGCATCGGGTTTACCGGCGTGATCGGCTGCAATACCGCGCACCTGCGGACCGGACGGAGCACGTTTGCGATCAGCGAAGTCGGAGACGTCTTCTGCGCTCGTATTTACTCGGCGCAGCCAATTCTGATGGAGTTCGCGGATGGCGGCTTCGTCCTCAAGCCGTGCGACGCGCGCCTTTAGTCCGTTGTCAGCGAGAATCGCAGGCGCCGTGCCTACTGCCAATGGAGCGGCTAGCAGTGCCCCGCCTTTCAGAAATGAGCGACGCGTGGAGGTTTTCTTGTTCATACGATACCTCCGGCCGACTTTACCTGATAAAAGCGCCTGATGTCGAAACTGCCGGAGAGCCTTTCGTGCGCACCCACGGAGCTCATGTTCAGTCCATTTGGCCCGCAGTTATAGCCGACGCCAACGTCACGCATTGTGTGCAGGTTGACCAGAATGGTGCCAAGCGTACCGTTGCACGCCTCTTCCAGCCAATACATGAAGTACAGTCCGTCGCGAATCTTCACGTAGGCTGCAGGGCCGCTCCACTGGAGTCCGCCTGCGTCGGTGTCGGTGAAAATGATCCACGAAAGCGAATGAGGAGTGGAGTAGAGGTGCATGGACGTCAGGTTGGGAGCGTAATTTTGAGTCACCGCGCGGCCGAGCATTTCGTCGGTGAATTGGTGGCGATTGTATTTGGGCGGAATGATGCCTTCCATCTCGATCACGCCGAAATGAATTTTCACGCCGGCTTCGTTGGCGAAATAGGGAGTGTTCAGGTAGCCGTTGAAGCAGGTCACCATGCCCTGATGGAAGTCTGCGACGATCGAGTGGCCATCGTGGTCGGGCGTGCCCTCAAGCAAATGGCCGAATAGAATCACTCCCGGCATCGACTCCCACGCTTTGTAGCGCGCCTTGGTCCAACTGCTATCGCCTGCTTTGCGCCACTGCAGATTTTCCGCGTCGTTGACGCGGTATTCCATCGCAGGCGCGTGATCGTAGCGAAGAGTGAACGTTTTGCCGGCGAGCCAATCGCTGCTCGGGCCGATATTGCCGCCCATTTGCGCGCCGGCTCCTCCGCGGGGCGGCAGAAACGCGCTGGTATTCTTGGCGCAGGCGGCGTCGACCTGCTCCTTGGTCATTTTCGCCATGGTTTGAAACGGGCGATAGACGCGACGCGCGCCTTTTGCCGGAGTCTGACCGGCAGGCGCGGCCGGAACTACCGAGCCGTTTTCGTCGCCAAACTTTTCATATTGGGCGTGCTGCCCGAGCCATTCACCCCTGCCGCGGAACACGTAGTATTCGAGCGCATCATTCTGGTCGAAGCCGAGCCGTACGCCGACCTGCTCAAGGCGATTGAGGTCCATCACGTATGCCGTGAAGGTACCGGAAAACTCGCATTCGGTGCGCGTATAGATGTACTGGTCATCGCTAATCTTGATGTAGTCGGACGGGCCGCAAAATCCGAGTTCGCCGCCGAAGCGCGAAAGCTCGACGAAGTGCGAATACGCCACTGAGGGATAAAACTCCAACGTCTCGGCGCCGGCGTCCTGTTTCCAATAGAAACCTTTGCCCTCGCAGCGGTTTGTTGTGACGTGGCGAGCCTTGGGCGGCTCCTGCCCCGGTTCTTCGACATAACCGTAATAAATTTCGCGCTGAACTTCGCGATTGTCCTTGTAGCCGCTGAACCATAGCTCGAACACTGTGGCCAAAGTTGTGTTGTGATCGACGACGACGGCGTAACCGCGTTGTGTATTCGGGATCAGATGCGTCAAGAACCCGATCTTATCCATCATGAGCGCGCCGTATCCTGCATTGACGGCTGCGCCGCCGTTCTCTGCGACTGAAAGGCGGTTGTTCGCGCTGAACTTATATTCGAGAGTCGGACCCTTGTCGGTAACAATCCGAATCGATTTGCCAACCAATACATCAGCGAGGGACGAGGCGCTACTCGGTCCGCTAACTGAGTTCAATTTGCTTTGGATTTGCTGCTCGGTAAGTTTCGTGTAAGCGATGCGATGCATCTGCTCTTTCGGATATGGCGTTGGCATCCAAATCCCCCCTTGGTCTTGTTGCCCGCGGATCACGCAAACACAATGCGGCATCGCTCTGCGGAAATCGCGACGGCTGATGCTATCTCCGAACTTGATCGTTTTCAACCGTGGGATGCTGTCGGCGGCTGCCAGGGACGGGCGCTCATGAAGTAGAATGGTGGTTCCAACCCGGAACAACGTGTAGAAGGGGGACAGCAATGGAAAAGCGCCGACTCGGGAAAAGCGATCTGGAAGTTTCGGAGATTGGGCTGGGATGCATGGGGATGAGTTTCGGGTTTGGCCCGCCCGCGGATAAGAACGAAATGATTTCGCTGATCCGGACAGCTGTCGAGCGCGGCGTGACGTTCTTTGATACAGCTGAAGTTTACGGTCCGTTCAAGAACGAGGAGCTGGTTGGAGAAGCGCTGGCGCCTTTTCGCAAGCGAGTTGCAATCGCGACGAAGTTTGGGTTTGATCTTGACCCGAAGACGACGGAAGCGGCGCCGGGATCGGTTGGGCTGAATAGCCGGCCGGCGCACATCAAACAGGTCGCGGAGGCTTCGCTGAAGCGGCTGAAAACGGAGGTGATCGATCTCTTCTATCAGCACCGGGTGGATCCGGAAGTTCCAATCGAGGACGTAGCTGGTGCGGTGAGGGACCTGATTCAGCAAGGCAAGGTAAAACACTTTGGCCTTTCCGAGGCGGGCGCGCAGACAATTCGACGGGCGCACAAGGTGCAGCCCGTGACCGCACTACAAAGCGAGTATTCGCTTTGGTTCAGGGAGCCTGAAAACGAAGTGCTGCCGACCCTCGAAGAGCTGGGGGTTGGGTTCGTGCCGTTTAGTCCCTTAGGCAAAGGCTTCCTGACCGGAAAGATCAACGCGGACACGCAGTTTGATAAAGGGGACTTTCGTAACGTCGTCCCGAGGTTCACACAGGAGAACCGTAAAGCGAACCAGGCGGTGGTGGAGCTGCTTGAGCAGTTTGGGCGGAAGAGGAACGCGACCCCTGCCCAGATCGCGCTAGCCTGGCTGCTGGCGCAGAAGACGTGGATTGTGCCGATTCCGGGGACGACGAAGCTCCAGCGGCTTGAGGAAAACCTCGGTGCCGCGAACGTGGAGCTCTCGCCTAGCGAGATCGATGAGCTGGGGACAGCCGCTGCAAAGATCGAGGTGAAAGGTGCGCGTTATCCGGAGCGGCTGGCGCAGATGACCGGCCGGTGAGGGAGAGCCGACCTGGAAGTGCGGAAGCCAAAGAGAGATTCTTCGACTCTGTCTGCCGGATTTTCCCACGAAACGCGAAAACGACAAGCGAACAGGCAGATTCCGCTCAGAATGACGATCCGGTCGTGCCTGTGGATATGTGGATATCGGGCACTGGACGAACCCCCCGCGCGGGTGTATTATCCGCGCCCCTTCGAAGCTTGATTTGTTAAATAACGAGGAGCGCAATTTTATGGTTGAAAGTCCCGCGCAGTTCTACCGCGGTGTCCGTTGCATGACGTGTACGCAGCCCATTCCGCTGCCTGCCATCCTTGCCCATGTCGATTTCGACGCGGAAGAGAAGGGGCCGGAGCTGGTCAGGAGCCGCGTATTCAGCCTGCGATGCCGATCATGCGAGAAGGAAAAGCTCTATCACGCCAGGCAAATCGAGGCGTTTGAAGGGGCGCCAAGGCCACGAGTTTCTCGCGCTGGTCGAATGATGAGCGCGGTCAGTCCGCACGGCCTTTCTCGCGCTGCGGAAGCCTGATAACAGGGCTGGGCGTCCAATGTGGTCCCGTTAGAGTGCTGGCTATCAGAGTGATAGCTATGCGCGCGCACACCTCGAACTAAAGAATCCTCATTTGGTGCCGATACCCTCCCAAGGGTAACTGTATGCCGGGCCGCGCCTTGGTGGTCGGATACGATCGTGCCGAATGCGAACTGATTCACAGCGTCCTCACCTCTGAGGGACTCGATTCGCTCATTTTGAATACGGGTGCCCAGGCGCAGGCCCGGCTGCGCGAAGAGAAATTCGCGGTGACGCTATTCGATCTTGGCGCTTCGTCGCCCGACGGCATGGAGCTAATTCGGCAGATGCGCGCTTCGGGGATCAATTTGATGACACCGATCGTTCTGATCAGCGACGACCAAAGAACGTCTGCTGTGACGCAGGGATTTGCCGCAGGCGCGAGCCTGGTTCGCTATAAGCCCATCGACAAAACACGGTCGGTGAAGCTGATTCGTGCCACGCAGGGCGCGATCGAGCATGAAAAGCGGCGGTTTCGCCGAGTCGCAGTGCAGTCCAAGGTGAAGCTGGGCGTTGGCCAGGATCACTCGAGCGAGTGGGAGGGCGAGACAATCGACGTCAGTTTGAATGGCATGCTGGTGAAATCTCCGGCGCCTTTGGCGACTGGATCAAATGTGCGATTCAGCCTGTTCCTCTCGCCTCCGGCTAAGCCGATTGTGGGCTCGACGGCTCGTAGCAGGCTCTACGCTAGAGGCATCGGCGGGCGATCAGCGGTCTTTAGTTCGGTGATCAGTGATCGGTGCCGAAGGTAAATCGACGGCGAGAAAACGATTAGTGCAAAGGACGCAGCGAGGCAGAGGCTGCAGAGAAGAGCTGAAGCCGGTCGAACGCTGCGGGCCGGCAAATGCGAGCAGCCCGCAGCGACAAGCCGACCGGTTTAGGGCAAGGCGAAGACAACCAGCGCCTGATCGGCACCGGGGCCAGGTCCTGCCGACATGATCGCGACGTACTGCTTTCCGTTTTTGCCCCGATAGGTGATCGGAACAGCAGTGGCCGCATATTTCAGCTTCGTAGTCCAGAGTTCTTTGCCCGTTTTTGAATCGAACGCGCGGAAACGATCGTCGCTTGTGGCGCCGATGAACACCACGCCTCCAGCTGTGGCGATTGGGCCGGCAAAAGCGCCGCTCCTGCCGGTGTGCTGCTTGGCTTCGGGAAGTTCCTCAGTGATTCCCAACGGCACCTGCCAGACGATTGCGCCCGTATTTACGTTCACTGCCGAAAGGCTTTCCCACGGCGGTTTCTGGCATGGCCAAGTGCCGAGAACTTTGCCATTTTCGTCTTTTGCCTGAGCGCTGAACATGCCGAACTGGCTGCCGGCTCCGCTGCCGCGGTGGTATTCAACCTGGCCCTGTGCCTTGGTCGTGTCGTTGTACTTGGGGTTCTTCTCAAGATATCCAGTCGCGCCGACGTTCTGCATGTTCACGAAAATATAGCCCAGTTTCGTATCCGCCGCAGCGCCGCCCCAGTTCGCGCCGCCCGTGGCACCCGGAAAAACCAGTGTAAGCTTCGTGTCGGTCGGCTTGTCGTGAACGGCCCACGGTGTGTACGGCCCCTCGGTCCAGAAATTGCTTTTGTCCCAAAGATCGTGGCAAGCCTTGGAGTGTTCAGGAGTGGTGTCCTCGGGCGACACGATGTCGTCGCGGTTGATGGTGACTCTCGCAACCGGCGGCGGTTTCACCGGAAACGGCTGCGTCGGCGAATACCATTCATCTGGCGTATCGCCCTTGGGGACGGGCCGCTCCTGAATATCGAACACCGGCTTGCCGGTAACGCGATTAAACTCGAAAACGTAACCGATTTTGCCCGTTTGAATGACCGCTGGAATTTTCTTGCCGCTCACATCGAGGTCCATAAGGATCGGTTCTGGCGGCAAATCGAAATCCCAAAGCTCGTGATGGACAGTCTGGAAATACCACTTCAGCTTTCCCGTGTTCGCGTCCACGGCAACAAGGGAATTCGAAAAGAGATTATTGCCGGGGCGATCGCCGCCGTAGTAATTCGCGGCCGGCCCTCCAACGGGCATGTAGACGATGCCGTGCTTCTCATCCACAGACATCGTGATGCTCCAGACGTTGGAGCCGCCGCGGCCTTTCCAACTGTTGTCGCCGCCCCAAGTGTCGTTCCCGATTTCGCCCGGGTGCGGGATGGAATGAAACGTCCAAAGTTTTTTCCCGGTGCGAGCGTCAAAGCCGCGGGAATCGCCGGGAATGCCGGCAGAGATTTCATCTTGCGGATGCATATTTGTTTCACCGGGACCGTAGACGTTGGCGCCAACGAGAACGATGTCTTTGTAAATCGTTGGTACTTCCGCAAAGGGAACATCCATTAGAACTTCGCCGTTATCGCCGAAGCCGGCATCGGGCTCGCCGGTTTTTGCCTTGAGCGCGACGAGTTTGTGGCCGCTGGTGAAGAAAAGCCGCGGGCCGACTTTGCCGTCGCCGGGCCAATAGGCCACACCGCGCGTGGAAACGAGGCCGTTGGGCCGGTGATAAACCCAAATTTCCTTGCCCGTTTCGGGTTCGAGCGCAACCACGCGATTGCCCGCGGTGAGATACATCACGTCATCCACCACGATGGGCGTCACTTCATTGAACGAAGCAGAAGACGGCCCTGCGCCACCCGGACGCATCGCGTATGACCACGCCTCAGTCAAGGTGGCGACGTTGCCGGGATTGATTTGCGTGAGTGGCGAGAATCGCGTGCTTCCGAGATCGTGGCCGTACATTGGCCAATCGCCTGAGTTGGCTTGCTTGTCTTGCGAAAATACCGCTGGCGCAAAAGCGCCCGCGAAGATGACTGCACCCAGAATTCCAGCTGCCAAAGATTTTGATCGAAACATGAGCCCTTTTCTAGACGCGTTGTGGAATGAAATTGTTTCGCCGCCGAAGTTCATGCGAAGAAACGCGCGGAGTGTAGCAGAAAAATGAAGAGCGGTTGCGAGCTGCAACGCACGACGTGCGAGAGGTGACGAGTGGTGCACGTGCCGCGAAACAGCGAAGGAACAAACGGCGTTTCTCTGCCGCGCAGGTGAGGCAAACCCGAAGGCCCGAGACGCCCGTGCTACAAGACCATCGATGCGGAGCGCCGCTGGCTGCGAATCGCTACTCCTCGTCTTCGACTTGAGCTTTCGAGAGACGCTCAATCACGCTCATGTCCTCGAGTGTAGTGGTGTCACCAGATACGCCGCCTTTTTGCGCGACTTCGCGCAGAAGCCGGCGCATGATTTTGCCGCTACGAGTTTTTGGCAACAGATCGCAGAATCGCACGTCGGCGGGCCGCGCGATGGTGCCGATCGTAGAAGAGACGTGGTCCATCAAGGCGCTGCGCAGTTGCGCCGAGTGCGAGTGCCCGGAACGCAGCGTCACAAAGCAAACGATCGCCTCGCCTTTGATTTGGTCGGGTTTCGCAACAACGGCGGCTTCCGCAACCGAAATGTGACTCACGAGCGCGCTTTCAATTTCCATGGAGCTGAGGCGATGACCCGCGACTTTAATTACGTCATCCACGCGGCCAAGCACCCAGATATAGCCGTCTTTGTCGCACTGCGCAGCATCGCCGGCGAAATAAACGCCGGGAATCCTGCGCCAGTATTCGCGCGCGAACCGTTCGTCGTCGCCGAAGATCGTCCGCAGCATTGAAGGCCACGGTTTCTTGATCACCAGGTAGCCTGTTTCGCCGGGAGGAACGGGCTGGCCCTGCATGTTCACAACGTGCGCGGCAACGCCGGGCAAGGGAAGTGTGGCCGAGCCAGGTTTTGCAGGCGTTGCGCCGGGAATCGGAGAGATCATGATTGCGCCGGTTTCCGTTTGCCACCAGGTGTCAACAATTGGGCAGCGGTTCTTGCCGATGGCTTCGAAATACCATTTCCAAGCAGCCGGATTGATGGATTCGCCAACCGTACCGAGCAGTCGCAGGCTGCTCAGGTCGTAGCGGTCGATCCAGCTCGTGCCCCAAGCCATGAACGCGCGGACCGCCGTCGCGGAGCTGTAAAAAATCGTGACCTTGTAGCGCTGGACGATTTCCCAGAAACGGCTCTTGGTGGGCTGATCGGGCGCGCCTTCATACATCACTATGGTTGCGGCGTTGGCCAAGGGTCCGTACACGATGTAGCTGTGTCCGGTGACCCAGCCGATGTCGGCGGTGCACCAGTAGACGTCGTCGTCGCGCAAATCGAAAATTAAACGCGTTGTCCACATCGTTCCCAGCAGGTAGCCAGCGGAGGTGTGCAAGACGCCTTTCGGCTTGCCGGTAGTGCCGCTGGTGTAAAGGATGTAAAGCGGATGCTCGGCGTCAAGAGGTTCGGCGGGACAATCGGCGGAAGCCTTCTTTTCAAGGTCGTGCCACCAGAGGTCGCGGCCTTCCTTCCAGCCGACATTTTCTTGCGTGCGTTTTACGACAATTGATTTTTCGATCGTGGGGCAATTTGCCAGCGCTGCGTCGGCGGTTGCTTTGAGCGGGACGATTTTTCCGCGCCGATAGCCGCCATCAGCCGTGATCAAAAGCTTAGATTCTGCGTCGCCGATACGGTCGGACAGCGCCGTTGCGCTGAAGCCCCCGAAAACTACGGAGTGGACTGCTCCAATGCGGGCGCAGGCCAGCATGGCAATGGGCAATTCAGGGATCATCGGCAAATAGATCGTCACACAATCGCCCTTCTGAACGCCGACTCCTAATAACGCGTTGGCGAATTTCGAGACGCGCTCGTGCAGTTCGCCATAGGTGAACTCGACTTGAGAACCGTCTTCCGCTTCCCAGAAAAGCGCGGGCTTGTTATGGTTTTTTTCAAGGTGCCGGTCGAGGCAGTTGTAGGAGACGTTGAGCTTCCCGTCAGCGAACCATTTCGCGTGCGGCAGTTCCCATTCGAGCGCCTTTGTGGGCGGCTCGAACCAATCGAGTAGCGCGGACTGCTCCATCCAGAACGCTTCCGGATCGTTATCGGCGCGCTCGCACATTTTTCGATACTCTTCAAGCGACTTCACGCGTGCGCGTTTGGTGAACTCTTCAGGAGGGGGAATCGGCTTCTCTTCTAGAACGTGCGGATCGAATTCTTGCATTGAGCTCTCCTGGCCAAACGCGCGGTTTCTGGCGCCGCACTACGTTATTTGACGGCAACGCGGCGGTCAAGGAGGGGCATCGAAACCAGGGCAACGGCGGCCTTGCGGGCTAGTGCGGCGGGCGGACCCAAGGCATACAATTGTGGAACCTTTTAGACGGCCCCCCGCAATACGTTACGAATGACAACGCAGGCCGTCCTTTATAGGGAAATGATCCAGGCGACCGAAATGACGGACGACCGTCTGCTTCGGCGGATGATGGCCGGCGATGAGGATGCGTTTGCGCTGTTGTACCGACGCAAGCATCCTGCAATTTATCGGTTTGCGCTGCACATGAGTGGAAATCCGACGATTGCCGAGGACGTGACGCAAGAAGTTTTTATGACGTTGATCCGCGAGCCAAGACGATTTGATCCCAATCGAGGGACTCTCGGCGGTTTTCTTTTCGGAATCGCGCGGAACCACTTGCGAAAGCGCTGGGAGCAGGAGCGGCGACTCATCCCGTTTGCGGGCGATAACGATGAACTGGACGATTTGATGGCCGCTCCAGCGGCCGCGAGCAACGGCAAAGGGCACGCGCCTCTTCCCTCGGCAACGGACGAGTTTACGTCCCTTGAAACAATAAGCCGCGTGCGGCAGGCGATCGGCACGCTGCCGGAAAATTATCGCGAAGTGCTGATTTTGTGCGAACTGGAAGAGATGAGTTACGAAGAGGCCGCGTCCGCACTGGATTGTCCCGTAGGTACGGTTCGTTCGCGGCTGCACCGGGCGAAAGCGATTCTGCTCGAAAAGCTGCGTGACCCGCGCCCGGCGAAACGCGCTTCGACGGTGGGCGAATGAGTCAGGAGGCGAAGGCAATGAACTGCGCCCAGTTTGAAGAAGTCGTACATGATTTGGAGCGGCCGGGAACCGAAGGTTTCGCGCTTCGCGAAAGCGCGCTCGAGCATGCGGAAGACTGCGGCCATTGCGGCGAGCTTCTAACCCGGGTTGAATCACTCGAGTCGAGCTTGCACTTGCTGCAAGCCGATGCGGAAAGTTGGCGTGCGCCGCAGCGCGCCGAAGTTGGCTTGATCGAAGCCTTCGAACAGCAGAAAACGCGATCTTCCCGCCAAGCCACTAAGTGGCAAATCGCGGCCCTGGGCATCGCCGCGGCACTGCTGCTTGTGCTGGGGCTGTCGCTGAAATACAGGTCCGATCATTCGCGGGTGAAGCAGGCGGTTGCGTCCGCAACTCAGACGCGACAGGTTGCGGCAAGTGATGTCGACGCACAGGAGCCAGTTCAGGACGCAGTAG
>JASHRM010000257.1 GCA_030037315.1 Candidatus Acidiferrales bacterium
TTGCAAGTTCTCTACAAACGCTTCGAACCGCTGTGTGATATTCTTCACTCGCATCGGGGGTGTAGGCTCCTTTACCGGAGATTTTGTTGCTCGACACAACAAAACCTACACCCTCTCTTCATTTACACAACCAAGATTACGTCACCCGGAGCATTTGAGTGCCGACTACAGGCTGCGGGCGAACCTCGGAAAAGGATTGCGCTGACGCGCCGACTTCACGTCGGACTTAGAGGTCGGACCCACAAAGGCGGGGCTAGGGCCTGCTCGCGCGAGTGGCAAGGATGGAAATCGAGCCGTATCGGGTGCAAGGAGCATCCGATCGGTCCCTTTTGCACCTCCATGACTGAGTCGCCTTTGCGATAGCAGCCGTCGAGTCCTGGAGTTTGATTTGGGTTGGAGACCGGCGACCATCCGTTCTGATCCAAGTAATGCAAAACAGTTGCTTCGAGCTTTCTCGTTTCGGCGTCCGCCGCGGCGAGATCGGATGGATCGCTGACATGCTCGAAAAGAATACGATTAGACTCTGCTGTCTCCAGCATTCCGCAGACTTGCGCTTTCTCCGGCGGCCAGCGCAGACCAAGCATACGGAATTTCGGGTAACTGATTTTCCAGTCCGTGAGCCTGATGAGGCCCACAACATCGGCTGGGACCGGAAATGGAGTCTCGGGCAAATCGGAAGCAGCGCGAGGTACAGGTGTCCGCGCAATGAATTTGACGGTGGACAAAACCGCTTCAAAATCAGGCGTCAGGTCGACTCTGGCGCTTGGCGATACACGAATGTGAAATTCATAGCAAACGGAATTCGTGAATCCATAGTAGTCGCGATAAGTGGAGGGACCGCGCGCCAAGAATGTCCCACCCCTGAAGGCCACTTGGCGCCATTCGAAGTTTACCCCGCCGATTTGCGCCGTGCCGCCGCCTCCGGTGTACCGAGGGTATCCGGTCGATGGAACGCAGGAGTCTTTCGAGATTCCTAAATGCACGCCAAAATACATTGCCGACACGGAAGGTCCGGCACCCGGAACTTGGATTACGTTCGAGGGGTCGAGCCTTGCGAAAACGAACTCGCCGGGATCAGCGGCGGCGCGCGAGAAATCTCCCATTCGCAACCAAGCCGCCGGGCCTTGGCTTATCGAGTACTGATCAGGAATGTCGAACGTGATGCCGAGCGTGGCGTTTGTATAGGTGGTCGTTGCGCCAGGCAATGATCGCGCGGACGTCGATTGCGGCGCGGAATCGTGAGGAGCGGACGGAGCGATTGGGCCTTCTTGAGCGGCGATTCGGGACGATTGAAGCAAGACGCAAAGCAGCAAAACTCCAGTTACTGGAGTTTCCATACGCATTGGCATTCCTTAATCGCTGGTTTTTCCCCTACGCGAAGGGAGCAAGTCCGCTGCCAGACGTTCGCTGAATCAGACGGTGGACTTAGGCGCAATTGGTAGCGCCTGTTGTATCGAAGAGTAGACAGCGTGGCAAGGGCGAGACGATTGAGGGCTTGCGGAGATTACTTTATCGATGTGACGAGTCAGGCAAGAAGCTGATCAAAGAGTATGTGGCAAAATGAAGATGAAGATGAGCGAGATGAAAGAGACGCCGGCAATCGCAACGGAACAAGGCCGGCTGGCATACGCGTGGCGGGCGCTGCGTCACAGAAATTACCGGCTGTACTTTGGCGGGCAAAGCGTTTCTCTGATCGGCACGTGGATGACGCGGCTGGCGACCAGCTGGCTGGTCTACCGGCTGACGCATTCCGCGTTGCTGCTGGGCATCGTCGGATTTTCCGGCCAAATTCCGACATTTTTGCTGGCGCCGATTGCAGGCGTGTGGGTCGACCGGCTGAATCGAAGGCGCGTGCTGATTGTGACGCAGACGCTGGCGATGATTCAGTCGTTCGCGCTGGCTGCGCTCGCGCTGGGCAGAGTGATCAACATTCCCGAAATTATTGCGTTGAGCGCGTTTCAAGGCGCGATCAACGCCTTCGACATGCCGGGTCGGCAGGCGTTTTTGGTGGAAATGATCGAGGACCGAGCGGACCTGGGCAACGGAATCGCGCTCAATTCGTCGATGGTGAATATCGCGCGATTGGTCGGACCGTCGCTGGCAGGCGCGGTGATCGCGATATCGAGCGAAGGCTACTGCTTTTTGGTCGACGGCATTAGTTACCTGGCGGTGATTGCGTCGCTGGTGGCGATGAATGTGAAGCCGCGAGTCGTGCAGCGCGCGACGAGCTCGATGTTCGCGCAATTGAAAGAGGGCTGGACGTATGTCGCTGGATTCGCGCCGATTCGAACGATTTTATTGCTGTTTGCGGTCGTGAGCCTGATGGGTTGGCCGTTCACGGTGCTGATGCCGATTTTTGCGGGGACGGTGCTGAAAGGCGGACCGCATACTTTGGGATTTCTGATGGGCGCGATGGGAACAGGGGCGGTGATCTCCGCGATTTCGCTGGCCGTGCGAAAAACTGTGCTGGGCCTGGGACGGATGATTGCAATGTCGGCGGGCGCGTTTGGAGCCGGACTGATTTTGTTTGGCCTATCGCGAAATTTCTGGCTTTCGATGGGATTGATGCTGGTCTGCGGATTCGGATTGATGCAGCAAATGGCGGCCAGCAACACGATCATTCAAACGATCACCGAAGAAAGCAAACGCGGACGAGTGATGAGTTATTACACCGTGGCATTTGTGGGCATGGCGCCGTTCGGCAGCTTGCTTGCCGGTTCGCTGGCAAATGCGATCGGCGCGCCGCGCACAGTAATGTTGAGTGGCGTTTGCTGCATCGCGGGAGCGATCTGGTTCACCACGCAGCTGCCTGCGATTCGCAAGCTAATTCGCCCGATCTACACCGATCTTGGAATTCTGCCGCCGGTGAATGCCGTGATTCAGGACAGCGTGGCGCGATAGAAGCCTTTACTTGCTGCCGGCAGCGCGTTTCTGCATTGCCGCCGCAGTCCACGGCGGAACGATGCCGTTCATGCGCGCATAGGCTATGGATTGGCCGAGATGCTCGTGATCATGCGCGACGAGATGGAAGATTACGTCACCCGCCGTCGGATACTGCTGGAAATTTACCTTCTTTAGCAAATCAGCGTCGGAAAGCTTGCTGATTCCATCTTGGGCGTAATCGAAGGATTGGTTGAGCAGCTCGATGATTTTCGTTTTGTCCGTTGTGGATTTTTCAAAACCCTGAAACTTAAATCCAGGATATGGGGGTACGCCGGCGAGCGATGCAAGTCCGAAATTGCCTGCGGCGATATGCAGATAGACTTCGCTGACCGAGCGAACTCCTTCTGCGGGGCGCCACGTATATTTTTCCTGCGGCATTGCTTCGGCTAGGCTGACGATTTCCTGGCGGGCTTCTTTGATCTCTTGGATCGCTCCGGCGCGGAAGTCGTAATTACCTGCGGCGGTCTGAGCGGGCACGCGGGGAGAAGTTGCGATTAGACCCAAGATAAGGATTGCAACAGCAGAGCAGAACTTTTTCATTTGCGATTCCCTCAAGGAAGATTCTTGCGCGAGCGCCCCAAACCAAGCCGTCGGTGATTGTACCTGCCTGGCGCGGCAATGTCAGCGGAGAGATTGCGTCGAGAAAAACTTCCAGATGGCGCAAGTGGCGTCTAGATTCTGGCTGGCCCTGCTGACGATGAACCTGGGCAGGTATTGCGGGCCACCGGGCCATGCGTGGCCGCCGTCTTCGATCGCCCCTTCGACCTCGCTCGGGACAAGCGAGCTGCGCCCTTACGGCCTGCGAATGGCGAACGATCGCCAAGCATCATTGCCGGGCACGGCATGCCGTGCCCCTACGAAAGCGTAGCAAGGCGACGCGGTAGCGAGAATTGGCAGCGGGCATAGAGCGGTACGCTCCTCGGACCAGCGCGGGGAACTGTCGCGAATTCGCGCGTTAGCCGGCTTTGCGGCGGGATTTTCTCGGAGCTTCCGGAGCGGGCTCGGCGGCCTTGGCGGTTTTGGGCACGACGCGCAGCAGTGACTTGCGTTCGCCGTGCGGTTGCTTTTGCGCGAGGCTTTGTTTCAGCGCGGCCATCAGATCGGCTGGAGCGGCCTGAACCGTGGGCGCGGAAACGATCACGTCTTCGCCCTTGGCTTTGGCTTCGATCAGAGTGCGAAGGCCTTCCTGGTAGACGTCGTGATATTTCTCGGGATTGAATGGCGCGGCAAGGCTTTCGACGAGCTGAGTTGCGAGGGCACGTTCCACGTCTTTTACTTCGAACTTATCGGTGCCCGGCTCGGCGGCGGCACGGATTTCATTCGCATAGAACATGGTGTGAATCGTCAGGTCTTTCTCGCGTGCGCGGATGATGACGATGTACTCGCGATTGTGCATCGTGACTTTCGCGATGCCCGCGTAGCCGGACTTCTGCATCGCTTCGATGAGCAAGCGATAAGCTTTTGCACCGGCGGGCTCGGGAGTCGCGTAGTAAGAGGCGTCGAAATATAGCGGATCGATTTCGTCGAGCTTCACGAACTCCAAAATTTCCATAGTGTGCGCGGATTCGGGCTCGACCTTGTCGAGTTCTTCTTCAGTGAAGAGCAGATACTGATCTTTTTCGTACTCATAGCCCTTTTCGACTTCGTTTCGCTCGACCTGGCGATTGCAAGTGGGGCAGAAGAGCGGCTGCTTGAGGCGCGTGTGGCAGACTTTGTGGAGCTGATTGAAGCTGATGCGCTCGGTGCGCGCCGCAGGCGAGAGCTGAACAGGAATCGCGACGAGTCCGAACGAGAGCGAGCCTTTCCACGTGGCAGCCATTTAGAACCCTCCGAAGAAGAACTCGAATGTTACGGTTTCGATGAGTTGCAAGCAATCGCAGATGCAGCGGTGATGCGGGTTGGTACAGGCGAAGAAGAGGCGAAGAATTGACGCCGCCTCGCGGAAGTTATTCCGGCATGGATTCGGAAGGCGCGGCGGGTTCATCGCGACTTACGTGGCGCAATTCGGAGCGGATGGCGTCGCCAGAAAAGCCAGAGCGGAGAAGGCTGCCGTAAATCGAGGCGAGTTTGCGCCGATCGAGCGGCTTGCGATTGCGCGACAGAAGGTGTTGCAATCGAGTGCGGATCAGGGCGGCTTCGTCAGTTTCGTCGAAAACGGCGTCGAGAGCGGATTCGATGTAGCGATCGGGCACTCCGCGCGTGCGGAGTTCACGCGCGATGCGAAAGCGTCCCTGGCGGCGCGAATTTGCGTGCGAGCGCGCGAATTCGAGGGCGTAGCGCGCGTCGTCGAGGTAATTTTGCTCGCGAAGGCGAGCGATCACTTGCGTCGCGTGCTCTTTTTCTTCGGCGCGGAGCTCCAGGTATTCGCGCATCTGGTGAATCGAATGGGCGCGACGCATGAGTGCGCGGAGGGCGGCGTTGTAGAGGCCTTGCTCGGTCGAGAATTTTCGAGGAGCGGAACGCGAGTACACGAGGCAAGCATAGGCGGTGGTAAGCGGGGAAGCAAGTACGTCGAAGGCAGCAGGATCGAGCGCCATTGCGGCGAGACAGAAGCTGGAATGCTAAACTGTGGTCGTGCAGACTTCGTTCACGAAGCTTTTCGGCCCTCCGGCAGACCGTGCGTCTAACCGGCGCCCACCAATCTTTTGGGACTGGAAAACACGCGAAGTGGGAATCATTTTTCTGCCGATTTGCCTGCCTCTCTTGCTGATTGCGGCTGGGTTGTCAGTCCCATGGACATATGTGCGGAAGCTCGTCACCGGACACAAAGAGCGGAAATTCGCGGATCGGATGGAGGCCAACGGAAGAGCGATGTCATGGGACGAATTTCAAGTAACAATCGAGACCCGGCAGGGCACTGTTATCGGAGAATATTTGTCGATGAAAGGTCCCTTTCGACTTTGGTGGACGCCCGATGACGTTCCTAACACGTGTCCCTACAAATGGGATCGCGGGCATCACTTCGCCGTATCGGGAGCGGAATTCCAACCTTTCTTCCAGTGGTGTTACGGGAGATTTACGAGTCCGGAATCGGGAACCGCTCGACGAGTGACAGTTCCGACGGTCGAGCGAAACGGACTGAAGCGGAAATTGTGCACAGCACATTTTGTATCGATTATCTCGTCTCGCACGATGCGCGCGCAACGACCCACCAAAGGACGGGTCGTCTGATTACCAAGTAGGCGTTTCAAAGCGGACTGCGAACTAGCGCTTGCCGACGCGCTCGAATTCGGACATGGCGCGTTCCATTTCCTCGCGGGCTGCGTCCGCGGAAGAACGGATGCCCTGAACGCGCAGGTGGAAATCGTCCGGATTGGAAGCGCGCATGAGAGCCTCTTCGAGAGTGATGAGATTGCGCGAATAGAGATCGAAGAGCGATTGATCGAAGGTTTGCATGCCGTACTGGCTGGTGCCGGCGGCGATCGCGTCGCGAATCATGCGAGTTTTGTCCGGGTTGATGATGCAATCGCGGATGTAGCCGGTTGCAATCATCACTTCCACCGCGGGCACGCGGCCTGCGCCGTCGCTTTTGCGGACGAGGCGCTGGCTGATGACGGCTTTCAGCGTGGATGCAAGCTGCAAACGAATCTGCTTTTGCTCAGGCGGAGGAAACACAGCGATGATGCGCTGAATGGTTTCCGTCGCGTCCAAGGTATGCAACGTGGAAAGAACCAAGTGTCCGGTTTCAGCGGCGAGCAAAGCGGTTGAGATGGTTTCCAGGTCGCGCATTTCACCGACGAGAATCACGTCCGGGTCCTGACGAAGAGCGGCGCGCAAAGCAGTTGAGAATGACGAGGTGTCGACTTCCACTTCGCGCTGATTGATGAAGCCTTTTTTGTCGCGGTGCAAATATTCGATCGGGTCTTCAATCGTGATGATGTGCTCGGCGCGCAGGGAATTGACGCGGTCGATCATCGCGGCGAGCGTGGTGGACTTGCCGGAACCGGTCGTGCCGGTAGTGAGAATCAAGCCACGCTGCTCTTCGCAAACCTGCGCGAGAATGCGCGGCAGCTCGAGTTCTTCGATGGTGCGAACTTTCGTTGGGATGACGCGAAGGACCATACCGACGTTGCCGCGCTGCTGAAACACGTTGACGCGGAAACGCCCGAGGCCGGCGACGCCATAGGCCATATCCAACTCGGCAGTCTCTTTGAATTTTTGCTTC
>JASHRM010000258.1 GCA_030037315.1 Candidatus Acidiferrales bacterium
GGCAAATTCTTCTGAACTGGCTCCGGGGCTTCACTTGAAGCTCTCTCTCCTAAGCAACCGTCGGTTGTTTTCCACACAATAAACGAACACAAACGAAGTCTTTGCTCGCGGCCGGACGCGGCCCCGAGGGCATCTTCTGTTGCGCGGCTCGCGCGATAGATGAGGAGGAAGATCTTCCATGAAAGTTAATAGAAGGAAACTGCTATCGCTGATGGGAGCATCACCCGTTGTGCTTGCGGGCGCTCCCGCGCTTGCCGCGGCCACCGCGGCAGCCAAGGCTCCTGTTGCTCGGGTCGATCAAGGAAAAATTTCCGCGCTGAATCCGCGAGGAATCCCGCCTGCCATTCAGTTGATTCCGATGGCAAAGCGCCTCGATTCGCTCGACGGCAAGACAATCTATCTCGTCTCCGATGGATTTCCGAGCGCCGACCTTTTTCTGAATCAGATAAAGGTCTGGTTCGGCAAAAACATGCCCAACGTCACCACAGTCTATCGCCTGAAATCCGGCGGATTCGCGGATGAGGATCCGAAGCTTTTCGCGGAAATGAAGGAAAAGGCAAACGGCGTGATCATGGCCATCGGGCATTGCAGCACATGTACGCCCGCGACCGTCGGCCATTGCATCACCTTCGAAAAAATGGGGCTGCCTTCAGCGCCCATCGTCACAATCGCGTTCAAAGACCTGGCGAAGACGAACGCGGCCAAGCGCGGCATGCCGCTCGAGCGCATCTGTTTCACTCCTCACCCGGTTTGGGGCAAGACGCCGGAAGAAATGATGGGTTATCTCGAAGGCAACGATCCTGTCACGGGCAAGCCTTTCATGAAGGAAGTCATCTCCGCGCTCACCACGCCGCTCACCCCGGACGAATCGAAGACGGGCACGGTCACTCCTCCAACCGGCGCTCCGACGTTTGGCCCGGAAACCTCGAAAAACCTCCAGCAGTATTATCTCGACAACGGAATGACCGACGGCCTGCCGATCATCGTTCCGACCGACGATCTGGTCGACGAAATGCTCGCGGCAACCAGCCACAAGCCCGACGAAGTGGTCGGCAAAATGACGCCGGCGCAGGGCGCCTTTCCTCCGTGGTCTTTCAACGTGCGCCAAGTGGCCGTGAACGCGGTAATGGCCGGAGCGCGTCCGGAATATTTCCCCACGATTCTCGCCATTGCATCGACGGGAATTTCCGCTCTATTCAGTTCCACAAACTCGCTCGTCTCAGCAGCCGTGATCAATGGCCCGATCCGCGACAAGCTCCAGATGAATTACGGCATTGGAGCCATGGGCCCGTTCAATCAAGTGAACTCGACCATCGGGCGCGCGTGGACTTTGATGTCGCGCAATCTCGATGGCGGCGGTATCCCGGGCGAAACCTACATGGGATCGCAGGGCAACGTGATCAATTACAGCAACCTGATCATTCCGGAAAATGAAAAAGATAGCCCGTGGCCTGCGTTTCACGTCCAGAAAGGATTCAAGCCCGAAGACAACGTGATCAGCTTCTTCTTCGGTTTTGGACTCCAACAAGGACAAGGCGGCCGCGGTCTAGGCGTAAAGCCGGTGCCGCATTTCCACGAGGCGATGGCGCATAACGTTTCGCCATTCGCGTCGATGTTTGGCGCGATGATCCTCGTCGATCCGCTGGTCGCGCATGGCCTGGGTGATCTCGGATTCAAAACCAAGGACGACATCGCCGATTGGCTGCAGAAAAATACGATCGTCAGCATGAAAGACGTCAAGTCGAGCCTCTTTAGCTACGCACCGCGAGGTCCGCAAGCAGCGAGCCTGACGGACGATTCGACGTTCCCGAAATGGCCGAACAAAGACGCCTTCAACTTCATCGTTGTGGGCGGCCAGACCAATCCCTACCACCAGCTCGGCAACATGAGTTACCGGCTGAGTGTTTCGATCGATAAGTGGGCATAAGCGCGAGCGCTGCTGCCTGCGGTTTTCGATCCATCGCTGAACGTGAGCCTGCGGCCGGCCTGAAAGGCGGCCGTGGGCTCCAAGAAATTCGGGCCGTCGCCG
Organism: Candidatus Acidiferrales bacterium; assembly: GCA_030037315.1. GTDB lineage: Bacteria > Acidobacteriota > Terriglobia > Acidiferrales > UBA7541 > Palsa-295. The sequence continues at coordinate 2,030 of JASHRM010000258.1, forward strand.
TCCTGAAACGGATGAAGGAGTGATTTCATGAAGATCGATCGCCGAAAGTTGCTAAAGATTATTGGTGTGTCTCCGGCACTCGTGGGTGCGAGCGTGCCGTCGCTCCAAGCCAGAGAAACGAAGGTTGCGAAGGAATCGAACGACAGCGTCGGCAGCGAACCGAAACTCACTGCGCTTTCGCCTAAGGGTACACCGCCACCGACGGAGCGCTACGCGATGGCTCCTCGCATCAACAGCAGCCTTGACGGAAAGACCGTTTATCTCGTGGATACGGGCTTCATGAGTGCGGACGTGGTGGTCAAGGAATTGGCAGTCTGGTTCCAGCAGAACATGCCTAACGTGAAGACTGTTTCGCGAAAGAAAGCCGGAACCTATCCGGAGCCGGATCCTAAGCTTTGGGCTGAAATCAAGGCAAACGCCGCGGCCACCATCATGGCCATCGGCCATTGCGCCGGATGCACGCCGGCCACTGTGAACCATTGCGTGACGATGGAAAAAATGGGCATCCCCAGCGTCGCGATCGTCACTCGCGCTTATTACGACTTGGCGAAATCCACTGCGGCCGAGCGTGGCATGCCCACGCTGCGAATCGCATACACGGTTCATCCGATGTGGGGCAGGACTCCCGACGAAGTGCTGCATGTCCTCGAAGGTGCGGATGCGAAGACCAACGCTCCATTTATGAAGGAAGTGATCGACGGATTGACGGCTCCCCTCACCGCGGAAGATCAAAAGTCCGGCCTCCTGCCTGCTGCCGCCGGGCCGGCGTCGTTCGGACCTGATACTGCGGACGAGCTGCAAACCTATTTCCGGGAAAATCAGATGACGGATTTCATGCCGGTCATCATTCCCACCGAAGCCAAAGTGGATGCGATGCTCAAAGGCACCAGCCACCATCCGGATGAAGTCGTAGGAAAAACGGGAGGCTGGAGTTACACCGTCAGAAACGTGGCCGTGAACGCCGTGATGGCTGGATGCGATCCGTCTTATTTCCCGGTAATTCTGGCCATCGCTTCCACGGGCCAGCTTGCGCTTGGCGGTTCGACCACTTCCTTCGGCTATGCGCTGGTGATCAACGGACCGATCCGCGACAAGCTCAATATGAACTACGGAACCGGCGCGCTGAGTCCCTTCGCGCAATCCAACGCGACGATCGGCCGCGCCTGGTCGCTGATGGGCAAGAATCTCGGTTCGGGCTCGATTCCCGGTCAAACGTATTGGGGTGGGCAGGGCAACAACATCAACTACAACAATGTGGTGGTCGCGGAAGACGAGAAGAATAATCCGTGGACTCCCTTTCACGTTCAGAAGGGTTTCAAGCCCGATGAGAATGTGGTCAGTTTGTTCAACGGATGGGACGTCCGAATGGGTCACGGTGCCAAAGGTGCAGGAGCTGTGATGCCCAAGTTCGATGAGCAGATCAGCAGCATGCTTCCCACCCTCGCGCGCATGTTCAACGTCATGCTGATTCTCGATCCGCTCACGGCCAAAGGCCTTGTGGACCAGGGTTACGACAGCAAAGAGAAACTCCAGGAATGGCTATGGAAAAACTCCACAATCACTTCGCAGGAATACCGCGAATCCTTCCTCGCGCATGTATGGCTGTATCCGCGCGCGCTCAAGGGTGAAGAGCCTTACGCCACTTGGTGGAAGAATGCCGACGACGTGCGAATTCCCCTCGTGCCCAAGCCTGCGGACATCAACATCGTGGTCGCTGGAGGGCAGACGAACGCGTTCTTCCAGGTCGGCAACATGAATTACGGCCGCAGCGTATCGATCGATAAGTGGGCCTGACCCGTTGTAACCGTCAGGCGTGATCGATTTGTGCCGGCGCTTCACAATGAGGGCTCTCCTCTGGCGTACTTTGTCCGGAAGGATTACCCTTGTGCGAACGCGCCTTCGGCGTTCCGTCTGGTTAGCGGAGCGCTAAAATCGGCCCCGATCAGCAATTTGCTTCAGAGGTGATGCGATGAAAATGAACCGTCGCAAGCTGCTGTCGCTCATGGGAGCGTCACCCGCCATCTTGGCGGGCACACCTGCGTTCGCGAATGCAACGAAGGCCGCCGCGAAGATTGCGCCCGGAAAAATCAAGGCGCTCAATCCGCGCGGCCTGCCGCCCGCGATTCAGTTGATTCCCATGGCGCCGCGGCTCAATAGTCTCGACGGAAAAACCATCTACCTGATCGACGACACGTTCCCCGGCGCCGATCATTTTCTCCATCAGATTGCGTTGTGGTTCAGCAAGAACATGCCGAGCGTGAAGACGGAATATCGCGTGAAGGCAGGGGGCCTTGCCGACGACGACCCCAAGCTCTGGGCCGAGATAAAGGCCAAGGGCAACGCGGCCATCATGGCCATTGGGCATTGAAGCACCTGCACACCAGCGACCGTCGGTCACTGCATGACACTCGAAAAAATGGGCATCCCCACCGCGCCCATGGTCACCATCGCATTTAAGGATTTGGCGAAGACCAACGCGGCGAGCCGCGGCATGCCGTACGAGCGCATCTGTTTTACTCCGCATCCGGTTTGGGGAAAAACGGACGCGGAAATGTACGCGTATCTGGAAGGCGACGATCCCGTCACCGGCAAGCCGCTGATGAAGGAAGTGATCGCGGCGCTCACGGCGCCGCTCACGGCGGAAGAATCGCGCGGCGGCACGATCACGCCACCAACAGGCGATCCGTTTTACGTGGATACCTTCGAGAACCTGCAGAAATACTACATGGACAACGGCATGACGGATTATTTGCCGATCGTCCTGCCGACTGAAGAAAAAGTCGATGCGATGCTGAAGGGCACAACGCATCATCCCGACGAAGTTGTCGGGAAAATGTGCCCCGCAGTCGGCGCGTTTCCCGAGTGGTCGTACACGGTGCGGCACGTGGCGATCAATGCGGTGATGGCCGGAGCTGAACCGGACTATTTGCCGGTCATCCTGGCGATCGCTTCCACGCAGCTCACCGCGCTTTCCAGCTCGACAAACTCGTTTGCGACCGGCGCGATCATCAACGGCCCGATTCGCGACAAGCTGCAGATGAATTATGGCATCGGCGCGATGGGGCCGTTCGCGCAGCCGAATGCCACGATCGGGCGCGCGTGGTTCCTGCTCTCGAAAAATCTGGGGCATTGCGGCCAAGCCGGAGAAACGTATCTCGGCACGCTCGGCAACACGCTGAACTACAACAGCGTGATCATCGCGGAAAACGAAAAAGATAGTCCGTGGACTCCGTACCACGTGCAGCGCGGTTTCAAGCCGGAAGAAAACGTGGTCAGCGTTTTCGTCGGACTTGGAATTCAGCAAGGGCAAGGCGGCGCGGGTCTCGGAATAAAGCCCGTTCCGCAATACGACGACGCGCTGCGCTACAACGTGGGCGCGTTCGCGCCGCTTTTCGGCGTGCTCGGGGTGCTCGATCCGCTCGTCGCCAAGGGGCTGGTTTCGCTCGGCTACGACACGAAAGAAAAGCTCGCGGCGTGGATGCAGCAAAATGCAACGGTAAGAGTGAAAGATGCGAAGTCGTCGCTATTCGGCACGCGCTGGATCGGCCAAAAGAACGCGGACCTTCCCGATGATGCGCAGGTGCCGCGCTATCCGAAGGCCGACTCGTATCAATTTGTCGTGGTCGGCGGCCAAACGAATCCGTACCACATGGTCGCCAACATGAGCTACCGAGTCAGCGTCTCGGTCGACAAGTGGACCTAAACGATAGCGGAAGCCTTCGACCAGCCTTCCGGCGACGAAAAGTCGCCTTTCAACTGAAATCGCCTAAAATCTGTGCCGATTTTCGCCTTCTCGTTCGACTAACCCGCAGGAAACCGATTGGCCGCAGATCGCGGCGCTTTATGATGCGCTGTTGAAATCCATCCCTCTCCCGTGGTCGAGGTGAACCGCGCAGTTGCCGTGGCGATGGCCCGTTCACTGGAAGAAGGACTTGCGCTGCTTGATGATC
>JASHRM010000259.1 GCA_030037315.1 Candidatus Acidiferrales bacterium
GTGTGGCCAAACCGGTAAATCCGTGCGTATGATTTCATTTCCGGCGCGATGTAGCGGTCTTGAAACCGCGCCCTCGGATTGCCTGCGGCGTTCGCGCCCGCATTCTCACTCGATTCGAGATTCGTCTGCTGAACCGGCTCATCCGGGCGCGCGGGCAGCGGGCTGAGAGCGAATTTGCCGTCGGGGAAATTCACATCCACCAGAAAATTCGAAAAAACGGTGCCGCCGATCAGGCCGTCACCGTCCGCGGCGGACCTGCTCTCGATCACCTGTACCCGGCAATCCTGAAATTCCAAATCGCCCACATTGATTGTGTCGACTTCGCCGATGTATCCCCCCACCGGCCCTTTATCTCCAATCCCGCGAATGGGCATTTCGGCAAGTTTCTGGACGCCGGCTTTTTCCGCAATCTTCTGATCGATCAGAATTCCGCCCGCGCCCGTATCGAGCATCAAGTGCGCTCCGGCGCCGTTGAATTTCACGTCCAGGCCATAGCCACGCAAATGGTTTGCATCGATCAGCAATTGCCGAAGCTGCATTTGCGTCGACGTCACGGACGACGTCATGCGGCAGGGATGCGAAGGCTGGCCCTCCGTATCTTCGAGCAGAAGCAGCTGGCTCTCTAGGGCGGCGCGCTCCTCCAGATCGTCGTTGCTATTTTGCGCGAGATAGTCGCGCAGGGCCTTGATCCGCTCGGCGAGCGTGAGAGTGCTGATCCACAGCCGTTGAATATCGGGATCGCCGGGATCGAGGCCGCGCGCGATGTCGATCATCTTTTTCGCACGCGCAAAGAGCGAGGCGGCTTGCGACACGCGAGCGAGTCCCCAATACGCGCGACCGTTTTGCGCGCCGCTATTGATCACTTTCACGAAGATTGCTTCGGCGTCGTAAAATTTGCCCTCGCGAAAATCGACTTCGCCGAGCGCCACCTGCGTATCCGCCGAAGCGGGAGCAAGTGCGACGGCTTTGTTTGCGGCGAGCGCCGCATTCGCGGGATCTTTCAGTTTCAGGTATGTGCGCGCAAGGCCCGCATAGGCGGATGGCGCTTGCGGTCCTGACGTAAGCGCCTGATACGCAGCGAGCGCGGCGTCAAATTGGCCCGTGCGATAAAGGCGCAGCGCAGACTCCAGATCGGGAGCGTTGGCCGGAGCCGTGGTTTGCGCGGCCGCTTGATTCTCCCGCGGCCGCGAACTTGCGCCCGCACCCGTTTGCGTACTTGTCGTCCCGAACCCAGCCGGGCCTTCCGTGGCTGGCGGTGACGGATCTGCCTTTTCTTCTGCGCGCGAAAAGCAGAAGCAGATCCCTCGCTTCGCTCGGGATGACAAATTCGCGTGCGTGGCGGTTCCAACCGACAACGCGCACGCGCAGATGCCGAAAGCCGCGATGAGAATCCGTTTGGGCATTGCCGAGAGTTCAACTTATCACAACCGATATGGGTGTAAGCGCGGAGAGCGCCGCGAGCGGCGAGTTTGCAATCCGCGTGCGGTATCATAGAGGGCACAGCCCCGGAGGGTCCTCTGAAGTCGCGCCGAGTTTTCGTTCTTGCATCCAGTCTGATGATTGCAGCGGTCGCTGGTACGCTGGCGCAGGCCGCGCCCCAGCTGACGCCTTCGACGGCGCAGCAATCCGCCACTGCGCCTGCGCCGGCCGCCGCGAACACGCCCGGAAGCGTCAGCCGCCACGTGATCCAGTTGCAGTTCGACTACGATTTCCGCAAGACGCGCGCCTGCACGGGGAAAATTCGAACGAAGTGCGTCGATCGATTCGTGATCTACAACGTGTATCTCGACGCGCACAACCGCGAACAGCGAATCAAGCTCGGCGTCATCCCTTTGCCCGAATCGCCGAAGGGGCTGGTGAAGGGAATTACGGGGAAGACGCCGCCTCTGTCGTTTTCGCCTGGCGACCACAAAATTGTGGTCGTAGCGGAGGAGCCGAACCACCTGGAGTCGAGCCCCGAGGCAGCTTCGGTAATGATCAAAATACCGTAGCGAAGTCTGCGAGCATCAATCGCCCTACGCTGATTTCCGTCGGTTTAAACGGCCGCTGCGCTTACTGCGCCCCCTACAGCAGTTTTCGTACGGACAGGCCGATCGCTACAAAGTTTGCATTCATTCCGGCGCGGCGTTGCGATTGTGCGTGGCGATTGTGTGCGCGCTCTGCCGCGCCCGGCGAATTGCTCTGTGCCGCGCATCGCGACGCGCTCGATGGCGCCGCGATGGGAATTTACTTCTTGCAAGTTCACAGCCATGCCCGAAAAACCAAAACGAAAGTCCGAATCCTCATCGACCAGCTCCGAATCGAACAGAGCGACCTCGAAGGCGAGAAAGCCGTCGACTCACGCGCAAGAATCGCGCGAGCTGGCGGAAGCTGCGGAACCGACCGCCAGTGCAAACCAGCCAGCCGAAGCATCCGCGCTCGTGCCGGCCGTTGCGCCGCAGGTCGTGGCATCAGATCAATCGCATGCTGGAGCTGGCGTCGCGAAAAAAAGACAGCGCCTAGTATCGATTCGGCGCGTTTACTAAGAGCATCCATTCATGGCCCACAACGCACATGCTGTGTATAATTCCGACGTATGCCCGCCACGTGGCGCCGCACGCATCGCCGCCATTCCCGCCGCCATCATCGTTCAAACGCCAGCAGTGAGTTGCCGCCGTCGCAATATGCCCCGGGACGCGCAGGTCCGCCCCGAATGCCAAGATATGCGCGAGTGGCGATTCCGATCCTCGTGATTGTCCTGTTCATCGCGGTTGCTTGGTATTTCGTTCCGAGCCTCTTGCATCATTCCGGCGGCGCCACAGTCGCCAGCGTGAAAGTTCCAAACCCCGTTGCCTCCGCGCCCGCGCTCGCTCCGTGGCAGCGCGATGTGAATGATTCGCTCGAGCAAAGCGTGCGCAGCGGCATGACGGGCAACTTGACCGACGCGATGCTCGACGTGGACCGCGCAGACTCGCTGATCACGACGGCGCGACTCGAGTCACACGACGCGCAGCCGAAATTCTTCATGGATACCCTCGAGTCGCTCGACCGGATCATGCAGCAGCGTGAGGACGACCCGCGCCTGTTCGATCACGTAATGCAGGCGCGCATCGCGCTCGCCGAATTGCGGACGTCGCTGGCGCAACTTCGCGAGCATCCCGGCGCTCGGCCGGTTCCTCCCTCCGAATTGAAAGCCGCGAAGCAAATCGCGAACGACCAATCCGCGGAGGAAGTGGTGGAGGAGAATGAACCCGCGAGCAGCACCGGGCACCACGTGCCCGCTAGCGCGCCGCGCCAGTTGCATGCCGGTGAGACGCTCGATCCGCGCTCGCTGGGCGGAGATTATCTGGATGCGTCGCTGATGTCCGATTCGATTGAAATATTGATGCCACCGCAGACACGCTCGTTCAACGATGCGATCCGCGTGCGGAATTTGACCATTGCCGGCGCGGCGCAAACGCTTGACGGGATTCGCTGGCAGGGAATTGCGTTTATCGGCACCCATGTCCGCTACGAGAGCGGCGACCTCGATTTGCAAAATGTCCACTTCGTGAATTGCATGTTCGGCATTCCGTCGGACGCAAACGGAATGCGCCTCGCCAACACAATTGCCGAAGGCCTCGATTCCATCACGATCGAAGTGAGTGACCAGTAGGGAAATTATTCCAAATCGCGGCGCTGATGATGGAAGAGGTGCGTTTTCACGTCGGGCCAAAATTCGTCCCAGGCATTGCCCGCCAATTTGCCGCCGAAGCCTTCAAGCGTGCGCAGTCCGGCGTGGTAGGAATCCGCTTCGCTATCGGGGCGCCACGTATTTGACAGGAAATTGCTGCCGGGAATTGCAATGAATCGCGCATACGCGGGGCTGAATGCGCCATCGCGCTTGCGCGTTTCAACTGTTTGCACGATTACGCTTTTTACGCGTCCGCCAAATGAGCGCTCCGGCTCGCGCCGATAGCGCGGATTCTCGTCCCAGAGCGAACCAACTCCCGCTTCCATCACATTGCTCGTTCCAAGTCCGGCAAGTCGCATGCCGTATCGCTCGCCAAACCCGCTAATGCCGGTCCCATATTCCGGTGGACGATTCATCGCGGTCGTAGCGCCAGCGACTACGACGCCGGCTGCAAGGTTTGCGGGGCCGAGTGTGGCGTCGAAAATCCATTGCAGGCGCTGCTCGCCGGCCATCGGCTGATAGACCTCAATAGGCGGCGCACCGGGACGCGAAGGAATCGGCTGGGCCGGGCCAGACGGCGCACGATTCTGAGCCACGGGTTCCTCGGGGATGTGCGGCACAGGCGCGTCGGGCAGGGAAGCATCCGTCGCGGGATTCACGAATTGCGTTTGTGAGGATTGCGCGCGCGTCGCGGGTGCGAGCGCGGCGCCAAGAACAAGAATAGAAATGAGCGCGCTTCCACAAGCACACAGATCGACCGATTTGCCCGCTATGCTTCCTTCGGATCGGCCCGCGTTCGCCATGAATCGCGCGAAAAACATGCGAACACATTAAGCTCGCGCAAGCGCGGCGGATATACAAGCCCTCCCCGATTACATTCGGAAAAATTCCTGAAGGCTACGGCGTTTACGGTACGAAAGCTGCGGCGTACTGCGGAGTTTAGTGCAGCGGTGAGCCAGGGCTAGGTTCCCTGCGACACCGTTTTGGCGCTATTTAGGAACTTCGTGCCGATGGGAATTCAGGATTTTCGTGTCCGAGCCAGCGTCGCAACAACAATGATTAATAACGCTACCAAGCAAGCGTAAGGGACGTAGACGGGGGCGCCCCAGTAGTTTCGATAGAGCCATTGTTTACGGACGAGTGCTCGCATTACAGAGGAAATGACGACTAAAGCGAGAACGCCAAGAAACACACGCTGCCGAGGTGTAAATCGTGAGGGCGCGGTGGGACGGCTCTTCATTTTCGTGCAACGGTATCAGATTCAAGCGCGACATTTCATACCAACTCCAAGCGAACACAATGTTCACACAAACTTCTGTTTCGAACGCTAATCCAGCCATGGTTCCTGTCGAAGGCCCCGCCTCGCCTGCAAATTCATACGGCGCGAATAACGAGCAACTGCCCGAGCGCCTACAGGATGCGCTGCGACGCATCGTCTTTTCAATTCTCGACCGAGTCGGAAATTTCGCGGCGCCAGGAAATCCGCCACATCAAGCAGGCGCACCAATTTTGGCGCGGCCTGCAATATTTGTGGTGAAGCGAGCGCGACCAAAACTGGCATTTGCCGTTCGAGCAGAAAATGATCAACGACAGCGGGGTCGACGACATGCCCCGCTACGAGTTCGTCACGAATATCTATCAGGCGTTGGGGTTGTCGATCGTGTCCGTGCTCTCGCAAGACGTGCCGATGCG
>JASHRM010000260.1 GCA_030037315.1 Candidatus Acidiferrales bacterium
AATGACTTCATTGATCTCCTTCTGCAACATCACACGACGGTTGACGTGACTCTGGTTGCTTTTGAAGGAATGTTTACGGGGCGTCCCGGCGTCGTGTCGCCCGATTTTGCTCCGGTGCTTGATCGTCTGCCTGCGCAGGTTCAGCGCGGCGCATACGCGGGCGGACTCCCCGTCACGAAACAGAATGACCAGCTGTACAGGGATTCCTACGAGGCCATGTTACGTATGACGAAGCGGATGTACGACGCCGGTGTTCCCATTCTCGCGGGAACAGATTCGACGCCCGGCATCATGTTGCACCGGGAGCTCGAGCTGGAGGTTAGTGCCGGCATCCCACCGGCCAAGGCCTTGCAGATCGCGACCTACAATGCTGCGCGGTTACTCAAGCAGGAAACCGAGCTTGGCTCTATTGCGCCCGGCAAACGAGCCGATCTTTTGCTCGTCAAAGGCAACCCAATCGAACACATCAGTGACATTCGACGTGGTCAGATCGTGCTGAAGAACGGTGTGCTGTACAGGAGCGCAGATGTCTACGCCGCCGTCGGCATGAAGCCTGCAAATTAAGTAAGCGGACGCCATTTAGCGGCCCTTGGGCGCGTCGTACGTTCCTTGTCCTACGGATGCTCTCTTTGCCGGTGTGTATCGCTATGTCTTACCGGCGTTGACCGCCGATGCACGTCGCGACTATAGTGCCCACAGACGCGATCTGGCGAGCATCGCGGCAACTTCATGAATCCACGCCTCCTGCGCGATTTAAAAAAACTTCTTGGCGCGGATGGCGTTCTATCCGAGCCCGAGGACCTGCTTCTCTACGAGTACGACGGTTCGGTCGAAACCGCGCGCCCGGACTGCGTCGTTTTTCCGCGCTCCACGGCCGACGTAGTGGAACTTTTCCGCCTGGCCAATCGCCATAAGACTCCGCTGGTCGGACGCGGCGCAGGCACGGGACTTTCCGGCGGCGCGCTCGCCCGCCAAGGCGGGATCATCACCAGCTTTGCGCGAATGAATCGCATTCTCGCCATCGACATCGAAAATCAACGCGCTGTTGTTCAACCCGGCGTTGTCAATTCGGACCTTAGCGCCGCCGTCGCGCATCTGGGTCTGCATTTCGCGCCGGATCCTTCGAGCCAAAAAGCATGCACGATCGGCGGAAATGTCTCGGAAAACTCCGGGGGGCCACACACACTTGCTTATGGCGTGACGACGAATCACGTTCTCGCGCTCGAAGCCGTGCTCGGAACCGGCGAGTTGGTGCGCTTCGGTAGCGCGGCGTTGGATTCGCCTGGATACGATCTAACGGGCATCTTCGTCGGTTCGGAAGGCACTTTTGGCCTCGTGACTGAAATCACCGTGAAGCTCATCCGACTTCCGGAGGCAGTGAAAACGCTGCTCGCGATCTACAACTCCGTGAACGACGCCACTGAAACCGTGGCCGAAATTACGGCCCGCGGAATTACGCCCAGCGCCTGCGAAATGCTTGATGGCTGGACGATCCGTGCTGTTGAAGAGTACGTTCATGCTGGCTTTCCGCTCGACGCTACAGCCATCTTGCTGATCGAAGTTGATGGCCTGCTAGAAGAAGTGGAAGACGCGCTCTTGCACGTGAAAGAAGTCTGCACCATGCACCGCGCGCGCGAAGTGCGTGTTGCGCGGGACGAACGCGAGCGCGAACTGCTGTGGAAGGGCCGTAAGAACGCGTTTGGCGCGGTGGGGCGCATCGCGCCGAGCTATTACACGCAAGACGGGGTGATTCCGCGCTCCAAGCTGCCGGCCACGTTGCGCCGCGTTGGCGAAGTCAGCCGCAAATATGGGCTGCAAATCGGCAACGTATTTCACGCTGGAGACGGCAATCTGCACCCGATCATTCTCTTCGATGAGCGCGATGAGCGGCAGTTTCGCGACGCCGTCCGCGCCGCGGATGAAATTATCGACTTTTGCGTTCACGTGGGCGGCGCGATCACGGGCGAGCACGGCGTTGGAATGGAAAAAGATCGGTTGATGCCGCTGATTTTCACCGAAACCGATCTCGATTTGATGAAGCAGGTTCACGACGTTTTTAATCCCGCCGGATTGCTCAATCCTGGCAAAATTTTCCCCACCTCGAAAGGCTGCGGCGAAATTTATGTTCGCCCGCAGCCACAACTTTCATCGCCACCGGCACGTGCATGAGCGTTACAGACATTTCTTCACGCCTCTCGTCTTTGGCCGATTCCAAATGCATCGTCAGCAATCCTATTCAGCTGGCGTCCTACCAGATTGATGGAGTGACGCCGAGCGCTGCTTTGCGACCCGCCTCCGTTGAGCAGATCGTCGAAATCGTGAAGTTTGCGGCGGCGGAAAAGCTCGCCATCATTCCGAGAGGCGCCAGAACAAAATTCGGCATGATCCCGCGCCCGCAGCGGTACGATTTGGCGCTCGATATGACCGCCCTCGACCGCATCGTCGCCTACGATCCCGCCGATTTGACTCTTAGCGTCGAGTCCGGCGTCCCGTTACATCGGCTCGCTGGAGTTCTTGCGGGCCATCGCCAATTTCTTCCGCTACAAGTTCCGTTTTTCGATCGTGCGACAGTCGGCGGCACGATTGCTTCAGGAATCGATTCGCCGCTCAGACAGCTCTATGGCACCGCGCGGGATTTCGTGCTCGGCATGGAGTTCGTCACGGCCGCGGGACGCATTGCCAAGAGCGGCGGACGCGTCGTCAAAAATGTTTCGGGATACGATTTGCACAAATTAATGATCGGTGCATGTGGCACTCTCGGCGTGATCTCGAAAATCAATTTCAGGACGTTTCCGACGCCCGCTACGACGCATGCATTCATCGCGTTCTTTGAAACCGTCAATCGCGCCGCTGAAATGTCCCGGCGAATTGCAGAGTCGCCGTTGCGCCCGCTTAACGTTGAAATTGTGAATCCCGCAGCGGTCGCGCTGCTTTTCAGCGCCCCGGGCGCACAGATGCCCCGCGCTGTGGCTGGAGAATTCCCGCCACGAGACCAGTGGGCGCTGATTATCGGCTTTTCCGGAATTGCGAAAGTGATCGACCGATACGAACGCGAGCTGCGTGGCATGGCGGGCGACACCGATGCGATCTCGCTTGATGAAGAAGCTGCGCCTCCTGTGTTGGCGCGCTTAAGCGAGTTCGTTTCGATTGCGCTGGGGGCGTGGCCCGAGATCGTAATTCTGAAAGCTGGCATGTTGCCAAACCAGCTGAGCCCATTTCTGCGCAACGTAACCTCGATATCCGAGGCGGCGTCTTTGCAGCTGGCAGTGGTGGCCCGCGGAGTGGGCGTGGTCTATTTTGCTCTGCAACCCGACCCGCGAAGTATTGCTGCTCTTCCGCAAGTCATCGAAAATATCTTCCAAGCGAGCGGGCAGCGCGGCGGCCACGCCGAGATTTTCTGGCGACCGCGGATGTTGCGCGAAATGCCGGCCAGCTTGAATCCCAAGCGGCCAGACTTCGCGCAGATGCGCAACCTGAAAAAAACTTTCGATCCGGAAAATATCTTTGCGCCCGACGCTTTCTCACGCTGGATTCCCGATGCCCGCTAAGACCGTTGGGTTTACGGCGATTGACAAGCCCGAATACGCCGATTACGCACGCTGCGTCCATTGCGGGCTCTGCCTAAATCATTGCCCCACGTATCGGCTCTGGCATCAAGAGGCCGACTCGCCGCGCGGCCGCATCCGGCAGATGGAACTCGTCGACCAGGGACAAATGGAATTGGGCGATGCGTTCGTGACGCACATCGATCACTGTCTCGATTGCCGCGCGTGCGAAACGGCCTGTCCTTCCGGCGTCGAATACGGAAGACTGGTCGAAGCCGCGCGGGCGCAAATCGAACGGCAGTACAAGCGCCCGCTGTTTTCGCGCATCGCACGCGATTTCGTCTACCGCAAGCTGCTGCCTTATCCCGCTCGCATCGCTGCAGCCGCCCGGGCCCTCCGTATTTATCAGCGGTCTGGACTTGCCGCAGCGGCCCGCAGCACCGGCATCCTCAAAGTGCTCGGATTAAGCGACCGCGAACGCTTAATCCCGCGAATCGACTCACGGTTCTTTTCGAGCGAAATGGGACAAACCTTTCGTGCGGTTGGTCAGCGCCGCGCTCGTGTGGCATTTTTCGCGGGCTGCGTTGCGCGGGTAACGTTTGCTGAACTCAATCGCGCGACGATTCGAGTGCTGCAAGCCAACGGCTCCGAAGTGGTCGTTCCGCAGAATCAAGTCTGCTGCGGCGCATTGCCTGCGCACGCAGGCGTCCGCGACGTGGCTCGCGACCTGGCGCGCAAGAATCTCGCTGCATTCCCGATCGACGGCTTTGACGCGATCATTACCAACGCTGCAGGCTGCGGATCAACACTCAAGGAATACACGCATCTCTTGCCGGCAAACGGTTCATCTGGCGACCACGATCGCGCGATGCGGTTCTCAGCAAAGGTCCGCGATGCCACGGAATTTCTCGACGAACTCGGCCTCATGGCGCCGTTAAAACCGCTTCTTGTTCGCGTCACCTACCAGGATTCGTGCCATCTCGCGCACGGACAAAAAATACGCGAAGCGCCGCGTAGGTTAATTCGCGCAATACCGGGAATCGAATTTGTCGAGATGCAACAGGCGGATCAGTGCTGCGGGTCGGCTGGCGTCTACAACGTCACGGAAACGAAAGCCTCACTCGATCTGCTAGCGCTAAAAATGGACTGCGCGAGCGAAACCCATGCGCAGGCGATCGTCACGGCAAATCCGGGTTGTATTTTGCAGCTTCGCGCAGGCTCGCAGATCCATGGCACGGGCCAGGAAGTTTTGCACGTGGTCGAGCTGCTGGATCGCGCCATCGCGGCGCCCCGCTAATTACTTTTCGGCCACCAGATACCGGCATCCTGTTGGCCCCATGCGGGCGGAATGCACCGCGCCAGCGGGTACGTCGCATCGATCGCCAACGCTATACGTCTGCGATTGGCCCCCCATGGTCAGCGTCATTTCGCCATCGAGAATGATATGCGCCGTCAGTCCGGCGTGAGTGTGGTCCGGATAGAACGCGTTCGAACCGTCCTGCCAGGTGAAAGTGTGCGCGAACCCTTCCGACCGGAGCTGCTTGCGAAGTTCGGCCTCGCTCCTCATGGTCATCTACCCGAATTATACCGGACGGCTTTGGCAAGCTCGATGATACAAAAGGGGAAACTTGCGGACGGTGCGTGGTGGACGGCCGCCCGCAAGTCGGGGGAGGAACACTCGAATTAATTCGTGTCGGGTCCGCCATCAGGAGGCGGGAGCGGAGGCGTCTGCCCCCCACCGCGCCAGGCTCGTGCCGCGCCGCGTGGACCGCCCTGCTTCACCGAATAGTCAGAGGGCACCTGGAACAGCGACGCATCCGGCTCCGTCCGCGAAATATCCGCCAGCTGGAAAACGCGAGTGCCGGTGCGCGGATCGCTGCGCTTGGTCATTACTACGGTTTGCAAATCGGGCGAATACCAGCGTTCCATCGTGATCACGAGAGGCTTCGCATTGCCGATCGTGTTCGCTGGAATTGTGCGCGTGTAGAGCGTGCCTTCTGCTGACACGCCGCCGATGATTTGCGTGCCGAGCGACGAAGTCGTCACGTTCTTTTCGTTGGCGATATTCGGACGCGGTCGGTTCGCAGCGTTGGCGCGCTGTTGTCCTCGCACACGAAACTGCGTCTTGTGCGCGATCTTCCGGTTCGAATCGAGCATGTACTGCGCGCCGCCAACGGGATCGGTGATCGTCGAGATGTGCGGAGGCGTCTTTCCGGAACTGGCCCAAGGACCAATCGCCGACAGCGTCATATCGCTCCGCGTACGTCCCTGGCTATCGCGCGCAAACGTCCCTGTGGTCGTGCGCTGGATCTGATTGCCGTCGGGCAGCACCTGCGTTGTCGTCGTGGACACGCTGGCGCTGAACGGCGCGCCCGTAACGGTCTTTCCTCCGAGCCGTTCTTCGAAGCCTACAAAACCAAGCGCATCATCCGGTCCAAACGGACGATGTGCCCCATGCGCAAATCCCGGTCCGCCGGGAGGCGGCGGTGGCGGCGCATCGGTTTGCGCCCAAGTCCCGGCGCATGCCGCGAAAAACAGGACTGCCGCGCCTGCTATCTTCAACGACTTGTTCAGAACGTTCATTGCTGTTTATCCTCCCGCTGTTACGCGTTCGTTTCTTTTCTCACCGCATTTCACGTCTAGTTCGAATCCGACTGCGACACCAACCGAATCGCCTGCGGAGTTCCGTCTTCACTCACCAGCAGGTCCGCCGAAATAGTGTTGTCGTCCGCATCATCTGCCGTCGCCACTGGCATGCCGAGCGAAGCCAGCGCGGATCGCGACAGGACAACGCGCACGATAGCTCCTCCATCTACCGCGTCTGGATCATCGGCGTAAGGAAGCGGAACAAAATTTCCGGAGTCATCCGAAGTTACTACTGCGTCCTGAA
>JASHRM010000261.1 GCA_030037315.1 Candidatus Acidiferrales bacterium
AGAATTTTTTTGACGAAGGGATGCGTTTTAAATTTCTGAAACGCTTCGTGCGGATCGTAAAGAGGGTTGTGATATTCGAGGGCGACGACCGTGCCAAGGGAGACCCGATTGTCCCGCAGCCCGTAGATCCAGCCCCCGCCGTATTTGTCCGAGCTGTAGGGCCAGCCGAGCGTGTGGGCGACGAAGCCGGCCTGAATGCGCCCGGGCTGCACGTCCCAAAGCTCTTTGATCCCGATGCCGTAAACCTGCGGATTCAGTCCATCGAGTTTTAGGCGCTCGACGGCGTCCTTGGTGAGCGAGCCGCGCGGGCCTTCGGCCAGGACCGTGACTTTTGCGCGCAGTTCGTAGCCGGGGGTGAAATTGTCCTTGGGCTTGCCGTTTTTATCGATCCCCTTGTCCTCGGTCAGCACGCCCGCTACGCCGTTGCCCTCAAAGAGCAAATCGCGCCCAGCGAACTGCGTGAATATGTTGACGCCTTTTTTTTCAACGAGCCCGCCGAGCCATTTCACCAGGCGGTTCAGCGAGATCACATAATTCCCATGGTTCGCGAGCGGAGGTGGAGTGATCGGCAGCTTATGTGCGGCGCTTTCCGTGAAGTAATACGCCGCATCCCCAATGACGGGCGTATCGAGCGGCGCTGATTTTTCGAAATCAGGAACGAGTTCGCGCAGCCCGCGAGGATCCATAATCGCGCCGGAAAGTTGATGCGCTCCGATTTCACGGGCTTTCTCGAGGATGTATATATTCTCAGCGGAAAGCAGCGGCTGTTTATTTGCCGCCGTGTGTTGCTCGATTAACTTTGCCAGATGCAGCGCGCAAGAAAGACCGGCGGGACCCGCTCCAACGATGAGTACGTCTGCCTCAAGCTTTTCACGCTCGGTGGCCACGCCAGAATCTTAGCAGAAGTGATCAATCGCCGATCAGCCGCAGCAAGCGCATTGTCAATCGCTAATGCTAGAATCCGGCGGGAGAGGAACTCACGATGGCTCCCGGCGGGCGATTTGTTCGCGGCGCTTCGCAAGTTTCGCGCGCCTTTTTCATTCTTATGCTGCTCGGTTATATTGCGGGGATAGCCGTTGCGGCAGCGCGACAAGACGCGATGGCCTCCGACCCAGAAACGCCGCCTGATCCTAAGCCTTTTGTCGGCACGTGGAAGGCATCGTTTCAGGGGCAGCCACTGGTCGTTCTAACCCTGAAAGTAGACGGAAAAGCGTTGAGCGGCCGAATGAACAACTTCGATCTCTTTTTCGATAAGGACGGAAATCTAAACAGCAACACTCACATCGATATCGGCGACGCTCCCTTGCTCAACATTCATTTCAAATCCGGCGCGATCGTTTTCACAGTAATCGAAAAGGATCAGTACCACCCCGCCACTGAATGGAAGTTTGCTCCGATCAACGAACATGAAGGCGATCTGACTCCGCTGCTCGAGCATGATGAAGATTCAGCGCCAGGCCTTGTCGCGAAGCCGATACGACTCACACGCGAAAAACCGAAAGACAGATAGCCTGCGGGTGACTACGTAGTTTGGCGCGCTGGCTCAATTGTTGTGCGCGCGAGGCGGTGCGGGGGCGTTGCAAGCAAATAGAGGATGGCGCTTGCGAAGCAGAGTGCGGCAATTGCCACGAAGACGCCTGCGTAGGTTCCGTACCTATCGTAGAAATATCCGGCCGTGACAGGACCGAGCGACCCTAAGATTGTGCCAATCGGGAGCGTTATACCGAGCACCGCTGGATAAATCTTCACGCCGTAATAGTTGCTCAAAATCGTTTGCAAGCAAGTGAACGCGGTTCCAAATCCCGCGCCCATCAGAATCGCATAGAGGTACATCGTTGTCGCGGCGACAGCATGAATCGCCAGGAGCGTCCCCGCGCCGTAAAAACAGACCGCAATAGCAGAGAGAAACCGAGGCTCAATGCGGTCGCCCAGCGTGCCCACAGCAACTTGTCCGATGAGAGTTGAAATCAGCACGATCGAAATCGACTTCGCCGCCTCACTTGGCGAATGTCCAAGTCCTTCGAGATGCGCGATTCCGTGAGCGACGTAAATGAAGAAGCCCATGAAGAATCCGAGATAGGTCGCAACGAGCATCCACAGCGTGGGCGTTCGCAATACATCGCCTAAGGTCCAGGCGTCCGCGGTTTTGTAGACCCCGCTCGGAGGTCGTGCCGGCACCGCAGCTGAAATCTGTTCAGCGCCGGCGGGCTCTCCGTCCGCTTCTTGTCCCAATTGCTCGGGGCTATCTTTGACGAACAACACGGCGATCACGGCCGCGCACAATGACATTGCGCTCATGCACCACCATGCCGCCCGCCACGTCCCGTAATGCGCGACCACCGCTTGAAGCGTGGGGACCGCAATAAATCCGCCGACCGCTGATCCACTGAGGCCGATTGCCATGGCCCGCGCGCGCTTTCTTCGGAACCATCGCGCAAGTCCCACCTGCGGCGCCATCGTTCCGGCCATAGACCCGCCGAAGCCCACGATGAATCCAAGCACGAGCACGACTTCGAGCACGCTCTTTACGACGAGCGCCATGAGCAGGGCTCCTAGGGAAGTGAGCAAGGCGCCAACGACGAGCGTAAATCGGATACTGAATCGATTGATCGATCGCGCGACCAGCGGGCCCGGCAGTCCAGCCATCAGGCTGAACACGGAATAGGCGATGCCAAGTTCGGTGCGATTGAAATGCATTGCCCGAGCCATGTATGTATTCACGACGCTCGTGCCAAACGTGGGAAATGTGAAGTTCAGAACAATTATGGACCAAAAGGCCCAGAGCACTTTCCAGCCGTAGAATGATTTTTGGGACATGACCCTTCCAATGCGCGGCGTCGACGCTTGAAGCGGACGCATAATCCTCCGAGTCCAGACGCGTGTCAATCGGATACGCCATGGCAGATTCAGAGGATTACGAGGGGAAGGGAGGAACTACTGATTGCGCGCCACGATGAGGAGCAGAGCAAAAATCACAACGGGGATCAGCGCGAGCGCGAGATAAGCAAGAGCCCAGGAAATTTTTGGTCGCTGCCGATGTGACGGACCGGAAGAAGGCGTCGCGTAGCGGGACGATGTGATTTCATGCTGATGATCTAGATCCCACGCGAACTCGCGCGCCGCGCCATAGCGTTTCACCGGATCGCGTTCGAGCGCGTGCCGAATGATTTTTCGAATCGCTGCGGGAACTTCATTGTTCAAATCGCCGGCATCCGGCGCTTCATTTAGGAGCCGTTGATTGAGGACGACGAGGGCATTGGGACCGCGAAAAGGGACTTCGCCCGTAAGCATTTCGTACAGAATCACGCCGAGCGCATACAGATCGCTGCGAGCGTCGCCTCGCTTGCCTTTTACCTGCTCGGGAGATACGTAATCCGGCGTGCCCATGCTTTTCGTGAGCCTTGCAAAGGTAATGCGCCTCGCGCCAGCGGCTCGGGCGATGCCGAAATCGATCAATTTAATGTTGTCTTCGGTGTCTACGATGATGTTGTCCGGCTTGAGATCGCGGTGCACGATGCCGTTTTCGTGAATGTATCCGAGCGCATCGCAGATGCGGAGCGCGATGCGCCCGGCCCGCTCGGGGGAGAGTTTTTCCTCGTCGTCGAGGATATCGCGCAGCAGACGACCCTCCACCCATTCGAGAATCATGCATACGCGAGAATCGTCTTCAGCAGGCAAGACTTTCACCACCCCCGAATGATCGAGTTTCCTGCCGATGGCCGCTTCACGCTGAAAGCGTTCGAAGAAGAGAGCGTCGCATTCAAGGTCCGGGCGCGGAATTTTAATGGCGACTAAGCGGCCGGATTGAACGTCGGTGCCACGGAAAATCGAGGCCATGCCGCCAGTCTTGACGAGACTGTCGATCCGGTAACGTCCAATCCGGTCGCCGGGGTGGGGGGAAGGAATCATCAGTCGCCGTGGAGATACTGCGGGAGAAGGCGTAAGCCCGGCGTAAGCGACTCGTAAGGAATTCGTAAGCATTGCGGGCGTTTTTGGCAGAGCCAAACGAGTGCGCCACAACACGATAACTTACGTGAATCCATCCCATCGAAATCCTGAATCGAAGTCTACCCCGGTCATTCGTTATATAGTAGAAGCGACCCTGATCGCCAAAATCGGGCCTCCCCGCACTACCCGTATTCGGCTGAAGGTGTTCCTGATGGCGCGCCGTTCAAAATCCGCCAGACGAACCGAGAGCGATTGTCGCGAGCGGCGACCAAGCCTCGACGACGCACCTTCCTACCCGTTTCGCCAGGTTCCCGAGGCGCAAGGCCTCTACTCTCCACACCACGAACACGATGCATGCGGCATTGGTTTTGTGGCGAATATCGAAGGCCAGAAATCGCACGACATCGTTCTGAAGGGCATTCAGATCCTCATTAACCTGACGCATCGCGGCGCCTGCGGCTGCGATCCAGATACAGGCGACGGCGCGGGAATTTTGATTCAGATTCCGCACGCGTTTTTCGAACGCGAATGCGCGAAGCTCGGCTTCACGCTGCCCGCGCCAGGCGAATACGGCGTCGGCATGGTCTTTCTGCCGGTCGATCGACAGGAAAGGATGCTCAGCAAGGGCATCTTTGAAAAAGCAGTGCGGCAGGAAGGGCTGACGGTTCTTGGCTGGCGCGACACGCCGGTGAATGCGGACACCATCGGGCGGATGGCGCGCGCGTCGCAACCTTATATTGAGCAGATTTTCATTCGTCGCGGACGCGGTATGGATCAAGATGCGCTTGAGCGCAAGCTCTATGTGGTGCGCAAGCGAGCGGAAGCGCTAGTCGCTCAGTCGGAACTGAAAGAGAAAGATTTCTTTTACGTTCCGTCGCTATCTGCGCGAACGATTGTCTATAAAGGGCTCTTGCTCGCACCGCAGATCGCCAGCTTTTATAAGGAACTTTCAGACAGCGATGTGACCAGCGCTTTGTGTCTCGTTCACCAGCGCTTTTCGACGAACACTTTTCCGAGCTGGAAACTGGCGCATCCCTATCGCTACGTCTGCCACAACGGCGAAATCAATACGCTGCGGGGCAACGCCAACTGGATGCATGCGCGCCAATCGGTCCTGGCGTCACCTCTCTTTGGGAAGGACATGAAGAAGTTGCTTCCGGTGGTGGTTCCGGGAGGAAGCGATTCGGCCATGCTCGATAACGCGGTCGAACTGCTCACGCTTGCCGGCCGCAGCATCCCGCACGTGATGTCCATGCTGATTCCTGAAGCGTGGGACAACGACACGTCGATGCCGGAGGACGTGAAGGCATTTTACGAATATCACGCGTCGTTGATGGAGCCCTGGGACGGGCCTGCGGCTGTCGCGTTTACTGACGGCCGGGTGATCGGCGCGAAACTCGACCGCAACGGATTGCGTCCCGGCCGCTATCTTGTGACCGCCGACAATCTGGTGATCATGGCCTCAGAAGCAGGCGTACTGCCCGTGAAACCGGAAGAAGTTCGGATGAAGGGCCGGCTCGCGCCCGGACGGATGCTGCTGGTGGATACCGAGCAGAAGCGGCTGATCTCCGATGAGGAAATAAAGCGGCAGCTCGCAGCGCGCCAGCCGTATGCGAGTTGGCTGAAGGAAAATCAGATCACGCTCGATCATCTTCCGGCGCCTGCTAATGTGCAGCCGACCGATCACGACACGATTCTGATGCGGCAACGGGCCTTCGGGTACACCGACGAAGATTTGCGCATCATTCTTCAGCCGTCCGCCGTGAAAGGCGAGGAGCCCGTGGGCTCGATGGGCATTGATACACCGCTTGCGTGCCTTTCGGATCAGCCGCAACTTCTTTTCAATTACTTCAAGCAGACCTTTGCGCAGGTCACGAATCCTGCGATCGATCCCATTCGCGAAGATCTGGTGATGTCGCTCAACTGCTACATCGGATGCGAAGGCAATATCCTCGACGAGACTCCGAAGAATTCGCACACGCTCAAGCTGCGGCACCCGATCATTTCAAATTGGCGGCTTGAAAAACTACGGGGTGTGAACTGGGGGGATTTTCTCGCGACCACTCTCTCTGCGCTTTTCCGCGTAAGGGGCGGCGAACGGGAGCTCGAACGGGCGGTCGAGGGCTTGTGCCAGCGAGCATCGCGAGCGATCAAGTCCGGTCACACGTTGCTGATTCTTTCGGACCGGGGCGTGAATCAGGATTATGCGCCCATTCCGAGCTTGCTGGCGCTATCGGCCGTTCACAACCACTTGATACGCGAGGAAACGCGCAACCAGGTCGCGCTAATCGTCGAATCCGGCGAACCGCGAGAGGTAATGCATTTTGCGCTGCTGCTCGGATATGGCGCGAGCGCCGTAAATCCGTATCTCGCGATTGAAACTCTCGAAGATATGTATAAAGCCGGCCGCTTTGGAACCGACATTTCGTGGGACAAAGTTTTCAAGAGTTATATGAAGGCCACGGACAAAGGCTTGCTGAAGACTTTCTCCAAGATGGGCATTTCTACGCTCCAAAGCTATCAGGGAGCGCAGATTTTCGAGGCGATTGGGCTGAATCGTTCGCTTGTGGACCGCTATTTCACCGGCACAGCGTCCCGCATTGAAGGCGTCGGCATGGAAGTGCTGGCGCGCGAAGCGCTGATGAAGCACGAATTTGCGATGCAGGCCGTGAGCGAATCGGAAACGGAACTGCGCGTCGGCGGCGAATATCAATATCGTGTGCGCGGCGAGCGCCATCTTCTGAATCCGCTGACCGTGAGCAAATTGCAGCATGCGGTTCGCCAGGCCAGGCCCGAGACGTTCCAAGAGTTCGCGGAGATTGTCGACCGGCAAAACCGCGATTTGCTGATGCTTCGTGGCATGTTCGAGTTTCGGCCAAGCAACGATCCGATTCCGCTGGACGATGTGGAGCCTGCATCGGAAATCGTGAAGCGATTCGCCACTGGCGCGATGTCGTTTGGCTCGATCAGCAAGGAAGCGCACGAAACGCTTGCAATCGCCATGAATCGCATCGGCGGGAAATCCAACACCGGCGAAGGCGGCGAAGATGAGGCGCGTTTCGCGCGCGATTCCAACGGAGATTTGCGGCGCAGCGCGATCAAGCAGGTCGCTTCGGCGCGATTCGGCGTCACGACCACGTATCTCGTGAATGCCGACGATTTGCAGATCAAGATTGCGCAGGGCGCAAAACCGGGGGAAGGCGGCCAGTTGCCCGGCCACAAGGTCGACAACGTGATCGCGCGCGTGCGCCATTCGATCCCAGGCGTCGGACTGATTTCGCCTCCGCCACACCATGACATTTATTCGATCGAAGACATCGCGCAGCTGATCCACGATCTGAAAAACGTGAATCCGCGCGCGCGGGTTTCCGTGAAGCTCGTTGCGGAAGCAGGGGTGGGAACGGTTGCTGCGGGCGTTGCGAAAGCTCATGCGGATGTGATTCTGATTAGCGGCTACGACGGCGGCACGGGCGCTTCGCCGATCAGTTCGATCCGCCACGCGGGCGTGCCGTGGGAACTCGGTCTTTCCGAAACGCAGCAGATTCTGGTGCTGAACGACCTGCGAAGTCGTGTCCGCCTGCAGGTCGACGGCAAATTGCAAACCGGGCGCGACGTGGCTGTTGCGGCATTGCTTGGGGCCGAGGAATTTGGATTCTCGACCGCGCCGCTGATTTCGCTGGGCTGCATCATGATGCGCAAATGCCACCTGAATACGTGTCCGGTTGGTGTGGCCACGCAGGACCCGGAGTTGCGCAAGAAATTCTCCGGACAGCCGGAACACGTGGTGAATTTCTTTTTCTATGTCGCGGAAGATTTGCGCAAGATCATGGCCGAGCTGGGATTCCGTACCGTGAATGAAATGGTCGGGCGCGTCGATTGCCTCGTGCAGCGCGAAGACGTGACGCACTGGAAAGCCAAAGGCATCGATCTTTCCGCTGTGCTCTACGACCCGCCGACTCCAAGCGACGTGGGCCGCAGGAATTTGATCGCGCAGGATCACGGACTCGAACAGGCGCTCGATTACAAACTGATCGAAATGGCGAAGGAGTCGATTGAAAATCGGGCGCCGGCCAATTTGAGCTTGCCGATCCGGAATATTCACCGCACGGTCGGCACGATGCTCAGCGGCGAAATTGCGCGGCGCTATGGTTCGGCGGGGCTACCGGAAGATACGATCCAGGTTCAGTTCACTGGCTGCGCAGGACAAAGCTTTGGGGCGTTCTTGGCGAAAGGCGTCACGCTTACTCTTGAGGGCGACGCGAACGATTATGTTGGCAAGGGACTTTCCGGCGGAAGGCTCGTGATCTACCATCCGCGCAAATCGGAGTTCGTTCCCGAAGAGAACATTTTGATCGGCAATGTTTGCCTCTACGGCGCGACCAGTGGCGAGGCTTTCTTCGGCGGCATGGCGGGCGAAAGGTTTGCGGTGCGCAATTCGGGCGCGACTGCCGTAGTCGAAGGCGTGGGCGACCACGGCTGCGAATACATGACAAATGGACTTGTGGTTGTGCTCGGCCGCACGGGCAGGAATTTCGCCGCTGGCATGACGGGCGGCATTGCCTACGTGCTCGATAACAACAGCGATTTTTCACTCCGTTGCAATCACACCGAAGTCGACCTCGAACCGGTCACGGATAAGAACGACATCGACCTGCTGTACCAGTTGATCGCCCGGCACAGCGAATTGACATCGAGCCCGCAAGCGAAATGGATTCTGGAAAATTGGGAAACGACTTTGCCGAAATTCGTCAAAGTTTTCCCGCACGAATACAAGCGCGTGCTGGGAATTCCGCGAGTTTCTCCCGCAGCCATCGCCACACAGGCCGCAAAACACTCCAGCGGGCAGGTGATTCGTGGGTAAGGTTACGGGATTTAAGGAATATACGCGCGAAACGCCGGCGCGCCGTGCAGTGGTCGACCGTGTAAACGACTATTTCGAGGTTTATCAGCCGTTTCCCGAAGGGAAAGTGCGCACGCAGGCGGCGCGTTGCATGGATTGTGGCATTCCCTTCTGCCATACCGGATGTCCGGTGAACAACATCATTCCCGATTGGAACGATCTGGCCTACCGCGACGAATGGCAGGAAGCAATCCGCGTCTTGCACTCGACGAACAATTTTCCGGAATTTACGGGGCGCATTTGTCCTGCTCCGTGCGAAGCGGCTTGCGTGCTCGGAATCAACGAACCACCCGTCAGCATCAAGCTGATCGAAAAGACGATCGTCGAGCACGCCTGGAGTGCCGGATGGATCAAGCCGGAGCCGCCGGAAAATCGCACGGGCAAGCGCGTCGCGATCGTCGGTTCGGGGCCGGCCGGCCTTGCCGCCGCGCAGCAACTCAATCGTGCGGGCCACACCGTCACCGTTTTCGAGAAAGCTGATCGCATCGGCGGATTGCTCCGGTACGGTATTCCAGATTTCAAAATGGAAAAACACGTGCTTGATCGGCGGCTCGATCAGATGTCGACCGAGGGCGTCGATTTTCAGACCAACGCCCATGTGGGGCGGAACGTTGCCGTCAAAGATTTGCGGAAAGATTTCGATGCGATCCTGTTATCGGGCGGCGCCGAAAGCCCTCGCGACTTGAAAGTTCCGGGGCGCGAACTCAAGGGCATCCATTTCGCAATGGAATACTTGCCGCAGCAAAACAAGCGCATTGCCGGCGATCAGGTGGCCGGCCAAATTCTCGCGACTGGCAAGCACGTAGTGATTATCGGGGGCGGCGATACTGGCGCGGATTGCCTGGGTACCGCGCACCGGCAGAAGGCAAAATCGGTCCTGCAATTCGAAATCATGCCCATGCCGCCGCAGGACCGGCACTCAAGCACTCCGTGGCCGCTCTGGCCCTTGCAATTGCGCATAGAAAGCGCACATGAGGAGGGCGGCGTGCGCGATTGGGCGGCGAACACCACGAAATTCACCGGCGATCGCGAAGGCAATGTAAAGCAGCTTCATGCCGTGCGCGTTGGGTCGCCGCCGAAATTCGAACCTGTGCCTGGGTCGGAATTCGTAATTGACGCAGAGTTGGTGCTGCTGGCGATGGGTTTTACGGGGCCAGTCAAAAACGGAATGCTCGACGACTTGGGCATCGAACTCGATTCCCGCGGTAACGTCGCAACAAAGGGGAACTACATGAGTTCCGTGCCCGGCGTTTTTGCGGCGGGTGACATGCGCCGCGGCCAATCCCTTGTAGTTTGGGCCATCGCCGAGGGCCGCAGCGCGGCTAACGCGGTCGATGAATACATCAGAAATTCGCGCTAACTTCCAGCTGATTGAACTTCTGTTCGGGAAACCAAGACCTTAGTGCAGCCGAATATTGATCGTCTTGGTGTTCATGTACTTCGCAAGGCCGGTCATCCCGTAATCGCGCCCGAATCCGGATTGCTTGTACCCTCCGAATGGCGCGTTGAGCGAGAGTTCAGCGTAGGTATTCACCCAGACTGTTCCAGCCGGGATGGACTTGGCCGCGAGCAGCGCCTTATTGATGTCGCTTGTGTGGACCGCTCCAGCAAGGCCGTAAATCGGATGATCTGCGAGGGCGATGCCTTCCTCCACGTCGTGGAAGCTCTGCACCGCGAGCACGGGACCAAAGACCTCGTTGATGATCGCTGCGTTATCGGGTTTCGCCTTGCGCACGATTGTCGGCTTGAAAAATACGCCGCCATTGCCGGATTCCTGACGTTCGCCACCGATCACCACCTCGGCGCCGTTTTTCTTGGCGTCGCTCAAAATGCCTTCGATGCGAGCTCCTTGCTTCGCTGAAATAATTGGAGCGAGGGTCGTTTGTGTGTCCCACGTCGGGCCCGGTTTCGGATTCTTCAGGCGCTGCGCAATTTTATCCGTCAGCTCATCGCCGATTTTCTCGTCCACGACGAGGCGGGTGCCCGCGAAGCAGACCTGTCCGGCGTTGAAACAGATGTTTCCGGCGATGATATCCGCCACGCGATCCAGGCTTGGCGCATCGCTGAACACAAGCTGCGGACTCTTTCCGCCAAGTTCGAGGCACACCGGCTTCAGCCCGCTGTTGGCTGAGTCGATCATCACTTGCTTGCCTGTCGCTGTGGAACCCGTAAACGACACGTAATTGACCAGCGGATGCTTGACGAGCGCGCTGCCTGTTTCCGGTCCCAGCCCCGGAACGACGGCAAATTGTCCTCCGGGCACGCCTGCTTGATGGGCGAGTTCCGCGGCGCGCAAGATGGAATAAGGAGTCAACTCGGAGGGTTTCAGCACCACGGCATTTCCCGCAGCGAGCGCGGGCGCGACTTTCAGTACAGCCAGCACAAGAGGCACGTTCCATGGCGAAATGGCCGCGACCACCCCGTAGGGTTCGTTGACGACCATGTTGATCACTTTGCCTTCGGACGCCAGAACTTTGCCATCGAGCTTATCGATTGCCTCGGCGAAAAAGCGGATGGTCTCTGCGGTAAATCCGATATCGAAATGCCGCGTCTCGTTGATCAGACGGCACGACGCCAGAGATTCGAGCCTGGCCATCTCCTCAAGGTTTTTCTCAATCAGGTCAGCCCAGCGAAAGAGCACCTTGGCGCGCATGCGCGGCGCCAGCTCCGCCCAGCCGCTCGTCCGGTAAGCTTTAAACGCTGCGGTTACCGCTCGGTCCACCAGATCCGCGCTGGCTCCGCGTTCGGTGCGGATTACGTGGCCGTCGGACGGCCGAATCACGTCATATTCGGTGCCGTCTCCGGGCACATATTGGCCACCGATAAAGTTTCCTGTCGGCGGTTTCAATTCGTCCGGGCTGAATCCGGTTGCTGGCGACGCCATGTTCATCCCTTTCGCGCATGCGAATTTTGACGCGAGCATGTGCCATCGAGGCGAGAAAAACTGGAAGGTCGCGTCGACTGCGCGAACGCAAGTCTACACCCGCAGCTTTCGCACCCACAAGCGCCGTAACCAAGGCCGGACGTCAGCCGGATGCCACCAACCGGGCCGAGGCCGGAAGTCAGGCCCGGTCTGCAACGATCACGATGATAAGGATCAACAACAGCAGGCCCAAACCCCCGCTTGGGTAATATCCCCAGTGGGCGCTGTACGGCCATGTTGGCAGCGCTCCCAGGATCAGCAGGATCAAGATGATCAGTAGAATCAGCCGCATGCGCTCTCCTCACCGCAGCACTCACGCAACTTGGATTCTTTTGCTGCAGCACGAGTTACACCGTGAAGGCCTGATGGCTAGTCAGGATTTTTGGTACGGACGGCTCCCGGCCTATGCGCCGTCGATTAGCGGCGCACTTCGGCCTTGATCGTTGTGGGAAATCCGTCGCCGGTGCGCGATACCGAGACGTCCTGGGGGTCGATTGCGATCTGTTGGTTCCCGCGAATCACCGTGACTTCGACATTCGTATTCTGCGAAGGGCATATCGAAGTTGAGCTCATTCCTTGCTCGTCGGCGGAAATTTCGGTCCCTGCGCTTGAAACGCATGTGCTAATTCGCAGCGTACCCAAGAAATCCGGCGACACATGCACAGCGATGCGACGCGTAGGCTGGCTCGAAGCGCAGGAGAGCATCAGGAAGATGGCGCTGACTTGAGCGAGCAAGAGGCGAGGAACGCACGATCGGCCGGAAAGCACTGGCTCCTCCTGGAAGCAACTCTAAGAACGCAGCGCAAATGCGAAAAGCAAACCCGCTCGTGCCAGAAGGCTGAAATTTACGCTAGAATCTTTTTTTGTTCAAGGGGGATCGTCCCAGCAATTCATCCTCGCTATGAGGCGCGCGCTTAATCCCCGCGTGATTTTCCTTTGTGCTGTCGCTCTGCTGGTCATCAGCGCCAGCGCCAGCGCCTGGATCATCTATAAGCTTTACGAGAGCGAAAAATGGGTGCGGCACACGTTCGATATACAGCTGCACCTTGCATCGATCGAATCTGCGCTTTCACAAGCCTCCCGCGCGCGCACGCTTTTCGATAACAGCGGCGATCCGCAATTTCTGAAAGAGTTCGCCGATTCGCGAGCCGAAGCCCTGGACGAACTGGCCGAAGTTCGAAGCCTCACGGCGGACAACAGCGATGAGCAGCGGCGTTGCGACGAGCTGGAAATCGACATCATCGGGCGCATGGATGCCGCCGCACGCGGCATCGATTTGGCCAAATCCGGCCATGGCGACGTGATGTCGGAGGCCAAGGTCACCTCAGACGTGGTGGAATGGGCCATTCGTTCGGCCACGATCATTGACGACATGGATCACTCTGAAGACATTCTTTTGCGACAAAGGACGGCCTTAATGGATAGACTTTTTCGTCTCATCCTTACCGCCCTTTTGATTACTTTTCTCCTTTCGATTGGGTTGATCTGGGAACATTACCGCCGGCTTGCGAGCGAACTGAAACAGCGAACCTTGGCAGAGGAGAGGGCGCAGAATCTGAGCGTGCAGATCTTGCGCGCACAAGACGACGAGCGCCGCAGAATTTCGCGGGAGCTGCACGATGGGCTGGGTCAAAACCTGACTGCAGCAAAGATGATCGCCGATAGCCTCTTGGGTGGACCCGCCAACGAAAACACGATCAATGACCTGGGGGCCATTCTTGACGACAGTCTCACGAGTATTCGCACGATGTCTTATTTGTTGCACCCCCCGCTTCTCGATGAAGTCGGTCTGGCTTCGGCGGCGCAATGGTTCATCGATGGATTCTCGAAACGCAGTGGCATCGCCGTGAATTTCGGGATTCGCGGCACAAAGCGCCGTCTCAGCCCTGTCGTTGAGTTGACTCTGTTTCGGATTTTGCAGGAAAGCTTGACCAATATTCAGCGGCACTCCAAAAGCTCGGGCGCAGATGTCTCCCTCGATTTCGACGACAACCGCGTCGGTCTGAAGATTCAAGACCATGGCGTCGGTATCGCCCCCGATAGACTTGAGGAACTCGGAACGAACGGCAATCAGGCAGGTTTTGGCTTGGCCGGGATGAAACAAAGGGCGCGCGAACAAGGCGGAACCTTCAAGATTTCCTCAAATGAGCGGGGCACTGCAATTACCGTGGAATTGCCCGTGGACAAAAGCCCGATATCTTAAGATCGCGATCCTACGGTGAAAGTGCCCAAGAAAACCCTGATTTAGGCCATTCGTTGCAAAGCTACTGGCGCGAGGCCTGCCTGCTTGCGAGC
Source organism: Candidatus Acidiferrales bacterium (assembly GCA_030037315.1). Taxonomy (GTDB): domain Bacteria; phylum Acidobacteriota; class Terriglobia; order Acidiferrales; family UBA7541; genus Palsa-295. The sequence goes on from JASHRM010000261.1 coordinate 14,067, forward strand.
GCCGAACCGTTCGTTTTTTCGGCTGCTTTCGGCTCCTGATATCGCGTCAAGAACAGCAGAAACGGAGTCACTTCAAAGGGCATCTTTTCCCGCGCGGAGACGAGTGACACGGGTTTGGCCTTCAGCAGTTCCACGCGATCATCCCAGGGATTCAGTTTCACGCGCGAACCCAGTGGCAGCGCGGCGATCTGGTCCACCTTGTCCGCTTGAAGCGGCGGGCCCAGGCTTTCGAGCGCGGAGCTGAGAGCGACTCCGTTGCCGAGGCGCGGGTCGATCAAGGAGGGCAATGCTGCGGAATCCGCCGAAAGCTGCTTCAAAAACAGAGCGGCATTTCCCAGCTTGTCTTTATACGGTGAATTTCTGAGAAGTTCGACCGCCTTTTTGTTGGCGAGATCAAGATCCGTCGAGCTGGCTTTGAATGAGAAGCGCGAGAGAGCTTCACTGGCCGTCACGTTCGTCGTGTCGTTGAAACCCCACTGATCCGTCGAAGGCTTTGTGATCATGATCGCGGCAAGCTCCTGCGCGAGAGCCGTAGCAAGGCTGGCCTCATCAGGCAAAACGTCGATCAATCCGCGGCTCATGACGATCGTGTGGCCGATGGAGAAAGTCTCCAGCGTTCCGGTCAGCAGTACGCGGCAGTGAACATCGATATCGAGATTGTTTGTGACTTCCAGATTGTTGACGACCGTTTCGAGAACTTTGTCCACTTCTCCCGGAGGCGCAAGCAATCCGATGCGCTCCAGGCGATTGACCACATTTTTTTCCGCGCGCTCCTGCCATTCCCGCTCCGCATCCACGGGAGAATAATCTTTCTGATCGTTGCTCGGCGGCTCAAGGGTGAGCATCTGCCCTTGGTTGAAGTCCGCCGGATGGTTCAGGTTCGCCAGGTTGTAGCCCCACAGGCGTGTCTGAGCCTTGAAGCGAACGCTTGAGCCGGTGGAATTCCGCAGCTCGGACTTCTGGCTGTAAATCAGCGCAGGCAGCCACTCGTCCGGCTGCAAATTCATGCGCCAGCTATCGAACCGCAAATTAACGCCGCTGCCTTCATCATCGGAAGAGCCGAAGGTGCCGTTGAAGCGAACGATTGTAAGGGCTTGGTCCTCAGCCCAAATCCGGCCGTTAAAGCGGCCCTTGCCGGTTTTTGGAAGAGGCACCACGTCAAAAACGAAGCAACGCACCTCGCCAAGAAATTCGCGCCCGATATATGTGAACTCGTAATGTTGACGGTCAAAACCGTTGGGGTCGACGTAGACCATTTGGAGAAAGCCGTCGGAAACATAATCGGACGAACCCTCGAGATGCGAAAAGGGATTGAAACCTTCGAGCTTGCCCTTTTTCTCCTTCTTCTCGTCCTGCTTATCCAGCATCGAATCATCAACGATGCCCTTGGAAAGCGACGCCTGCCCGAGGAAATAATGATCCTTCACCGGCACGATACCCATCTGCGAATCGGGCTTCATGTCCTGAATATAGGTTTCGACGATGGGGCTATAGCGGCGGATAGAACCGATTTCTTCATGTTCGCGTGCAATGATGCGATCGATCGCCTGATCGACAGTAGTGACGGCGGGGCCCGACGAATTCGAAGATTGATTTTGGGCTACGGCGATACTCGCGAGTGCGCTGGCGCACGCGATCGCGAGAAAACACCGGTTCAGTGCGCGCATGACTTCTCCTCCGATGAGGCTTTTCGTGGTTTGAATCCGCCTAATAACCAAGGGTAGCAAGGACCGGCGTCGCTGTGTATAGGGACGCAGATTGCTGTGCACAATGAATTAGTTGGCCCGCCCTTCACCGAGTTCGCGATCCGCTCACACTGCGATTCGATAAACACACGATATCCGCCCCACCGGCCGCGCGATCATCTCCTGATTCTTAGATTCGTGACCACTGCCAAATGTAGCAGCAGACATCCGGTGAAAAAGGGACCTGACCGCAGTCTGTGTCAGTCTGTCCGCTACGTTACGCTCGGCGCATTCGAATCCGTCAGCGAGCATGTTTTCTCGTAGCTCAGCGTCCAAAAGGCGCAGAACTCGACTCTCAACCGCGTCGGAAAAATATTCTTGCGCGGGACGAAACACGCGCGTACATTTTGGTTTGCCGGTGTGCCCAGTCGTATTTTGGGTCACCGGCATTTGTGCCTGCGCGGAGGGCACGCGGATTTTGAGCACTCACGGCAATCACAACGGTCATTCGAATCACACGCCGCCCATTCTGTTGGCGATCGCGGGCTTCGATCCTTCCTGCGGCGCGGGCGTAGCTGCCGACCTGAAAACATTTGCGGCGCACAACTGCTATGGCATTGCCGCGATCACAGCGCTCACCGTCCAATCGACGCAGGGCGTACGCGCTGTACATGCAACGCCAACCGCCACTCTGCGCGCTCAACTCGACGCGCTCGCGGAGGATGCGAACATCGCCGCCGCAAAAATTGGAATGCTGGCGAATCGCGCCAACGCTGCGACCGTGGCGGAATTTCTCGACAAAAATAAATTCGCGCACGTGATTCTCGATCCTGTCTCGCGTCCCACAGCCGGCGACGCCGAGCTGCTCGATTCCGCGGGCCTGAAATTCGTTCGAGACGAATTGCTTAAGCGCGCGACCGTTGTCACTCCGAACATCCCCGAGGCGGAGTTTCTTACCGGCCTGCAGGTGAGGGATGTGCCCTCCATGAAGGCGGCCGGCCAAAAGCTTTTGGAGATGGGCGCGCGGGCGGTGGTGGTTACAGGCGGCCATCTCGAAAAGCCAACAGACGTCTTGTGCGATCCAGCGGGAGTGGAAACCTTCGGTGGCGATCACGTGAGGAGCCAGCATACGCACGGTTCCGGCTGCACCTTTTCCTCAGCGATCGCGGCGCAATTGGCGACAGGACAAAATTTGCGCGACGCCGTGATTCTCGCCAAGGCTTACGTTACGCAAGCGATTGAAAAGGCCTACCAAACCGGCAAAGGCGCAGGGCCGCTCAACCAGCTGTTCCGCTTTCATCAAGAGCCGCCCGCACGTGGCGTTCACGAAGTCCCGCAGCACGGCATGCATCCCGCCGCCGAGCCTGCCGCACATTAGTTCCGGAAATCAAAACCAGGAATTCGAAGATCGATGATTTCCTCGAGATTCTTGTTCCGCGATCTCGCGTGACATTAAGATTGTGTTCATCACAAATTCATGCCTTTTCGGCGAATCTTCCCGTTTCCACTATTCGACACGATTGGGGAAATGTGTTCCGGGGCCTGAAAAAACTCGCGTTCATTGTAGTTGCCACAATGCTTCTCGCCACTTTGCATTCCCCCGCTCACGCTCAGGCTGTTCGTCGCGAAGCCTGCCCGCGTCCCCAACCCGGCGGCCTGGTCACAGAGCCGGCCGATTTGCGCAGCCGTGGCGGAGTGCTCAGAGTCAATCTCACGGTCCGCGATTCTGTTCAGCCCGATGGTTCGGTTCGCTACTGCTATCTTGATTCAAATGCCGACGAATCGCCCAATCTTCGCGTCAAACCGGGCGACTTGGTGATCCTCAATTTGAAGAACGATTTGACCGGGGATCAGAAGCCCGCGAAAAAGTCCTCGGATCACGCGATGCGCGGCGATGCGGAAAGCGGCTGTACTCGAAACGCGATGAGCTCGGTTTCGACCAACCTACATTTCCATGGACTGACGATTCCCCCGACTTGCCATCAGGATGATGTGCTGCACACATTGATCGATCCCCTTGACCCACCCTTTGAATATCGCTTTCGCATACCAGAGAACGAGCCGCCCGGTTTGTATTGGTATCACCCGCATGTTCACGGGTTTACGAAAGTGCAGGTGCTGGGCGGAGCGTCAGGCGCGCTCATCGTCGAAGGAATTGAACGCGCGGACAAAGCCGTGGAAGGTTTACCCGAGCGCGTCCTGATCATTCGCGATCAGGATCTGATGAATCCGAATTCGCCACCGTCGAAGTCCGAGCCTGTGGTGCCGCGCATGTTGTACGACCGCGATGGCGACGCGGCGAATACGGGCACAGGTTTTGGCAAGCCCGCCAAGGATCTCTCCATCAATTTCGTTCCCGTTCCTTACCCGGATTATCCGCGTGCAGAGATCAGGATGAAGCCAGAGTCGAAAGAGCTTTGGCGCGTATTGAATGCGTCCGCGATTACCTATTTGAATTTGGAAATTTTGTTCGATCGCAAGCCGCAAGCGCTGGGTTTAGTAGCGATGGACGGCGTGCCGCTGAATGAAAGTGGATTGCCTGCCGATTATGTTAGTTGGCAGACGCATCTGGGGATTCCACCGGGCGCACGCATGGAATTCATCGTGACGGGGCCGCCAGTTGGCACCTCCGCGCTTTTCGTGACGCGAACGGTGGACACCGGTCCGGGCGGCGAGAACGATACAAATCGCGCACTTGCGACGATCACGCCGACCAGTGGCGCGCCGGAATTGCATTCCAAACTTTCGACAGATCCCGAGCCCCTCGCTCCGTCCAACCAGCCCTGGCTTGGCAGCGTCGCGCCAGTGACCACGCGCAGGCTCTATTTTTCCGAAAAACTGCTAGAGCCGAACAATCCCAACAGCGCAACGGAGTTCTACATTACGGTTGACGGTCAAAACCCAGCTCCCTTCGATCCGAATTCGAGTATTCCGAATATCACCGCCAGGCAGGGCACCGTGGAGGACTGGATCATTGAGAATCGCTCGAACGAGCTGCACGCATTCCATATTCATCAGTTGCATTTCATGCTGCTCGATTACATGGGGAAACCGGTAAACGAACCGTTTTTGCGCGACACGGTTAATGTTCCCTATTACAACGGCAGAGATCTTGTCTACCCCAGCGTTCGGATACGCCTCGATTTTAGGGATTCAAACATCGTCGGCGACTTCGTTTACCACTGCCACTTACTCGAACATGAAGATAACGGGATGATGGGCTTAATTCGCGTTGAGCCGTCAACGCCTCCGCAGAACGGAGCGGCGAGCCACAGGAATCCTCGAACACAAAATGTTTCCGTGCACCTTTGTGGCGCACCGAAGACACATGCAGGCGGCAATTAGCCGCAGTAACACAATGGAAACCGAGATTTGTTTCCGGTTTCACCGCCAGGAAATCAGGTTGCAATAGATAACGCTTATTTCTGTGCGCGCTAGAAGTAATCACAACAACAGGAGGGGTAATGTCCTTGAAGCGTTTTGCGTCAAAGGCTTTGCATCTCGTGCGCACGGGCCTGGCGGCGATTTCGCTGTTCCAATTTGTAATCGGAGCCTCGCTCACGGGCGCAGCTCCCGCACCGCCGTCGCCGCAATCCAACGACAACAATACGGCAACGCCGATCAAACACGTGATCGTGATCATCGGCGAAAATCGCAGCTTCGATCATGTGTTCGCCACGTATGTGCCGACAAATCATCAGCAAGTGTGGAATCTCCTCTCTGAAGGAATCGTTACAGCCACAGGCGCACCGGGTCCAAACTTCCTGAAATTCGAACAGACGGCTGCCAACGATACGGCTCCCGATGCGTTTTTGTTGAGCCCAGATAAAGTTCCCTTCGAGAATGATTACTTGCCTGCGCCGTTGGTCGGCGGCCCTAAAGTTTCCTACGTGCCGAATCCCTGCGGGTCGGGTACACCAGAACCGAAATGCGCGCAAAGTCTTTCTGACGCCCAAGCGTCAGAGAACGGTCTGCCAGCGAACTACATTCCGCTTTTGCTTACGGGTGGCACGGGGCAGACTTCGAAGACGCCCGATCAGCGCATTTCAAACGTAACTTCGCTTCCGCCCGGACCCTTTCAGATCACGAACGGCACCTCGTTCGTGTATGACGATTATGCGGCAAGCCCGGTTCACCGCTTCTATCAGATGTGGCAGCAGCTGGATTGCAGCCTGGAGCATTCAACTTTCCTCAATCCGTCCGGTTGCGATGCTCGCCTTTTCCCATGGGTTGAAGTCACCGTTGGAGCTGGAACAAACGGCGATACGCAGGCTTCGAATTTCAGCACCGAGTACTCGGCGGGCGCTTCAACCACCGGCGAAGGCTCGACCGCGATGGCGTTTTACAATGTGCAGCAGGGCGACGTTCCTTACTTCAAAAGCCTTGCAGACACGTACGCTATGAGCGACAACTTTCATCAGTCCGTGAACGGCGGTACGGGCGCGAATCACATCATGTTTGGTCACGCCGACATGATTTATTTCAGCGATGGCAAAGGCAATCCGCTGACGCCGCCGCACAATCAGGTGGTCGACACGGCGAACCCGTCCGAGACCGGGACGGTAGACGAAGTTGAGAATCCCAATCCGGCAACGGGCACGAACAATTGGTACACCGAAGACGGTTACGGTAACGGCGGCTTCGGTTACGGCGACACGAATCCGACGCCACCGCCCGTCTATCTAAACGCGCCAGTGTCCGGCGGCGGGTCGTATAGCAATTGCGCCGATACGTCGCAGCCCGGCGTCGGTCCGATCGTCGCGTACTTGAAATCGCTGCATATCAATCCGAATTGCCAGACGAACCACTACTACCTGCTGAACAACTACAATCCCGGATACTTTGGCCAAGGCGAAGACGCCTACACCGATACGAGCGAATACAACACACCGTTCACGGTTCCCCCTTCGTCGGTACCGAGCATCGGGGACGACCTGCTCGCCAACAATATCTCCTGGAAGTATTACGGCGATCAGTGGAACGACTACGCGGGCAACGCGCAGTTGGGAATTCCGGAAGACAAATACGAATTGAACTATGGCGCGGTCGGGACAACCAACTACGCGACCGGGGAACCGATCGTCTATGCGGATGAGTACTGCAACATCTGCAATCCGTTTCAGTACGACACGTCGATTATGGCGAATGCTGCGGTTCGCACGGCGCACATTCAGGATACGGCGAATCTCTACTCCGATATTCAGAATGGCACGTTGCCGGCGGTTTCGATTGTGAAGCCGAGCGGATTGGTGGATGGTCACCCATCGTCTTCAAAGCTCGATCTTTTCGAAGGGTTCGCGCAGAAGATCGTCAGCATGGTGCAGGCTTCGCCGTACTGGAAAGACACGGCGATCTTCATTACCGAAGACGAAGGAGGCGGCTACTACGATTCAGGATATGTGCAGCCGCTCGACTTTTTCGGTGACGGCACGAGGATCATTTTCCTGGTGGTCTCGCCGTTCGCAACTGGCGGCTATATCTCACACGAATATGCGGATCACGTCTCGATCTTGAAGTTCATCGAGCGCAACTGGAGGATTCCGCCGGTAAGCAAGCGCAGCCGGGATAATTTTCCAGATCCGATCGTCTTTCCGCTCAATCCTTATGTGCCTGTCAACGGCCCCGCGATCAGCGACCTGTTTGACTTCTTTAATTTCGGGCCGCAGGGCGCGGGTCAGGGACACTAGGAGATTTCCAAACAGGAAAAGGCCGCGGCCCCATGCCGGGGCCTTTTCTTTTTCTGATGCCAGAAACCTCAGAAACGGACTATTCGGCGATTTTTTCTGCCAGCGCTTCAATCACCGCGATATTGGGGAGCAGGTTGTCCGGCAAGTCGTGCCGTTCTTCAAGGTACGCGGGCGCGTTATAGGCAATCGAGGCTTTTCCTGCGTCATCTT
>JASHRM010000262.1 GCA_030037315.1 Candidatus Acidiferrales bacterium
GTCGTGGCCGCGCGAATCAAGCGCGCGCTGCCTTACGTGAATCCAGAAAATCTGATTGCGGCCACGGATTGCGGAATGAAGTACCTGCCCTCACAGGTTGCGTTCGGGAAGATGAAGTCACTTGCCGTTGGCGCTGCGCTTGTTCGCAACGAGCTGCGCGGAAACGCCGCAGGAAGCTGATCCGCCTAAAATCGCGAAGCGCTTCGGCTAATGCGCCTTCGCGATGATCTGCGAAGGATCAGCACCCACGCGGCCGGACATCTGATCTTTTGCTACTGCGAGACGAAAATCGTAGTGGATGCTCGGCAGCTTCGGCAGTGGCGAAGCGGGATCATTCTTCTTTACGGAAATAATCAGCGAATCGCTCACGCCAAAAACCGTGTCTGAGTCGATGTGCGCGTCGCCTTCGACATATAGCGCGGTCACCAACTCGCGATAACCCGGCGCTCCGATTACAAAGTGAATGTGCGCGGGGCGATAGCCATGTCGTTTTTGCGCGCGAATCATGTCGCCGACCGGCCCATCCATCGGAATCATATAGCCCAGCGGGCAAAGTCCCCGGAAATAGTAGCGGCCCTCCGAATCAGCCTTGAAACATCCCCGAAGGTCCATTTCGGATGGGTCGTGCTTTTGCAGGTCGTAGTTGCCGGTTTCGTCCGGCTCCCACACTTGGACCAGCGCGTTCGGAACGCCTTTGCCTTTCGAATCAACCACGCGTCCATAGAAGCAAACCTCTGTGCCGGGACTTTTCATGATGATCGAGTCGCCGAGCTTCATCATCGGCGCATCGTGGCGATAGAAAGGTCCAAGGAGACTCGATTTTGTGGCGTCTTCGGTGGCGCGCTTGTCGTGAAGCGCGTTGATCAAGGCGCTCAGACCAAGGGTATCGGAGAGCAGAATAAATTCCTGCCGGTGCGCGGTGCACTTTTGTCCCACGGCGGTAAGGAAACGGATGCCTTCGAGCCATTCTTCGGGTGTTAGATCGACTTCGCGCGTGAAATCGTGCAGATGCCGGACAAGGCTCTCCATGATCTGCCTCAATCGAGGATCGGGCGTGGACGCCATCTGCCCCAGCGCTGCTTCGGTAATCGTCTGTTCGTCGATGGCTTGCATGGGCGCTCCTTGCCGATTCCCGGTTGGAATCGGTCTAAGACCGCGGCATGATAACGCGCTTCTGTCTGTGGAGGGAAGCGGCGAACCCTAGCTGAACGGCGTCCTTTCGAGACCTATCGACCGACCCGGCGTGCGAGGAAGGGTGTAGAACAGTGACGAACCGCGGCAGAAGCGCCGCACTCGACGGGCGAATGCGAACGCAGGAACCGGCCGAATCGCAACGACGACGGCACCGTCTTGACGATAATCACAGGGCTGCTCAACAAAAGAAAAAGGCGGAGCCGAAGCTCCGCCTGTGAGAAAAATTAGTTCCGAACGATTAAGCCGCTGCCAAATACTGCCAAACCGTGCCGGTATACTTCAATTGGAAGACGCCACCTTCATCCGCATGCAGAAAATAGCTGCCTACGGGGATGCGGTGGTTCGATTTTACCGAACAACGCGCCCATCGGCTGGGAGCGATGCCCCGTCCGTGCTTGCGAGCTTCCGCCACGATATGAATGCCGTAATTCACCCGATACTCGACTCCCGTCGGCCGGGTGGGTATCAGACGACCCGTTCCTTTGCGCTTTTGGCTCATGGCTATATGATGCCATAAATAGGCCGAAAGTTACTGCTGTAGTACCAAAAGTTTCCAAGGTTGCCCTAGTCCGATTCTCCAATTCTAAGTCAATTATATTCAGCTACTTATAGGGCGACCGTTAGTTACTGTGCGGATCCTCCCTAGTACTAAGAATCTATGGCTTTCAGAATCCCGAATTCGAAATGACCGGTGTACCGCCGCGCCAGAGCGTCTGGTGGGAAGCCTCTGCCGCCTCAAGTCGCGCTAATCCGGAACGGCCAAACCTGCCCAGGCATGAATTTCCTCCATAAGTGCGCGCGCCGTTTCGGGACGGTCCTCGCCTGCCAAGTTTGCGTCCGAATCATAGCCTTGGAGCTTCAGATTATAAGCGAGCATGCGATAGGCCGGCCGGAACGCGGCGACTTCTGCGGGGTTCACCGAAAGAACCTGCCCGGGAATACTCGGAACAAGTTCATCGCGCATGTAAACCGCGTCAAATCCGAACAGGCGCCACACGCCGTCGCGATTCTCAGCGCGATAAAGGAGTCGCGCATGCGCGGAAAGCATTGCTGCAATCCCTTTTATGTCGGCCGGAATATCGATGATCGCAGTGAGGCTCGCCACCGCCCGCTTGCCAGAAAGTCGAACCAGAACAGGCGCAAGCCGATGCTTGGCCAGCACTCCCCGCTTGGCCATGTCGATCGAACCTTTCACAAAATCGTAGCCGCTACCCTGGAACCAAGTGATGCGGACGACCGAATCGGGCCAGAAACAATCGCGCATCGTGTTCCAGCGTCCGAGATCCCGGCTTTCGCGTTCGCGCAAGATGAGTTGAGTTACGGCGGTAATATCGGCTGCGTCGAGGATGGATTGGGGCAAGTTTTCGCTCATAGGCAAACTGGCACTATAGGCGGCGGGCAAGCCGCGTTCAAGACCGGATGCACGACTCCAATTGCGGATTGAAAACCGGACTGAAGCCGCTTAGGCTGCTATCCGAACGCCTAAATTCTGGCCAGCTCAAAGGATACGTAAGTGGCCCGAAGGCCGAACTCAGAGATGCAGACACCACGCAGCTTTTCGCTCGGCAGGTTCCAGGTTGGCGGCGGCGCGCCGCTTTTCCTGATCGCCGGACCGTGTGTGATCGAAAGCGAAGAGCATGCGATGACCATGGCCAGCCACCTTGCCGAAATCGCCAGTGCGCTGAACCTGCCGCTAATCTTCAAGGCCTCCTATGACAAAGCAAACCGGTCGTCCCTATCCTCGTATCGCGGGCCGGGTTTGGAAAAGGGCCTTGGCATCCTCGACAAGATTAAAAAGAAGACAGGTCTGCCCATCTTGACGGACGTTCACGACGTAGATCAGGTAAAACCGGCGGCGGAAGTTTGCGATGTTCTGCAAATCCCCGCGTTTCTTTCACGGCAAACCGATTTGCTGACGGCGGTTGGCAAGTCGGGCCGGGTGGCGAACATCAAAAAGGGTCAATTTCTTTCGCCGTGGGAAATTTCGAATGCGGTCGAGAAAGTGGCGGCGACCGGCAACGAGAGAATCATCCTGACCGAGCGCGGCAGCTCCTTCGGCTACCAAAATCTCGTCGTAGATATGCGCGCGTTTCCGGTGATGCGCAAGTTAGGCTACCCAGTGGTTTTTGACGTGACACATTCCGTACAGCTGCCCGGCGGGGAAGGGAAGTCAAGCGGCGGCCAGCCTGAATTTATCGAGCCGCTGGCGCGCGCCGGCACGGCTGCGGGAATTGACGGGTTGTTTCTTGAGGTGCACGACAATCCCTCAAAAGCACTTTCGGATGGTACCAATGCGCTTGCGCTTGATAAGCTGAAACCGCTTCTGCAGAAAATTCTTCGCCTTGCCGCGCTCACGCGCGAATGGGAACAAATATCATGAGCCCTGAAGTGGCAGTGAAATCCGCGCTCGATATCGCCAAGCGCGTCCTGCAAATTGAGGCCGACGCGATTGCCGGGCTCGCCGAACGCCTCGACGAACGATTCGACAAGGCCGTCGAAACTCTTTTCGAGTGCAAGGGCCGGGTGGTCGTGACCGGGCTGGGTAAATCCGGCCTGATCGGGCGAAAAGTTGCGGCTACGTTTTCGAGCACGGGCACGCCTTCGTTTTTCTTGCACGCGGCTGAAGCACTGCACGGGGATCTCGGCATGTTGGCCGCGGAAGATGTTTTGCTGGCGGTTTCTTCGAGCGGTGAGACCGATGAACTTGTCGAGATGATCGAAGCCGTGAAGCGTCTTGGCGTGCGCTTGATCTCTCTGACGGCGAATCCCAAATCGACTCTCGCATCGGCGAGCGACGTGGTTTTGGAAATCGGCGTGAAGGAAGAGGCATGTTCGCTGAATCTCGCGCCGACGGCCTCGACGGCGGCCGCGTTGGCGATGGGCGATGCGCTCGCGATCGCTCTGCTAGAGCGCCGCGGATTCAAGGAAGAGGATTTCGCCGCGCTGCACCCCGGCGGACGCTTAGGCAAAAGACTGCGCCGCCTGGAAAGCCTGATGCATACCGGTGATGACGTCCCGCGCGTTTTTCCAACGACAAAAATGCCGGACGTGATTTACGAGATGAGCCGCAAGGGGTTGGGGCTCGCTGTTGTCGCAAAGCCCGACGGCAAACTGATGGGCATCATCACGGACGGTGATCTTCGCCGCGTAATGCAACGACGAAAGCAGAACGTTCTGGAACTCGCTGCCATCGACTGCATGACGAAAAAACCTGTCACGCTACCGCGCACGGAGTTGGCCGCATCCGCACTGCGGCTGATGGAAGAAAAGAAAATCACGTCGGTCCTGGTGGTCGATGCGGCAGGACGGCTCGAAGGCGTCGTTCACGTCCACGACCTGT
>JASHRM010000263.1 GCA_030037315.1 Candidatus Acidiferrales bacterium
TGCTGGCGTGAATCGTTCGCGAAACGGCGGGAAGTCAGGGTGTCTGCAATTTAACGCGCGCGCCCTCGCGACGATCAGCGAGCTGACCCACGGCGTTCACTCGCGCAAGGGCCTGCTGGTTCTGACTGGTGAAATCGGGACGGGCAAGACGGCGCTCGTCGCGCAACTTCGCGACTGGCTGGATCGCCAATCGATTCGCACCGCGTTCATTTTCAATCCCTTACTCGATACGAACCAATTTTTCGACTACATGCTTTCTGAGTTTGGAATTCGTTCCGCAACGCGGGACTCCCGCGACAACTCTTTTCGCCTCTTCAGCAATTGGCTCTACGGACTTCACCGCTCCGGCAAGTCCGCCGTCTTGATCGTCGACGAAGCTCAGGGGTTAAGCGTGCCGGTGTTGCAGAGTCTCGTTCCGCTGCTGAATCTCGAGATGGGACAGGACAAGCTGCTGCAAATCGTCCTGGTGGGCCAACCCGACCTCAACGAAAAGCTGAAACGGCCGGAGTTGCGCCCCCTGCTGCAGCGCGTCGCGGTCCGCAGCAATACCACCGCTCTTACGTATACGGAGATGCAGTCCTACATAGAAGCGCGTCTGCTCGCCACAGGCTCGACAGGTCAATCGGACTTCACCCTCGAAGCTTTGCGTTCCATCTATGTTTATTCGCGCGGAATCATTCGGATCATCAATCTGCTTTGCGACCATGCGTTGGCAGAGGCGAGTGAACCCAACAGCCGTCCGATAGAAGCGGCCGCGATAGAACAAGTGGCGCGAAAATTTGAATTGGATGAGTCGAGGCCCGTGAGCCCCTCCGCCCCTGCGATGCGCTTTTCCACGGGCCCGGCCTCAAAAAGCGACGCCACGCCCGGCGTGCCGGATTTAACGACGATTGCAGCGCTGCGAAATGAACTGCGTTGGGGCGCCCAATATAAATCTCCGCAGAGCGACGCGTCGCTGCCGCAAGAGGTTCCGTTCACCGCGACTGACCCGCGACCTGCGCCAATCATCAACGCACCGCCGCCATCCGTCTTTGCCAAAACGTCCTCGGCTGGCGTCCATCCGATCGCTCTCATGGATCGCCCGGCAAAAGGTTGGTTCGCGGCGCCGGCGTGGCGGGCGTGGATCCCCCGGTGGTACCGGGAACTGCCGCTCCATGCGAGCGGGTCACACGAGCACCAAAAAGTCTCGTCGGTTCATCCCAAGTCTGCGCATCCCGTGGAACATGAACGGGCGTGGACTTCGCCACCGGCGTGGCGGGCCTGGATTCCGCGCCGCCATCGGAAACTGCTCGCGCGCCCAGAGGAAGAACACGGCCATGCGCGCTCAACGCACGGGCATAGGCATTTGGACGATCATCATTCCTTCGACTATAAGTCTCTGTTCGGCGAATTCTCAGAAAGCGCGAGATACGCAACGTCCGAGATATTTCGCTGGCTGAGAGAACCCATGCATGCGGTGCGCGCGCGCCGCATCAGCAGCAGGTAGCCCCACACCATTCTCTTTTTGCTGCTGTTTGCCAGCCTTGCCCCATTCCCGCAGCAATTTTCAGGGTATGATGGGGTTTCTCTTCTATAACGGGTGTTAGGGAGCTGATTTGATCGCACGTTACACGCGCGCGGAGATGGACCGCGTCTGGGGCGAAGAAAACAAGTTCCAGCGCTGGCTGGACGTCGAACTGGCCGCCACCGAAACGCTTGCCGAAGCAGGTACGGTTCCGCGCGACGCGGCCGCGAAGCTTCGCGAACGCGCCCGCATCAACGTAGCGCGCATCAACGAGATCGAAGCAAAAGTCCGGCACGATGTGATCGCGTTCACGATCGCCGTGCAGGAAACCGTAGGCGATCCGGAAGCGGCTCGATGGTTGCATTACGGGCTAACTTCCAACGATGTCGTGGATACGGCACAGGCGCTGCTGGTGCGCGACGCTTCGCAATTGATCGAGAAAGGAATCGCGCGCTTTAGCGAAATCCTCGAAAAGCGCGCGTGGGAGTTCAAAGACACACCGGAAATCGGACGCACGCACGGAATCCATGCCGAGCCAATTACTTTCGGTCTGAAAGTTGCAAACTGGTATGCCGAAAACCGGCGTGACGCGGCGCGTTTCTCGGCAGCAGCGAGTGCGATGGCCGTCGGCAAGATTTCAGGCGCCGTCGGCACCTGCACGCATCTGGGCCCGGAAATAGAGCAGAAGATTTGTCAGAAACTTGGTTTAGCCACCGCGCCGATTACTTCACAGGTCATCGAGCGCGACCGGCACGCGCACTATGTCTCGACGCTGGCAATTATCGCTGCGTCGCTTGAGCGCGTGGCGCTCGAGATCCGGCATTTGCAGCGAACTGAAGTGCGTGAAGTAGAGGAGCCGTTTGGCGGTGAGCAGCGCGGCAGTTCTGCGATGCCGCACAAGCGGAATCCCGTTTCGAGCGAGCAAATTTGCGGGCTGGCGCGCGTGGTGCGAGCGAACTCCGTCGCGGCGATGGAAAATATCGCCCTGTGGCACGAGCGCGATATTTCGCATAGTTCTGTCGAGCGCGTGATCCTGCCTGATTCGACGATTCTCATCGATTACATGCTCAACAAGACGGCAGATATCGTGGCCAACATGAAAGTCTTCCCGGCGCGCATGCTGAAAAATCTGAACGCGACGCAAGGACTCGTTTTTTCCGGACAGCTTTTGCAAGATTTGATCGAACGTGGCGCGCCGCGCGAAGATTCCTACAAATGGGTGCAGGCGCACGCGATGGCTGCGTGGGAATCCGAGACAAGTTTCCGAGATCGCGTGGCCGGCGATCCCAACATTCGCAAATTCCTCGATGAAAAAACGCTGGCTCATACCTTCGATTTGCAGCGCCAATTGAGGGCAGTCGACGCGATCTTCAAGCGCGTCTTCGGCACCGGCAAATCCTCCGCCGCGCGCTAGGTTTCACGGAATCAATGGCCACTCGCGCGATTTCATAACGAGTTCAGCATAGGGAATTTCCAAAGGAGTGGCAGCTTCGCGCAAACTACCGCCCTCCCCCGAAGGAGCAGGATCGCGCGCTGGTGTTGCCTGCGACGCTGGGGGATGCGGGTCGCGCTTGGCTTTGCTTGCCTGATCCGCATTTTGCAAGCGTTCAAAGTGTTCCAACGCATCTTTCAGGTCAGGCCTCGACTCATCCTGAGCCCTCCGTAAATCGCCAACTGCCTCTTGGAACTCGGACATTTCACCTTCCGCAACTCCGCGTATGTAGAGACCCGCCCACAGCGAGCCTGGATAATCGGCGTCAATTGTGGGTTGCACGTGGGTTATAGCATCGTTCAGCTTCCCAGCGCCGAGATCAGCAAGCGCCAGGTTGTATTCCACTTGTTTGTTCTCGGGTTGGATCGCAAGAGCCTTTTCGAGAGGCTCAACTGCCAACCCCGGCTCTCTTCGATCGAGGAACAATTCTCCAAGCAGTAACCATTCCGATGGCGATTCGGGGCCCCGCTTCGCGCCTGCTTCTAGTTTCGCGATAGCTTGCTCTGAATGACCGGAGCGTATCAAGGCGACGGCTTGACCATACCTCACTGAATCTGCATGCGTTGATCTAGCTACGGCAAAGCTAATCAGAAGCAAGAAGACCGAACCCAACACAACGGCGACGGCCAATCGCCCCCTTTCTCCATCCTCTTCGGATCGCGATTCCACAACCGGCTTTTGCATCAGTACGGCAGGGGCCGCTAACTCTGCGAATTCCTGTTTTCTCAGCTTAACCACCGGAGGAATGATCAAACCCAGCAGCAGCCCGGCCATCAGTCCTCCGACATGGGCTGCATTATCGATGCCAACATTCGCGGCACCCTCAACAAGGTTGTAGATGATGAATATCGCCAAGCTGCCACGCGTCTGGCGGACGCTTCCTGGAATCGGCGGGATTTTTCGAACAAACATGTACATGGCGAAACTGCCAGCAACGCCAAAAATCGCTCCGGAAGCACCCGCGCTCACCCTGAAAGGCGCCCAAGCCACACTGACCACGCTGGCTGTAAGGCCACTCACGAGATACGTCGCGATGAATGTCTTTCGGCCCATTAGATATTCGAGAGATATACCCAGCCGGTATAGGCACCACATGTTGAAGAAAATGTGCAGAAAACCAAAGTGAACGAACATGCTTGTAACTAAGCGCCAAGGCTGCGTGCTGAGCGTGAGCGGTCCATAGTCTGCGCCCCAACGAATGGCGTAGGCGATGCTCGGTTGAGTCCATGAAGCGCCCGATAAACCCATCGCTATGTAGACAGCGGCATTAATCCCAATAATCGCGAGCGTCGCAGTTGGTATGAAATTAGCCGGGACTGCCGCCGCTACGGACCTGTTCGGCGCAGAGATTGCGTCGGCACTGGCGGAATTGGCCTTCGCCTGACGGCAGTCTCGACACTCGTTTGCGGGCATCGAGCCAAAAGAGAATCCGCTGAATTGCCGGCCGCAGCTTGGACAGGTCGGCATTGTTTTGCCACTCCTAGCGACGCAAGCTAAGGAATATCGAATGGGCGGGAACGCCCCCAATCTAGCGGCGGGGCTACTATGCTTGCAAGTTATTTTCTGGTGATTATGCTTGGAAGTTAATTCACTCGGGCTTTGATCGTGGCACCGACCTGGAATTTCTTGTAGTCGCTGTAGCGGTCGATAAAATTCTGCTTGAGCTTCACTATCAGCACGCGCGCTGCCACGTGCGCTTCGATATAAGACGGCAGCCAGATTTCATCGTTCACTCTCTCCTGCTCGAAGACAAAATTCGATCCTTGCTGTACGGAAGCGAGGACGCCTCCGCCGATCTTTGCCGATTCCGCGAAACGCGCTTCCAGCCGGACGATTTCTCGCGCCTGCTCGTCGACCCTCATAAAACCTGAGAGTTTTTGGATGATGCGATCGATGGCCTTTTTCGGCTTGTAATTCGGATTGCCGGAAACGTCGAACGCGATTACTTCGTGGCCGCGAAACATTTCGCGGCGCGGATTTGTGAATCGCTCGGCTCGCAGGAAATCGGAAAGTTCCGCTTCCTCCTCCTCCTCTCGCTTCGCCTGCTTCTTGGGATCGCTCGCGAGCTCGGCCTGTTGTTTCTTGAGTTTGTCGTAGCGCTTATTGAAATTGTCGTCAGCATCGCGCTTTTCGCTGCCTTGCAGCAGCTTGCCATCCTTTGCAAGCAAGTGGAGGACTTGCTCGTCTCCGACGTAGAAAACGTCGTAGTCCTTCATCGTCCGCGATTTCACCTGGCCATTGGAATCGACTTTGTCCTCTTCCTCGGAAAGGTGGCAGGTGTAAAGCTTCTGAATCTCTTCGATCTGACGCTGATTTTTGCTGACGTCGCGAAGCAGCGTGGGAATATCAGGAAGGGATCGCTGATCCTGCGTCGCTCCCATCGCGGGAGTGGGCGCCTGCTGGCCGGACGCCGCGCCCGTTGCGATTGGGGAAAATGCGAAAAGGAGACTCGCCGCGACTCCAAAATACAAACGCGTGCCCGAAAAGCGAACGCCCATAAGGAGCCGACAGCGCATCGTGCAAGTATCGCGCAATCGCGATTCCGACGTACCAAGACCGTTACTGCACTCGCTGGATGTAGCGCCCTTCGGAGGTATCGACTTTGACCTTGTCGCCTTCGCCGACAAACGGGGGAACGTTGATCACCAGTCCCGTCTCGAGTTTCGCCGGCTTCATCACCGCGCTGGCCGTCGCTTTCTGAATACTCGGCTCGGTTTCGACGACCATCAGGTCGACCGTATCCGGAATCAGCACGCCGATGGGCTTGCCGTCGTAATATTCGATTCTCACCTGAGTGTTGGGGATCAAGTAGTCTTTCGTATCGCCAACCACGTCATTCTGCAGCGCAAGCTGCTCGTAATTTTCCGTGTTCATAAAGTGGTGGCCGTCGCCATCGCTATAGAGATACTCGAACTCGATTTCGTCCACAGTGACTTTGTCGATGAAATCCTCGGCGCGGAACCGGTAGTCGATCATTGCGCCAGTGCGGAGGTTGCGCATCTTGGTTTGCATCGCGGCGCGCTTGTTGCCCGGCGTGCGGTGGTCCACGTTGTAGACCGCATAGAGATCGCCTTCGTGTTTGATAATCATCCCGGCTCTCAAAAGTGTGGCTTTAATCATCAGTTCCTCGTTCGCGAATTATGATATTTGCGACTTTGCGGCGCGCCTTTCGCATCCGCTCGGAGCAGGCAGAAGTGTTGCCGTAGTCATGACTGCTCCTGAAATCCGTTAGGGAGTTTCCCTGGGGTGTTCGATCTTCCGTTTCGAGGGGTCAATTATAGCGAGGCAAATTGGGCGCGGTCAAACACGCGCCTGTCAAAATTCATCCTCTTCGTCATTATTTTTGAGGCGCTTGATTTTCATCGAGATGTGGAATTCGCGCGAGCGCGCGTCTGCAATGATGGCCCGACGCACGTCCGCAGGCAGGTTTTCCGGCCCGACCACTCCGGTGAGATCGCGCGGAAAATGCTTTACGAAAATTGCAGCAAGATGCGCGGTCGCATAAGCGATCGGAGTGGTGATCAGCCCGCTCTGGCGCAGTTTGTAGAGGGTGGGGAAACTTGCATCCCACCGTAGCAGCAGCCGCTCGTCATCTTTGGTCCCGCGCACCAGCACCGCCGCCGCAAAACGCGCATTTTCCAATCGCCCCCGGCGAATCAATTTGGCGACGCGGCGCGGCGTAAGCGTTTGAGGAAAGCGCTTGCGAACGATTCCCGCCGAGCGATTGAGCCGGCCCTGGCGATACCAGCGGCGTAGCCGCTCAAAATCATTGCCGCCAATTTTTGCGTCGACGTCCTTCACTTTTAGCACGTAGGGCAGCAGGCAAACTTCATCCTGCGCCGCCAGATAAACAGGGGTCTCGCCGATCGGCGGAGGAAAACGGAATTTCTCGCGGCCCTCGAATCGCTTGGCCAAGAAGAAACGTCCGTTACGATAAACGCGCGGGCGCGAAATGGCTTCGTCATACGCGACGTCCGCAGACCAGGTGGAAATCGGATCCTTGCTTTCTGTGCTCTCGAAAAGACGGATGTGCACGGACTCGACCGAATCGAGCATTTCCGAGCCGCGACGTGCCAGCAGGTCGGTAAGTCCGGGAGCCACGCCGCTGCAAACCAGCGCCGTCCGGTTTTTCGCCACGAAGCGCTTGTGAAAGCGAAATTGCTCCGGCTTAAACGGATGATGCGTCAGGTGAGAATTCAAATCGAGGTAATGGGCGCGCAGCCGCAGCGTCGCGCGCAAAATAATCTTGTTGAATACGGCCGGCGACGCGTTGACGACTAGATTTGCGCCGCGCCCGGCGCGCACGATCGACCAGAGATTGCGCGCATTCGCCTCTTTCACTTCGATTTTGCTTTTCTTGCCGAGGAATCGCGCGGCACGCTCAACGTCGCGATCGCCGCACCATACGGTGTGCCCTTGACGTTCCAGCAGCTGGGCCAGCAGCGAGCCGGTGCCGCCGGCGCCGAGAACGAAGATGCGCATTGGCCCGCAAATGTACCATATTCCTTCGACTGAAACGGCGAGTGGCTCGCGCCGATTCGCGGTAAGAATAAATCCGACACGCTATTTCTTCGGTCCGGCCTGCCAGCTGGGACCATCGTCAACGGCCTCTGCCGTCACTGTGTTCCCGTCGACACGAGGCGCTTCAATTCTTCGGTCCAGTTCAGCACAACGTTGATTTGGTTCGGCGCCGCGCGTCCTTGTTCGACGGGCTTGAGCATCAGAAATCTTTGGCCATCCGGAGACACGTCGTAATTGGGAAACGTCACCGGCGTTTGCAGATAGTTTCCTTCAAACAGTACTCGAGGTTTCCCGGCTGCAAATGCAGGCTCGGTGTTTATTTCTACGGCCATCATGTAATCGCCGTTCCGATAGAACAGCTCCCGCCCATTACGGCTCCAGACTGGCTCCGTACCGCCTTCCGTCGAGATCTGCCACTTGCCGCCGGGACCTGGATAGGACCTCACGTAAACCTCTCGACGGCCAGACTCGTCCGAAACGTAGACCAGCCAGTGCCCATCCGGGGAAAACTCTGGCGCTCCCGTCACGGTTCCTGTCTCGACGAACGGTTGCTCCTTGTGATCGCTGGTCCGCAGCATCCAAATGTCCTGCCCCGTCGTAGGCCCTGGTTTCATAAACGCCAGCATTTGCCCGTTCGGTGACCACGAGTTCGGCGTCTCCACGGTGTCGCCGGTGCCCAATTGTTGTAGCTCCTCGCTGCCGTCAGCCAGTTTCCAGAAAATGTCTCGCTTTCCGTCCTGATTCGATCGAAACGTTATTCGCTTGCCATCCGGCGTCCACGTCGGATATTGATTCGAGGTTCCATTAAAAGTGAAGCGGGTCAGTGCGTCTCGGGTGAGGTCATAAAGCCAGATCTGAGACTCTTCTTCGGTGATGTTCACCGCCACTCGGTGGCCGTCGGGCGAAAGCCGCGGGTTCAGGTAAGCACGCGCGGGAGCGGGCAGAGCCTGCTCGGTCCCGTTGCGACTGACCCACACGAGGTCACTCTGTTTCCCCTGAATACCTCCCTGAATATAGACGAGCGATCCTGTAGCTGAGAGACCGTACTGGGCGCTGCCCGTGGTTGGATTTTGCAAGACGCCCTGCACGACCGGCACTGCCGGACCCTTCACTTCCAGTCGGTCGGGATCGAATGGCGCGACCATCAAGTTCCCCGCTCGCGCGAAGACGAGGTAACCCGACGGTGCGTAGCATGGCATGGTCCCCGCTTGCTCCAGAACTGTGTTTGTCGGTTGGCCCGATCCAATAACCCGGACTTCAATCCGCGAATTGGTCCAGTCGGCCGTGTCAGGTGAAGCGGCGAAAAGGATGGCCCCGCCGCCGTGCAAGAATTTCGGCCAGCCCTGGGTGATGTCCCCTCTCTCAAAACGAGTCACTGGCTCGGGGTCACCTCCTGCATCGGGCACTTGCAGAAAACCGGCGAAGAAATTCGCGAAG
>JASHRM010000264.1 GCA_030037315.1 Candidatus Acidiferrales bacterium
AGGGCGATGAACGGGACTGCGGCTCGCGAAAAATTCACTGCGTCTAGGCCGGAAACTGGGCGAACGTGGTTCTGAAAGCTTTCCTGGCGACATCGGTCACGCTCAGCTTGCGCAAATCCTCGTTAAGCACTTCGATTCCCCACGGCCCGTCGTATCCAGCCTTCAACATTTTCGCGACGAACTCCTTCGGATGGAATTCACCCTCGCCGCAAAGCAGGCGGTGATTGATTGTGTCCTCGTGCAAAGTCCACGAGCACTCGTGCTTGCCATCGTTGATTTCGATCGACGTGATGTACTGCTGCGGCGTGGCAGCCACTTTGTCGTATGAGATTTTCAGCTTGGCGATGTGCCAGAGGTCGTAGCAAATACCTCCATTCTTCGCGCCCGCGCCTTTCACCAGCTCCGTGGCCTTTTCGACGGAATCGATATTCGAAAATGGCATCATTTCGTACCCGATTTTCGTGCCGGCCTGCGCACCGTCTTTGCAGAGCGCCGCAAAAGCCTCGGTCATGCGCGGCAGCGGGCAATTATTCTTTGTGAATTCCCCGACCTTTACGTGGTGCGCGCGAAACGCTTCCGCAGCGTCGAGCAAAAGCTTCTTCATTATGTCCGATTGTTTCTTTTCCTCGCCGTCCTTGAACCAGTCCATCAGGAATTCGAGCTCGATGTGGACAATGCCGTTGTCGTCCAAAATCTTCTTCATTTCCTTCAGGCTGCGCTTTTTCAACGCGTGTTGCAAATCGGCATGCCAGATGCCCATCCCTTTGAATCCGAGCTTGGAGATGATCTCCACCCGTTCCTTGAAATCCACCGGCGAGAATTCGTGATCGGTGTGCGGCTCGGCGCCCGATGCAATCGTCCAATACGAGCACAGCAGGTCAGGCTTTTTTGTCATCGCATCATTCCTCGAGAAGTGCCGCGGAATCGTAGTCTCACTACGCGCCGCAGTCAACTGACGCGAGTGATACGAATTTCGTAGCGCAGAAATGTAGTCGAGAATCCCTGCGGCGGATGCGATAATCCGCGCGGAGGAACAATGCTGCTGCAGGGAAAAGTGGCCATCGTGACTGGCGCGGGCCGCGGAATTGGGCGCGCCATCGCGAGGAAATTCGCAGACGAGGGCGCGCGCGTAGCCGTAACGGCGCGCACCGAATCTGAAATTCGCGAAGTCGCCACCGAAATTGATCGGAAGCACGGCGCGAAAACCGCGCACCCCGTCGTCGCCGACGTCAGCCGCGAACCGGATTGCGAGAAAATCGTCGCCGAGGCGCGAAAAGCTTTTGGCGCCACGGATATTTTGGTGAACAACGCGGCCATTTACGGACCGGTTCAGCCGGTTGAGAAATTCTCAGCGCGCGATTGGGACGAAGTGATGGCCGTGAATCTGCGCGCCCCGATGCTGCTCTCAAAACTGGCGCTGCCGGAGATGTATGCGCGCAAGTCGGGCGTGATTCTCAACATATCGACGGTGGGAGCAAAAGCGGCTTTCGCGCTCAGCAGCGCTTACACCGCATCCAAAGCAGGTTTGATTGGATTGACGCGCACGCTCGCTGCCGAAGCAGCACAAAAAGGAGTGCGGGTAAACGCCATCTGCCCCGGGCCTGTGACGGAAACGAGAATGTCGCAGCAGCTTTCGAAGGAGTTCGCCGCCTACTTCAAAGCGGACGCCGACGAAAGCCTAAAGCGAATGCTGAACAGCGTCCTGCAAGGCAGACCCCAAACTGTCGGCGAAATCGCGCAAGCGGCGCTATTCCTCGTCTCCGATCAATCGAGCGCGATTACTGGGCAGACTCTGAATGTAGATGGCGGAATGATTTTTTACTAATTTCTTCGATCGCCGCGAAGCTCTTGCGAGCCGTGGTTGCAATCGCGCGGACGCCCATTTCGGCCCAATCCAAGCTTCGTTCGCCGGCGGTTCCCAAGAGATAGCACAGAGCCACGAGCGAAAATATCGTCACAAATAGCATTCCAAAAATCAGCTCCGCTGCGATCAACTCGCGCACGAAATACAGTTGAAGGATGAAGATAACTGCGAGCGTCCAAATCGCTCGCTTACGCGTTTTGGGGTCAACCGAATAGACAAGCTCTTTGAGCTGGGTAAAAGCTTTGTTCATTTGGCCTCTTTACTACGTCGCTAGATCTGATGCACGGGCGTACCCAAAAGAAACAGGCCGTAACTGATTGAAATTGGGTTCTTTTGGCAGGTTTCGACACGGGCGAAAGAAGAAAGGGTTTCCACGAAAACGGAATCGCCGTGGAGGACTAGAACTAAAGACCCGTTACCATACGTCGAGGGCGCCTACAGGTTTTTCCGGCGGGAAACTAATGTTCCGTGTTTAGTTGCGTGTGAGCGACGAAAATAAATTCAGCGCGCCTCAAAAGGATAGCGATCCTGCGAAAGAACTGCCTCCGCGACTTTTCGGCGCAACGCAATGGTGTCTACCGGCGCGTGCTTCGCAAGTCTCCGTAATGCGGCAAGCTGCGTAGCGAGCGTATCGCCGTCATCGGTGGCAGCCAGGGCGGTGCGCGCCTCTTTTTCGATCCGGTCCATCGCGTCGTAAGTGAAAACGCGGGTCGCATCACCCATCAAATCGGCATTTTGCGCATGCGTGGCCTGTGCCTTTTGCGCGCGGCGAAGAGACGATTCGATCGCATAAACATCCATCACGATGTTAGAAAATGCGGCCACGATCTCCTGGCGCTCGGAAAGCTTTTCGCGGAATTTTTCGACGGCCACGCCCGCGGACAGCAGGAAGATCTTCTTCGCCTGCGCGAGCGACCTTTCTTCATCGGCGAATTCGCCGGACGGCGCATCGTCAAAACCGGGCCCGGAGAGCAATTCGTCCGCGACCTTTTTCGCGGCAGGGATCAGGGGCAGCGTCCCGGCCATCGCGCGCTTCATCAGCATCTGAATGATCAGCATGCGGTTGATTTCGTTGGTGCCTTCAAAGATGCGGTTGATGCGGCTGTCGCGATAAATCCGCGCCACTGGATAATCTTCATGAAAGCCATAGCCACCGAAAATCTGAACGGCTTCGTCCGCCACATAGTCGAGCGTTTCGCTGCCGATTACTTTGCTGATGGAGCTCTCGATCGCGTACTCCTCAAGCACCTGCATCCCGTGCTTTACCGGATCATCGCTCGCGGCGGACATCGCGGCTTCGATCATCCCCACGGTGCGGTAAAGCATCGATTCGAGCGCGTAAGTGCGAATCGCCATTTCGCCGAGCTTCGCTTTGATCAGCCCAAATTCCGAAATCGACTTGCCGAACGCCGTGCGCTCTTTCGCGTATTTCGACGAGATAGCAATCAGGTGCTTCGAGCCGCCCGAGCAGCTCGCGCCCAATGAGAAACGGCCGGCGTTGAGGGTATTGAACGCCACAATATGGCCGCGACCGACCTCATGCAGTAGATTTTCTTTCGGGATTTTCGCGTTCTCGAAAAACAGCGGCACGGTGGAACTGCCGCGGATGCCCATTTTGTTTTCTTCCGCGCCGACGGAAAAACCGGGCGCGTTTCGCTCCACCAGAAATGCGGAAAATTTTTCGCCATCCACTTTCGCAAACACGGTGAAGAGATCCGCAAAGCCTCCACTGGTAATCCACATTTTCTGGCCGCTCAAGAGCCAGTGCTGGCCGTCCGGCGACAGCACGGCCCTGGTGCGCGCAGCCAGCGCGTCTGAGCCTGCCTGGGGCTCCGACAGCGCGTAGCACGCCAGCATTTCGCCGCTAGCCAGCTTCGGCAAGTATTTTTTCTTCTGCTCCTCCGTACCGAAATACACGATCGGAATCGTTCCGATTCCCGTTTGCGCGCCAAAGGCCACAGCAAACGAGGAATAGACGCCCAGTTTTTCGGAAAGAATTCCCATCGACACTTTATCGAGCGCCGCGCCGCCATACTCTTCGGGAATCGCAGCGCCCAAAAGACCAATTTCGGCCGCTTTGCGGACCAGTTCCGCCATCAAGCCTTCTTTATGTTTTTCCAGTTCGGGGATATGCGGGACAACTTCCTTCGCGATAAATTCCTCGACAGTCCGGCCCAGCAGCTTTTGATCGTCATTCAGATCGGCGGGAGTGAAAATATCGTCGGGTGTCGTCGATACGACCAGAAATCCGCCTCCGCGATTCAATGCTTGCGAAACCGTTGTCGTCGCCATGAAGATTCTCCCGAGGGTGCCGCGCCAAACAGAACAGCACCCCAGCAGCGCCAAGCCAAGACAGTCAGCGAAACAGTCTATCGCTTATAGAAAATTTCGGCCTGCCACGCTGATTCGCGGGTAGCCAAAGAACTACGCTGCGCGCTCGAAAATTCCCGCCGCGCCCATGCCGCCGCCGATGCACATGGTGACCATGCCGTAGCGCGCGTTCCTGCGCTCCATTTCGCGCAAAATCGTCGCCGTTAGCTTGGCACCGGTGCACCCCAGCGGATGCCCAAGCGCCACCGCTCCGCCGTTGACGTTCACGCGGGATGGGTCGAGCCCTGCGAGCTTAATCACAGAGAGCGCTTGCGCCGCGAACGCCTCATTCAATTCGATCACGTCGATTTGATCCAGCTTCAGTCCGGCAATCTTCAGCGCTTTCGGAATCGCGAACACCGGCCCGACTCCCATTTCCTCGGGCGGACAACCCGCGGTCGCGAACGAAACGAATCGCGCCATCGGTTTCAGGCCAAGCTCGCGCGCCCGCTCGCCGCTCATCAGCACCGCCGCGGCAGCAGCGTCGCTCATCTGCGAGCTGTTGCCAGCGGTTACCACGCCACGCGCGTGGAATACCGGCTTCAGCTTGCCCAGCGCTTCCATCGACGTATCCGCGCGAGGACCTTCGTCCTGCGCGAAAACGACTTTCTTCGTGTCGGTTTTTGGCTTCGCGCCGTTGCCGGAACCGTTTGCGCCGTTTTCGACAAACGTATAGGCCGCCTCGACCGGCACGATTTCGTCTTTGAATTTTCCGGCGGCAATCGCCGCGAGCGCTTTTTGATGACTTTTGAGAGCGAATTCGTCAGCTTGTTCGCGTGTGAACTCGTATTTCTTCGCCAGATTTTCCGCTGTGAGCCCCATATTGAGATACGTATCGGGGTAATGATCCATCAACCAGGGATTCGGCGAAATTTTATGGCCGCCCATCGGGACCATGCTCATCGACTCCGCGCCGCCAGCAACTGCCACGTCGCCCTGGCCGGACATAATTCGCTCTGCCGCGATCGCAATCGCCTGCAAGCCCGACGAGCAAAATCGATTGATTGTCATCGCTGAAGCCGTTACAGGCAGTCCGGCGCGCAGCGACGCAATCCTCGCGATGTTCATGCCCTGTTCGGCCTCAGGAGTGGCGCAGCCGATGATGACGTCTTCAATTTCGTTCGAGTCCAAGCCCCTGGCGCGGGCGATCGCCTCGCGAATCGTCACGGCAGCGAGATCGTCGGGACGAGTGGTGCGCAGCGTGCCTTTTGGCGCTTTCCCAACAGCCGTGCGCACAGCACTTACAATTACAGCTTCCGGCATAGGCACTCCTTGCTCACACTTCACAGCGCGAGATTGCTTACGTAAGCCATTGAATGCCCGCGCAAGGAAAAAAGCAACTTGCAGATTGCGATGCTGCGTTGAGTTTGCGGGCGGCCGATCAGAAGATAGCGAATTCATGCGCTCAAATCAGCGATTCGCTAATGTAAAACTTCGCGCTTAATCGTGGAAACTCACCTTAACCGTGACCTCCGCCGAAATCGACTGGCCATCCAATTTCGCTGGCTCGTAGCGCCATCGTTGCACCGCATCAAGCGCGGCCTGCCGAAGCATCGCCGACCCGGAGACGGCTTTCGCTTTTGAGACGTGGCCGTTCGCATCGACCGTTGCCGTCACTACCACATCGCCCTGGACGCGCGCCTCTTTCGCCAGATTCGGATAGATCGGCGTCACCGAAGAAATCAGGCGCGGCGGGATCACGCCTCCGCTCACGCGATGCGGCGCCCCAACTTCGGCGCTCGGGGCCGCAGGAATCGCCGCTGCTGGGAGCGCGGTTGCGGGCAGCTCGACGGGCGCAGACGAATTCGCCTCAAGAGTAGGAGCAGCCACCGGCTCGGTACTCTCAGCTTTTCGAGTTGGAGAATATGGGTGCGCATTCAGCGCCCCGAACATATCCGGAACTTTTGCAGAAGGTTTGTCGGCAGGCTTATCGCTCGACTTGGGCGCCGTGCCAGGCTCGCTGTTGGACTTCGCGACCGATTCCTCTTCAACGGAGCGCGATGCGGGCTTTTCATGCGGTGACGCCGCATGTTCTGCAACCACGGGCGGATTTACATTCGTTTGCGCACCCGAACCCTCGGTCGGCGCGACTGGGGCGCCCGCAGGACTGGGCGCAGGCGCTTGCGAAATTGGATTTTGCGCCGCGGTAGAATTTGCAACGGCCGGCACCGCCGGGACCGAACTCGTTTTTGTGCCGCCAAAGCTGAATGGCAGGATTTGGAAATAGGCAGCCGCTCCAAGTCCAATCACAAGAATTGCTGCGAGGCCCAAAATCAGCGGCATCGACGAGCGATTTTTTCTCACGGTTGCCGCGTCGTCTGACATCCCAAAAGACGCCGAGCCCAAACGAGCGCCAAACGATTCGCCTGCGTTAAAGGAAGCACCGCTATTTTCGCCGCCTGCGTGGCGCAATTCCGCTGAGACATCTGCGGTTTCGTCCGCGCCCGCAGTCGCCCTTGGCAATGCGACTTCTTCCGCTTTGTGAGCGATCGTCGCCGCGTCGAACTCATCTGCTTGCGGTTCGCTGACGGCGGCCGAATGAACGTGCGCGCTGCGGGGTGAGGTTGGATCGCTCAGGACCTTGCGCTTCGTCATTTCCAGCGCCTGATCCAGCGCGTGCGTTTTGCTCTCGGCATCCAGGGCTGCGTAACGCGAAGTCAGCGTGGTCGCCGAAGCCGCGGGCTGCACGTCCTCGTGCGTCCCGATGTCGGCAAAAGCAGAATCCGATTTGCTCGGCCGCGCGGCGCGTTCCGAGGGCGCGATCAGACGTGGCGATATCTTCACCGGCAGGCTCGACTCCGGTGCATGGCTCGACTCAGCCTTATGGGAGACTTGCTCCCCTTTGTCATGTGAACCGTTTTTTTGTTCAACTGGCGCTGCCGGGGTTTCCGCCACGGGCGCGTGGAGTGAAACTTCGGCCTTTGACGATGCATCGGGAGATTCGGACGAAAATTGCACTCCCCAATATCCCGGCTGCTGATGCGTAAATTCGATTTCAACGTAGCTCTGTCCCTGCGCGTAGGCCCGAACTTTGAGGACTCGGCAAATCGCATCGTGCCCTGTCTTCAGATTCGTCAGCACAACCATTTGTCCCACGCTGACCGGCGTGGACATCCGCAGCACGCCTCCCTGCGGAAAAACGATCATCGTCGAGGTTTGCTCTTCGAAGGGCTCCGTTTGCGGCGCGCTGTTTGCAGCCCCGCGAGTGGTGCGGGAGCCATGAACTCGCACGCGTACCTCTAATGACACTGCGTCGGCGTGCGGCTGGCTCGATTCGCCTTTCGTTTGTGTGCTGGCCTGCGGGGTCGTCGCTTCAGAGGGATTCGCTAATTCGAGAATATCTTTGGATGGCGTCATTGCACTTCGGTTTCCACCGCCCCCTCACCAAGAAAATCGTGCGAAAGGCTAGGTTATTTTTGATTTTCGGAGCGGAGGGACTAGCCCGCAATAGTACGTTCGTACCCCGGACGAAAGGTCAGGCGAAGAAGAAGCGCAAATTAATTGCGGAGAGGCTTGCCGGTTTTCAAGGTATGCGCGATTCGCTCCTGCGTTTTTCTCTCACCGCAGAGGCTGACGAATGCTTCGCGTTCGAGATCGAGAATGTACTGCTCGGGAACGGCCTGCGCGCCACTCAGCGCGCCTCCGGCCATCACGTGCGCGAGCTTTCGAGCGACAACTCCGTCAAACTCCGTCGCGTACGCGCCGCGAACCATCATGTGAATCGCCAGTTTTGCGGCGGCCAAGAATTCCTCGCCGAGCACGCGAATCTCGGCCGGTGCGGGCGGGTGGTAACCGGCGCGCACGAGCGCCAGCGCCGTTTGCTTCGCGTCCGCGATTTGCCGGTCGCGATTCATAGCGACAGGATCGGACGGCCGCAAATAGCCGAGTGATCGGGCCTCTTCGGCGCTGGTGGACACTTTTGCCATCGCGATATTTTCGAAGATTGGCCTCATCGCGTGCATCAGATCGAGAGTGTCTCCGTCGGCGGCATGTTCGTTCGCGCGAATCAGCATTTCTTTCGTTCCGCCGCCCGCGGGAATTAGGCCGACGCCGACTTCGACGAGCCCCATGTAAAGTTCTGCAGTGGCGTGAATTTTCGCGGCGTGCAAAGGAATCTCGCAGCCGCCTCCAAGAGCCATGCCTTGCGGCGCAGCAACCACGGGGCGCGGCGCATACTTCAGAGCCATGTTGGCGCGCTGGAACTGCCGCACGGCAAGATGAAGGTCGTCCCACTCGCCTTCCTGCGCCGTCATCAGCAGTAGCATCAAATTCGCGCCGGCCGAAAAATTGGGCGCTTGGTTGCCGATCACCAAGGCTTCAAATTCCGTTTCCAGGCGCGCCACAGCCGACTGCAGCATCGCGAAAATGTCGCCGCCAATGGCGTTCATCTTCGCGTGGAATTCGCAACACAGCACGCCGTCGCCCAGGTCGATCAGGCTCGCGCCTGAATTTTGCTGCACCACCGGCGTCCGGTCCTTCAGCGACTTCAGAATCAAAACTCCCGGCGGCGGCTCGAGCAGTTGCATCGCGCCGGACTTAAGATCGAAATAGCGCCTGCTTCCCTCTTGGGATTCGTAGAATGATTTTTTCGGCGATGCCAATACCTTCTGAACGAGCAGTGGCATCTGCTTTCCGTCGCGCTCCGTCGCTTTGGCCGCGCGCTCCACGCCGACCGCGTCCCAGATTTCGAACGGACCCAGCTCCCAGCCGAATCCCCAGCTCATCGCGCGGTCAACATCGACGATCGAGTCCGCGATTTCCGGAATGCGCCGCGCGGCGTATAAACAGGTCTCGCGCAATCCGCTCCACAAAAACTGGCTGGCCTTGTCGCCGCCTTTTCCTTCGAGCGCAGGCGCAACTAGCGTCGCGATTCGTTCGCGTGTGCTCTCGACGCTTTTTCCGGCCTCAATCGAGCCGAATTTCGCCTTTTCGCGCGGCCGGTATTCCATTTTCCGCCAATCGAGCGTGAGGATCTCGGACTCGCCGCCCACGCCTTTCACGCGTTTGTAAAATCCGCTGCCTGCCTTCTCGCCCAACCAGCCTCGTTGCATCAGCGCATCGAGCAAAGGCGGCACGCGGAAAAGTTCCCGAGACTCGTCATTCGGAATGCCGTCGTAGAGATTGCGAATCACGTGGACGAGCACGTCGATGCCGACGATATCGAGTGTGCGAAACGTGGCTGAGTTCGGCCAACCGATTGCCGGTCCGGTGCAAGCGTCTACTTCTTCGACCGTCATCTCCAGCGTTTGCATCTGTTGCAGCGCGTGCAAAATCGAAAATGTGCCGACGCGGTTGGCGATAAAGTTTGGCGTGTCTTTCGCACGCACCACGCCCTTGCCCAGCCGCTCTCCGCAGACTTCCTCCAGAGCGGTCAGAGTTTCCGGCGAAGTTTTCGGGCCGGGAATCAGTTCGACGAGCTTCAGATAGCGCGGAGGGTTGAAGAAATGCGTACCCGCCCAGTGGCGCTGAAAATCTTCAGATCGACCTTCGGAAATGCGATCGATCGGCAAGCCTGACGTGTTGGAACTGACAAGCGTCCCGACCTTGCGCACCGCATCGACGCGCTCGAGCAGCTTGCGCTTGATCTCGAGATTTTCCGCAACGACTTCGATGATCCAGTCCGCTTCGCTGCACCAGTTCAGATTGTCTTCGAAATTTCCGGGCGTAATCAGCCGGCTCATATCTGGAGTGAAAAACGCCGCCGGCCGCGATTTTTTCGCTGCTTCAAGCCCAGCCATCACGATGCGATTGCGTACCGCGGGACTCTCGAGCGTCAAGCCTTTGCGCTTTTCCTCACCGTTCAGCTCTGGCGGGACAATATCGAGCAAATAGCACGCGATGCCCGCGTTCGCGAGATGCGCCGCAATGCGCGCGCCCATCGTGCCCGCGCCCAGCACCACCGCTTTTTCGATTGGCCGTCGCATCGCGTTCTTAAAACGCTTTTGGCAACGCACATCGTTGCAAATGGGTTAACGGCGGTCAACCGGAAACGCCTCTGCATCTCGAATTTTGCTAAAGTGAGCTGTAGAGGTGGGCTGGTGGCATGTGTGCCGCGTCCAAATGGTTTACGCGGGCCGTCCAGGGCCTGCGTTCGTTTGCATACGCCGGAGAAGGCGAGCGTCCGAAGCTTGGCCTCGCTCTAGGCGGCGGTTTTGCGCGGGGCATCGCCCACATCGGCGTTCTGCGGGCCTTCGAAGAGAGCGAAATTCCCATTCATGTGATCGCAGGAACCAGCGTAGGCGCTTTGATCGCCGCCACGTATGCCAGCGGCACACCGCTCGAAGAAATGGAGCGGCAGGCCGCCGC
Source organism: Candidatus Acidiferrales bacterium (assembly GCA_030037315.1). Taxonomy (GTDB): domain Bacteria; phylum Acidobacteriota; class Terriglobia; order Acidiferrales; family UBA7541; genus Palsa-295. The sequence continues at coordinate 10,541 of JASHRM010000264.1, forward strand.
CACGCGCTTCCGTGATTTTGGCCGCTGGACACTTTCGCGAATGGGGATGGCCTCCAACGATCGGCTGGGCGATTTCCTGCACAAATTCACGCCGGCCGACCGGTTCGACCAGATGAGAATTCCGCTGACCATCGTGGCAACCGACCTGATGAGCGGCAAATCGGTGCATTTTACTGAAGGCGAAATCAGGCCGGCCCTGCGCGCTTCGTGCGCTTATCCGGGGCTTTTCCTACCCGTGGAATATCAAAGACATTTCTACGTGGACGGGTTTTTGACCGAAACCGTTCCGGTGGAAGCAGCGCGGGAAATGGGCGCGGACGTTGTTGTCGGCGTGCATCTCGAGCCGGGACTTCTGGACAGCCCGCCGCACAGCATGATTGAAGTGATCAGCCGCTCCTTCTCAATTCTTCAGACCTCCGCGATGCAGGCGTGGCGCGAGGATGTGGACATTCTGATTGAGCCAAACGTCCACCATATTCAGTGGGATCAATTCGAAAAAGCCCCGCAACTGATTGCCGCAGGAGAAGCAGCGGCGCGCCACGTCATACCGGAGATCAAATCGGCGCTGGCCGGCACCGTCTCCGGCATCCTTCGTCCAAGAGAAACTTCGCAAACCGGCTAGCCGCGCAGAATCGCGTCATCCTGAGTGAAGTCCCGCGCGAGTTGCCTCGCTGCGTTCTGTGCAGCCCCGGGACGCGGTCGAAGATCTCTGTTTCGCTCGAAAACCACGCTGCCCTCTACTGGGGCACCGTGGTCGTGAATCTGCCGTTCACAATCGGATCGCGCTCATTCTCTTCGCAATCCGTCTCTTCGACCATGCGATTGAAATCGGTCACACGCGTGTGCGTGATCACTACGTGCATCGGCTTCGTGAGCGCGATCGGATCTTCGACCGTATAGTCGATCTGCATGTGATTGTGATCCGCCATGTGGATGCGTTCAATGAAATGGAGCTGATCGCTCATCGGATAGAAAAATCCGGAAAGCTGGCCACTATAGAGCCGCCTCATCGTCTCGATCGTATCGACGACGAGCGTATCGCCCTCCCAGCGCCCGATGGAATCGCCCATGAGCGTGGGCCAAAGCTCATCTTGCGGAGGATGCCGCCGGCCATCGGTGTAAATGTGGCGCACCGCGCCCACGGTGCTAATAAACGTCGCCTCCTCGGGCGTTAACTGCCACTCGAACATCCCGGGTGAATTGGTTGCCGGAAACGGCGGCGCTTCGCACAATGGCTGATGCGTGGCGGGAGGATGGTTCGGGTCCGCGGCAACGGCCGCCTGGACTCTCTTGAAGATCTCGTCGTACTTTGCCTGATACTCTGGCGTGAAGGAAGGCTTCATCGCCGCCGCGTATGCCTTCAATTCGCGCTGGCCTTCTTCGCTGAATTGCTGGCCGTCAGACTGGCCGACGAACGCATCGAGCTCCCATATGC
>JASHRM010000265.1 GCA_030037315.1 Candidatus Acidiferrales bacterium
CGCTCGAATTTCTCTTTCGACATGTCGCTCGATGCTCCTCAAAGAATCCAGCTTGTGTTTGTAACTCAGCGGATGGAGCGGGGGACGGGATTCGAACCCGCGACCATCTGCTTGGAAGGCAGAGACTCTACCACTGAGTTACCCCCGCTTATTTATCTCCGACCCTCTTTGGCCGGCGCGCGCCAGCGCCGACCAACTTCAAAATCTCTGGAGCCTGGGACCGGGATTGAACCGGTGACCTCGTCCTTACCAAGGACGCGCTCTACCAACTGAGCTACCCAGGCCCGCCCGCTGCTTGCACCTGTCAAGCAGCAGAACCGGTTCTCTTTGCTTCACATCATGAGCGCGCCGCTCGGCGCTGCCCGAAAACTCCACTTTCCAAGCTCGCTCGCGCTGAACTGGTGGACGGGGGAGGATTCGAACCTCCGTAGCCCGCAAGGAGCGGCAGATTTACAGTCTGCTGGTTTTAGCCACTCACCCACCCGTCCCGCGAAGCCATACGGAACCGAATTCGCGCTCGCTTTAAGCGTCGGAACACAACAGTCGTTTTGTCTCAGCTCACTCAGACTTGAACCGAACCGCCTTACGGTATGCACCGCAATGCAGAATGGGCTCGCGTCCGAAGACACCAGCCCTATACGTTTCTGTTGGGAGGAACGCGCCCTCAAATCAACAACTGAAATCCCGGTTCCCTCAAACTCAGCTGGCGGAGGGATTTGAACCCCCGACCCTCTGATTACAAATCAGATGCTCTACCAGCTGAGCTACGCCAGCCCTGCGCAAACCTAAGGAAATTATCACAGAGGCCATTAAATTGCAAGTGGCGCGGGTACTAGCAGCAATACCCTTGCCAACCACTCGTTTTGTTGGCCTTTTTGCGCCTTCTTTGCCACGGGCTATTCGCTCGCCGGCTTCGCGAATTCCGAATCCGCCAGATCGACGTTGTGATGCACTTCGTCAATTTGAATCGTGAACGATGACTGTGCCGTTTTCTCCTCCAGAGCAAACGGCACTTTCACTCCATCCACTTCGCGGTAATCGCCCAAATCCTCCAGAAAATCGGAGGGCGCTCCATTCGTATAGCGCTGTCCGATCACTCTCACCACAAACCCGCTGCCGCGGTCAAAGTACATTTTGTCGACGCTGCCTTCCGCCGTCGTGCCTTCGACTACGTATGTATCTTTCCCGTTCACGCTCTCGATGCCCGTCGCCACCAACTTCGCGTACAGCTTCTTCAGGTCAAGCGGGTGATAAAAATCCGCGTCACGCGCGACTTGAGCAAGTTCCGCGCCCGTTTGCACGCGCAAGCCAGTATCCGGATCGTCTGTCCATCCAACGGTCCCGTCAAACGCCTGGCGAAATGCCGCTCCTGAAAGGATCACGACGAGAAGCGTCCGGTTCGGGGCCTTCTCGTGAACCATCACTGTGCCCGAAAGATTCATCGCCGGTACCTGAATTCTGCCGAGCGAAGTACGCGAGTGAATTTTCTCCCACGCTGCTCGCCCGCCAATCACCGCGACATATCGATCGATGATTTCTGAAGCCGTCGGCGTCGAGGCCTGTGCCGCCACGGTCTTGCTCTGGCTCGCGGCGCTTTGCGCTTGCGCCGGCGAACTGAGACACGCCATCAGACTCGCAGCGCTCAGCCACGCCATCGCGCAGATCAGTCTTGGTCGCTGGATTTTGTAACGAATGGCGGCAGCCTCACCGATTGTTTCAGAATGCGGGGCTCTAAATATGACTCCGCTCGGCCAACTCTGGTTGCCAGGGGTCGCATTTAAATAGGCAACCGACGCGACAACATTTAAACTACCAGGCGGCCTGATCCAACTTTCCCGGAATGCCATCTCCATCTGCCAAAAGAGCGCTGATCGCAATCGGCGTGGTGGTTTTGATCGCCGTGCTTGGCCTGATCTGGTATTTGCACCCGCTGCATCGTTTCGCTCACGGTGGAAGCGCGGGAACGGCTCCAGAGAGCGTCGATCTCTTGCCGGATGCGCCCGTCATCGCATATATAGATGTCGCGTCCCTTCGCAAGCTTCAAGGCTCGATGGTCGCGGCTATTTTGGGACTCGCCGGTCCAAGCCCCGCTGAGGATCGGGATTATCAGAATTTCGTTCGTGACACGGGATTCGACTACTCTCACGATCTCGATCACGCTGCAATCGCGTTTTGGCCCGGGACGGATAATCAAACCGTCGCAATCGCCGACGGCCGTTTCAACCAAGCAAAGATCGAAGCCTACGCGTTACGCACCGGACAGTCTGTGACGCGCGACGGCCATACTTTCTTCGCCGTGGCCGGAAATCCGCCGGTTGCACTTCAATTTCTCTCACCGACTCGAATCGAGATCGCCAGCGGCGCAGGCGCGAACAACTTTTTCCCCGCCGCCACTCACGCCGCACGCAATCCCGAAATGCAGACGCGAATCTTGCGGGTCGCCGGCGCCCCAATTTTTGCGGCTGCGCGAGCCGACAATTTGCCGCCAAGTTTTTATGATGATCTGCGCAGCACGCCGCAATTCGAGCATCTTGCCCATTCGATCCGCGGAGTCACGCTTGCCGGGCAGCCTGACGGCAACTTGATCCATCTCGCACTCGACGCCGAATGCGCTTCCATCGCTGACACGTTGGAACTTGCAACTGCAATCGATGGAATCCGCGTGCTGGGGCCGATAGCTCTATCAGATCCGAAGATGCGTTCGAAGATGACGAAGGAACAACTTCTGCTGATCAGTGTGCTGTTGAGCCAGGTGAAAGTCAGTCACGAGGATCGCTGGGTGCGCCTTACGCTGGACCTCACTCCCGCAATGCTGGGGCAGCCAATTCCCGGGCCCAACGCCCAGCTTCGCTTGCCCACTTTTCCAAATCAGTTGGTCCGGCCGGCAACTATTTCCCGGCCACTGCCGGTGCAGGTGTGCCCCACTTCCCCTCAAAAACAAATGACGAAACAGCCTTTCGCTCGCGCGGGCCGAGCTCGCGTTGCTTCAATGGCTCAGGGAGAGACTCGGGATCGCCCGTATACCCCAGCGCGAACCCCGCAACAGCTTCATGGTCCGCTGGGATGTGAAATATTTCCCGCGCTTTATCCGGCAGGATTCCCGCCATCTGATGAATTTGCAAACCAAGCGCGGTCGCCTGAAGCGCCAACGTCGTCGACGCCTGCCCCACGTCGTGGAATGCGTGCCTATTTTGCGAACCATCATGCGGCATTTTCAGCGCCGCCACGCTCAGCCCGATCACTGGCGCATTCTTTGCCCATGCCTGATTGAACTCGACAAATGAATCGAGCACTTTCTTGAAGCCTGCGGGATCGTCTTTGGTCGCGATGATGAATGCCCACGGCTGCGCGTTGTAGGAGGAAGACGCCCAACGCGCAGCTTCAAACAAACTGCGCAGCTTTTCCGGTTCAACTGCGCGCGCTTCGAAAGCTCGCGGGCTCCAACGATGACGAATCAGATCATGGACTGGCACGGCGGCTGGAGCGGGCTTGTGATGTTCGGCCATTCTTCCTCCTAAGGTTGAAATCTTTCCTATTTACTCAGGGATCGGATGCACGCCTGCGACAGCCGATTCCGAAAGAGGCAGGAAATATAGCCGGCGCGAATCCCACGTTCCCTGCTTCTTTCAGGATTCGCGCCGCGATCGTTTTGCAATAGATGTGCTATGCAGTAGTTGTCGTCCGCGAAGCGTCCACTGAATAAGCCCCCGCGCCCAGAGTGGCCAGGATCAGCAGGCCTCCCATGATCGCCAGGTTCTTTTCGAAATGAATCATATTGTCCATGCGATCGGCGCCCGTCATGGCCCAGAAGTTGTGGAACAGCAGCGTCGTCGGGATCAGGTAGAGGAAGACGATCCACGCCACTGCACGCGTCCATAGGCCGATCAGGATCGCAATTCCGCCGAGCAGCTCAATGATGAGGGCGATTGCCAGGGCCACTGCCGGCAGCGGCACGTGCTTCCCCGCAACCATGGATTCCTCGAATGAAAAGCCGGTTATCTTGCCGATCCCACCCAGAATGAACACCACGGACATCAAAATTCTGCCAATCAGAGGCACGATGCTGCCAGAGCTTGCCATTCGTTCTCTCCTCTCGATTCAAGGAATAAACGTGGGCCCCAAACCGGCTGCAAGCTACCACAGCTTGCTTAAACGGGATAGCCTTCATGTTCAATGCTCCGGCCGAGCGCGTCGAATTTCGACGAAGCGTCAAGCCAAGTCGAACAGGAGAACTTCTGACGGTTTCTGCGCCTTCACGCGAATCTCCGATTCGCCGGAGATCGCCGCGCCGTCGCCTACATTCAGTTTCGTCCCATCGACGTGCAGCGCGCCTCGCGCCACTTGTATCCATGCGTGGCGGCCGGATTCGATCGGATGGCTCGCCTCCGCCCCTTCGTCAAGGCGCGCTATAAAGAGGTTCGCGTCTTGCCGAATCGTGATTGGCGCTTTTGGTCCCGCGACCAAACTGAACTTGTCGCGAAGTTCCGCGTCGGAAAACGAAATCTGCTCGTATTGCGGCGTCAAGCCTTTGCGCTCCGGCAGAATCCAGATTTGGAGCAAGTGCACAGGATCTTTCGAAGAGGGATTGAATTCGCTGTGCATCACGCCCCGGCCCGCGGTCATGTGCTGAAGCTCTCCGGGGCGAATAACTCCACTTCCGCCCGTGCTGTCGCGATGCTCCAGAGCGCCCTCGAGAATCCATGTCAGAATTTCCATGTCGCGGTGCGGGTGCATGGGAAAACCGCCGCTGGGCGCCACGACGTCTTCATTGATCACGCGCAACGAACGAAATTGCACGTGTTCCGGGTCGTAATACTGATCGAAGGAAAACGTGAAGCGCGAATCGAGCCAAGAAAGCTTGCTGTGGCCGCGCTCTTCCGAAGGTCGAATTTGAATCATTTTGCTGCTCCTGATCGTGCGGATAACAGAAAAGGGGCGGGTGTAAGCCCGCCCCTTCGTATCGCTTTCGTATTCGACACATTGGATGCGGCACCGCTCGAGAAGATTCAACGTGTCAGGGCTTCTGGGTGGGCCGCAAAAGTATCTCGCTGATAAAGCTTTGGGGAGCTTGCGTCAGAATCGTCTCCACAGCGTGAGCCACGTCATCGGGCTGAAGCATCTTGCTTGTATCCTTCTTCCCGTGCGGCAGCGAAAACTCGGTGTTCACGCTGCCCGGGCAGATCGCGCTCACTCGTATCCCGTGCGACCGCAGGTCTTCCGCCATGCACTGCGTGAGCCCCAGCAGACCCCACTTCGATGCGCAGTAAATCGCCCCGCCCGCAAACGCATTTTTCCCGGCGAGTGACGCAATGTTGATGATGTGTCCGCTTTTCCGCTGAATCATTCCCGGCGCAACGGCTTTGCTCAACAGGAACGCCGCTTTCAAATTGGTGTCTAATACAGCGTCCCAATCCCTTTCCGATGCGTTCTGAACGGGCCCGAAAACGCCTATGCCCGCGTTGTTCACCAAGATATCGATGGGACCGAGCGACGACTCGGTTTTCGCAACAAGCTGCGCGATATCTTCCGGCCGCGTAACATCGGCGCGAACCGTCGCAACCGTGCGCCCGCGTCCGATTTCCTCGGCAGCTTGCCGAAGCCTTTGCTCGTTTCGCGCACTGATCGATAATCTCACGCCCATGCCGGCGAGTTTTCTCGCGATCGCCAAGCCGATGCCGCGGCTCGCGCCAGTCACGAGTGCCACTTGGCCTTCCAATTGTTTTTCGAGGCTCATCGGAACTCCCGTTCAGGCGACCAGGAAGCTGAATTTTTCATCCTAACATGGTAGGCAGCAGCGCATGGCCAAGCGCGAGTCGCGGGACCACGAAAAGCACCCAAGGCCTTGAGGGTTTTAGGCTTGCAGCCTTGGAATGCTTTCCCTATAATCCCGGAGATTTCCGACTTTCTTCGGTCCTGCAGGGGTCGAGCCTGAAAATTCTATCGGTCGTCCGAACCTAGCCCAGGAGGCAGGGAAGTGATCCTACGAAAGTATCTTAAAACCACAGCACTCATCTTGGCGGCCACGGCGTTTTTGACCTGCGAGCTAGCCGCTCGCCCCGCTCAAGGACAAGCGGCGCAGGGAGGACAGACTACTTACACTCTTCCCGAATACAACGCGCTGCAAGCCGCGCAAGCCGAAAAAGACCCTCAGGCGCGGATTAAGGACCTTGACGCATTCGTCAGCACGTATCCGAATTCCACGTTGATGCAGTACATCTACCAGATGTACTACCAAACGTATTACCAGCTGAAAAATTACCAACAGGCGCTGAACTACACACAGAAACTCGTCGATCTTGCAGACAAAGCGGATCTTGCCCTGCGTGTTCAGGCCATTCAGGCTTACGTTCAGCTCTTCCCTCTCGCGAACCCCAAACCGGATAACGACGCGCTCACAAAAGAGCGCGACATGGCCAACACAGGGATCAAGCTGTATCCGGATCTCAAGAAAGATCCGAATGCCAAAGTTACCGACGACCAGATCAAGCAGGGAGTCGCCTTCCTGCAAGCGGCCGTCGCCACCGCGGACTTTCAGCTGAAGGATTATCCGGACGCGATCGAGGCGTTCAAAACCCTTCTGGCGGCAAATCCCAATGACGCCATTGCGGAATATCGTCTGGGCCTCTCGTATCTCGGCACGGCTCCGCCGCAAATGCTTGATGGCTTCTGGGCTCTCGCGCGTTCCATCGACCTAAAAATCACCGACGCGCCAAGAGTCAAAGACTATCTCCGTTCCAGGATTCTCGCGTACGAGCAGCCTGGCTGCGATAACCAAGTCGATGCGCAACTGGATGAATTGCTCCAGCTCGCGGCAAATTCACCCACTCGTCCCGCCACATATACGATTCCGAGCCACGACGATCTAGCGAAAATCAGCCAGGCCAGCACGATTCTGACCATGATCAGCGATTTGGGCGGAGGCGGCGATAAAGCCAAGATGACTTGGCTCGCTCTCTGCGGCGCGCAGTTCCCCGAGGTTGGCGGAAAAATCATCGAAGTGCGGAAGTCTGACAATTTTGTCGACTTCATGGTTTACACCGGCGCTACGCAACAGGACATGGAAGCGGCCACCACCCCGAATATGGATGTGAAGGTCTGGACCGCTGCGCCTCCCGCGGCCCCTGCTGCCGGTGGAGCGCCAGCGGCGGCTCAAATCACGCCGCAGCCCGATGTTCTGCGGCTCGAAAAAGACGATGGGATTCTGTTTTCCGGCACCGTTGTCGGTTACGATCCCTCGCCCTTCATGTTGCATTGGGATCAGGTGAAGGTTGACCCAAGCCAGATTCCCGAAAAGGGCGGCGCGAAGCGGCCTTTGCACAAACCGGCTGCAAAGGAATAGCCTTTCAAAGCTCGCAAGAACTCAGAACAGTTGAAAAAATAAAAGGCCGGTCCGAATGGGCCGGCCTTTTTCTTTTGGTGCACGCAGACTGAGTAAATTGTCATTCCGAGCTGTTTTGCCTGAGGGAGGCGAGGAATCTGTTCTTGCCTCCGCACTCATGTGCGGTTCCGAGTCTGGCTGCTGCAGGGAGAAATTTCCCCTTCGCCTGCTACCGCCTCCGCGGAAAATCCACTCGAACCCCAAATCGTGCCGCGATCGGCAATCCAATCTGTTCCGGGGAAAGTGACGTCGCCGCCGTCGTCACGTATTGCTCATTGAAAAGATTCTCCACCGCTGCAAACAGCCGCACGCCGCTGATCACATCGTGCGACGCCATCAGGTCGAGCACAAAGAAATTTCCCATCGGCAATTGATTCGTATCGAGCTGCATTCCGATCATCCGTCCCTCGACGGAAAACGAAACGATTTTCGGGTTCGTATACCGCGCTTGGAACGTCAGCGAGTTGTGCGGCACCTGCGCCACCCACGTATTGACCAACGACGGCTGTCCCGGTGCGCTGATAATCTTGGCATCCACATATTGATACCCGCCGGTCAATTGCAGGCGGTCGGTAATCTGCACGAGCCAATCCAACTCGAATCCGGGAGCGGTCGTGCGGCCCAAATTGTCGCGCACGAATGTCAGCGTGTTTGCCGTCGGCGCCGGACAAATTGCCGGCACGGGCGTCACTTGGCACGAAACGCTGGAAACCGGATCCACAATCTCATTGAAGAAAAACGTTCCGCGCAGTTGCACCCGCTTGTTCCAGCCCTGCACCGCGACGCCCGTCTCAACACCGGTTAATCGTTCGGCCCGCAGATCCGCATTCGCGACCGTCAAGTTGTTCGCCTGCCGGAACGAGCGGTAGAGCTCGTTCAGCGTCGGCGCGCGGAAAGCTCGGTAAACGGATCCCGACCACGAAAGATGCGAGTTCACCTGATGAACCAGGCTCGCGCGCGGATCGAACGCGTTGTACGACCGGTCTGGATAGCTGACCGTTGTGGTAGGTCCCGCCGGAATAAAGGGTTCGGTCACTAGAAAAGCGTCGTAGTTGCTCCAATCATCGAAACGTGCGCTGATGCCCAAAGTCCACGTCGGCGCAATCTGAATCAGGTCTTCGCCGAATACGCCGGTGGTTCGCTGATGCCCGCCCGTAAACGTATCCTTCGTGTTCTCGCCCTTGGTGGCGCCTGTCGACGAAAAAATTCTCTCGTTGCTGTGCCCCAGATCTTCGTTGTCGTCCACGCCGGCAACCAGCGTTTGCTTCCCAAACGTCCGCGACCAAACCGCCGAGCCGCCAATGCCCTGCGCCGGCACGGTCTGCAAATCCGTAAGCGCTTCGCTTGTTTGATTGAACGGCACTGAAAAGAAACTTTGATGATACGTCTCGAAATCCGCGTAAGTCCGCACTTGCACGTTTCCAATCGTTCCAAGTCCCAAGTCCGCGCCCAGCATACCCTCACCCATCCGAATGCTGTTCGTCTGATCGACCGTTCCGTTGTTCCGCGAATCGTCGAAGTACTGGCCTCGCGCGAACACGTCGCTGTTCTGGCCGATTTTGCGCTCGATCGTCAGGTCGACGGTGCCATGTTGCGTGTTCGCCTCCGTATCAATGGGTCCGGAATACGGCGCCGGGACCAGCTTGTAGCCGTCCGTATGAAACGCTTCGCCCGAAAGTGCCGCGCCCCACTGTCCCCATGTTCCACCCGCCGACAACGACGCGTCTTGCGTGTTCTGGTTGCCGTACGATGTCTCCACGGTGACGCCGGCCGGTGCCGGGGGCCGCGTCAGGAACTGCACGACTCCGCCCAAGGCCTCGCTTCCGTAAAGGCTCGACGCGCCCTCTTGCGCCACTTCAACGCTCGAAACCGCAACATCCGGCACACGATCCCAATAAACCCATGAGCCGAACGGATCGTTGAGCGGAAATCCGTCTTCCAGGACAAGTGCGCGGCTCGCGCCGTTTGCGCCAAGCCCGCGCAACGAAACGCCCAGCGTCGTCGGATTCGCCGTGCGGCTGCTGTTGCGCCGGAAAAGACTGAAGCCCGGAATCTGCCTTAGCGTGTCGTCCAAAGTAAGAGCAGGAGTGGCTTCCAGATCATCGCTGTTCAACTGAATGTCGCTGGTGGGTGTTTCGCCGATGGGCAGCGCCGTGCGCGCCGCAGTGACCACTACTTCCGATTTCACTGGCGCCGGCTGCAACGTGATCTGCACTTGCGCCACTGCGCCCGCTGCGGCGCTCCACGGTCGCTGGACATCAGCGAATCCCGCCGCAGTCACCAAGATGGTTCCCGATGTTGCGGGCACATTGTCAAACGCAAAGCCGCCGGTTGGCGAAGTTGTGGTTTTCGCTGAGTAAGAATTCGCTTGCAGTTCCACTTGCGCATTCGCAACCGCCGCGCCGCTCGCGTCCAGCACTGTGCCTTCGACACGCGTTTCCTGTGCAATCACGCGCGCCGGTGCGAAGAAAAAAATCGCGGCGCCTGCCAGGCAAAAGGAGGTCGCTTGCAGCAGCGCTCTTCGTAGAAAAGTAGTATCAATGATCACGTAGCACTCCACCCAGTCCAAGTGAGCACGGTTATATACGCCCACCTGCCCACCTAAATTACCAACCCCTTCCCGAACTGCACCCCCGATGAATTCCAAGAAATCTACCAGACAAGACCGCTGGATCACACTAAATCCAATGGTGCTTCCCGCGGGCCCGCCAAAAGGTTCCGGCGCTGATTTGGCCCCAAGCCGCGCTATACTCTGCCTCCGCGCAAAGCCAGCCGCGCACGAATTCGAAAGGGGGGGATTATGAACCTGCGAAAACCATCTGCCGCGGTGTTATGCCTGCTCGCAACATCCTTGCTGGCATTGGCTCAGGACCAAGCGCCGAGGCTGCCTTCCGCTCCGGCGAATGCGCCTCCGCCGTCGCTGCAGGCCAACGCTGATCCCGGATATGACGCGGTAATTGCCGCCTGCAAGAATCCGCCGCCGAAAATGCCGCCATTTCATTTCGGTGGCCCCGGCCCGGCGCCGCGCAACTACACGGTCTCTGAGGTCCCGGGGGTAATCGCGGCGGGACAAAAATGGAAATACCTGTGGCAGGACGCCGGCAACAACGGTGATGGAATCGTCGGCACGAAAGACGGCGGTCTGCTGATCGCGCAAAATGACAAAGCCACCGTCGTGAAACTCGACGCCAATGGCAACGCTTCGGTCGCCTACACCGATACGCACACGGGCGGCGCGCTTTCGATCAATACAAAGGGCGAACTCTTCATCGACGAGCGCGGTCTACATTCTGCGATCTGGGAACTTTCACCGCGTCACAAGCTGCTCGCAGACAAGTATCAGGGCGACCCACTCGATTGCATCGGCACGGTGCTCAACGACCTTTCGGCGGACAAAAAAGGCGGCGCCTACTTTACGATGGGCGGCCTTTTTTACGCGCGGCCTGACGGCATGGTGACCAAGTATGGGGAAAATCTTCGCACCAACGGCATCATCCTCAGCCCCGACGAGAAGAAGCTTTACGTAACCAACGTGAATACCGTCGTCGTCTTCGACGTTCAGCCGGATGGCTCGCTCACCAATCAGCGCGATTTTGCGAAATTGCAGGAACACACGGCGGGTGACGGCAGCACGATCGACGCGGACGGGCGCGTCTATGTCAGCACAGGTCCCGGCGTTCAGGTGATCGGGCCGGACGGCACGTGGCTCGGCTTGATTCCTACGCCGCGCGAGATTATCAGCGTTTCTTTCGGTGGAGTTGACCGCAAGACGCTGTTCATTCTGGCTCGCGGAGCTGTCGATTCAGAGGGAAATCAGATCGCGAATGCCGCGCAGGTCTATTCAATCCAGATGATCGCGCAGGGATACAAAGGCCGACCCAAATAGGCCTTACCGAATAGCAGCCAATTCTTTTTGCCCTAGTTCGTTAGGGTCGCCCAGACCTTCTCGATAAGCGCTGCCCCGGCAAAAGTTGCGCCGAGATACAACGTCATCCAGAGCACCAGGAAAATGCACGCGCCGATTGATCGCGCTGTAGAGATTTTCGCAGGCGCGAATTCCCATCGCCGTGGTGCAGTGTCGGTTTGTGGTCGCGAGGATAGGAACGATATTAGGCTCTGCTCGTTCAGCGCCGAATCGTAGGAGTTGACCATGCCGGGCAGTGTAATCGGCCCGACAGGGCGGAATCCAATTCAAAGATATTGTCGAAGAAATCCAAGTTGAAAATGGGACGCGGCTCCGATCGCGCGCTCACATGAAATTCTTCGTGTGGTACGCGGACATTTGTGCTGCCGCGTTTGCCTCAAAACCAAGCGATCGCAGCCGCTCGCGTCTTGTCCGATCCATTTCCCGTTGCAACTCAAGCACTCGTCGCGCTCCGTCCCGGATTTGAGGCACCGAAATGCCTGCGGCGGCGTAAATCACAAGCGCGTCATGAACGTAGGGGCTGAGCCCGGAGATCGACGCCAGCATTTGGCTGCGGCGTTCGACCGCAGCCGCCATCGCCTGCCGCTTGTCAGGCTCGCGCTCGAAAACGTACCTCATATGTTCGGTGCCGAACGCGACGTGACGCGCCTCATCGCGATGCGCCAGCCGCGCCAAGGTAGCCGTCACCGGATCGGGTGCATTTTCCGCCAGAAATTTCAGGAGCGTTAGGAACGTGCCTTCGCCCATCACGCACAACAAGAACGTCGCTGTCGTGAAATCCGGCTCTTCCAGCAGCGTCTTTAGCGAAAGCTGGCCGCTGATCGCGCTCGTGCCGAGTCCAACTCCGCCCGCTTCAGCCCGCCGCGTGAAAGCCTCCGCGTGCCGCGCTTCATCGGCCACTTGCATCGCCAGCACTTCAACCACCTCGCGATAGTGTGGATGGACGCGCGGTATAAATCGCGCTGGCACATACAGCGCCGCAAATTCATTTTCGGTTAGAAATGTCATGATTTGAGCGACGGCGCTCTCGACCTCGGTTGAAAGCTTCGGCAATTCCGCCCAGGGAATGTCTCGCGCACTGGACCACTGATTCGCGGCTGCCTGCGCATAAATGCTGCTCAGCTCGCGTGCCCAAACCTCGCGCTTTTCGCGCAAAGTGAATCCGAACTCCGGCCCGCCGCGCTCTACTCGGGCACCGCGTGGCGACAGTCCCCACGCCGGCTCGGCGATTTCAGCGATTTCTGTGGGTGAAGTGGACGCGAGTGGCGCTTTGCCACTGGCTTGAATGCGGTACGTGCCTGCATCGCCTTGCCGCGGCTCACACGTCAAACCTTCTTTGCGGCACCATGCGGCGAGTCGCTCGAAAAATTCCGGCGAATCGGCGTGCACTTCCAGCCATTGGCCTTCGCGCAATTCCGCAAGCGAACGCCTCAAAAGAGCCGTTGCGCCTTCGTGCAGCGCCAAGTCTTCGAGTTCGAGCGTTCGTTTGGGCGCGGATTCCGGCATTGTTGGTTCCCGCGAGGTGCGGGGTTCAGTTCCCTGCGCTTGATGCAGCCGCGCCGTAAAAATTGAAACGCTGAACGGCCTTTTCCAGCTGCGCATATCCGCTGGTCCGTCCGGGCAGCCACTTTTTCAGCCCTTCGAGTTCCATGAACATGCGTACCGCCGAGTCCTGAAAGGACATGGCAAGTAGCGTATCCACGAACGGCCTAATCCTCGTTTCAGGTGAATCAGCGCGAACCGTGAAGTTGCAATGATCGAATGGCGGAGTCGTGGCGAGCACGCGCGTCGTGCCGGGATCGAGCGTCCCTTCGTTAATGAATACCGGATAGTTTCCGTCCAGCACGCATGCCGCGTCGGCATGCCCTCCAGCCAGCGCCTTCGCCGCGTCTCGCTCCCCGCCAACGTGATCTCCATGCTTGCCCACCATCACATTGTGATACGTCACGCGGCAATCCCGGCGCGGATCGATGCCCGCATCGGCAATCAAGCCCAGCGGAATCAAGGTCGCTTGCGGCGAATCGGACGCGCCAACTGCGATCGTCTTCCCTCTTAGGTCCGCCAGGTTCGCCAGATTCGAATTCGTGCGCACGATAATTTTCGTGGTTAGATCGCGGTCGGAGTCGCGCATCGCCACTGCACGGCACCCGCCATGACTCACGATCTGGCTCTTCACCCACGCCAGCGGCGAATTCCACGCGACGTCAACCTCACTAGCGAGATTCGCCTCCACCTGTGCGTCGTATGTTGAATACAGGACGTAATCGATCGCCACTCCGTGAGCTGCGAAATAGTCTTTGAAACCTTCCCAGATCGTCACGACTTTCGGATCGTACGCGACCGCACCCACTCGAATCGCTTTGCTTTGAGCTGCTGACATAACTTCCTCCCGGTTTGCTGCCGCTAGAAAAGCGGCACGCCCAAACTCGCTTTCCCAATGAAATCCTTCAGCACGTCGCTCGCGGGAGCCATCACTGCGGCTGCCTGTGCGTCGCGGAAATTTCGCTCCAGCCCTCCGCGCCGCCCGAAAGCCCAGCCGCCTCCCAGAGTCATCGCGCGCGAAACAACCGCAAGGCACGCATCGGACGCTTTGACTTTGATCGATAGCACGTCGAGCATCGCTGCCGGATCGCCTGCCAGCGCCTTGCGAATCGTTTCTCCCAGATAGGCGCGTGCCGAATTCAATTCGATCGCCATCTCCGCCACCAAAAATTGCACCCGCGGAATCGACGCCAGCGCAGCGCCGCCCGCGTGTTCGTACTTGCGTGCGCCCACTCGCGCCGTAATCGCTTGAAACGCAGCCGTGGCGATGCCGATCGAGACCGACGCCGCGCCAATCTGGAAATGTGGCAGGACCACTTCGAGCATCGACTGAAATCCCGTGCCCTCGGCGCCCACGCGCGTGTCGTCTTCGATTGCAACATCTTTCAGCGTCATCGGCGCGCTGGCATTCCCTGCGAGGCCAAGGCCTTCGAACCGTCCTTGCGCCGCGAAGCCCGGCGTCCCTTTCCGAATGAGATATAGATTCACATCCGTCGGCCCGCTGGCGTTTGCTCTGCGCGTGGATACAACGTAGGTGTCGGCTTCCCCCGCGCTCGTCACAAAACTTTTTGAAGCTGTCAATTGCTTTCGCGCTTCGTTCTGCCGCACTTCGCTCACGGGCATATAGAAGTGACCGCCAGATCCGGCTTCGCTGAACGCCAGGGTGCTCAACTGCTCGCCGCGCGCGATTGCGGGAAGAAACTTTTCCTTAATTGCATCGCTTCCCTTCGCTGCGATCGCGGACGTTGCGCAGAAATGCATCAGCATGATCATTGCCGTCGACGCACAACTTTGCGCTTGCTCCAAGAGCGCCTGAGACATCTCCGCAAGTCCGGCGCTGACTCCGCCAAATTGTGCCGGCACCAGCAGCCCCAAGACTCCCGCTTTGCCGAGCTCGGAAATATTCTCGTGCGGGAACTTGCGATCCTGGTCGATTCGGTCCGCATTCTCTCGAAGGCTTCCCTTCGAAATCTTCTCGTTTGCCGCAAGCACGTCCTGAACGTTGGACATCTCTCCTCCACTCGTAAAATGCTGGGCGCAAGTCGCCGATTCTATCTGTGTGTGTCTTGAGGCGGTGCTACTGCCCTGAGGGGCGCGCCGCCGGGGCGCCATCACGCAAGGGCTCAAGTAAAGCCTTGCAAGGGAAAAGCGTGGTTCAGTCGCGTGGTTTCTTCGAACAAAAGAGGATGCATTGCTCGGCTTGGCCCAACAACCGATCGACTGGGCGCGCCGGAGTATAGCTCTCAACGCTGCCGTTCTGCCAGTGGCTTGCCGGTAACTTGCCCTGCACACATCGCTGCGAGACCGGCAGAGTCTCCTTTGGATCTCTCGTCTACCGCAGAGATCCCGTCTGATACGCGAGCATCGACGTTTGGATCTGATAATCGTACTTCGCGCTGGTTTCCTGAATCTGCGCCTGCGTCTGATTTAACTGCGCCTGGCTCAATTCCACGATCGAACTCAGTCCCAATTGATATCGAGAAGCGGCAAGATCGAGCGCCTGATTCGCACTCGCAAGCAATTGTTCCGTCACGGAAAGCCGCTGGTACGCAGAATTTGCATTCAGCCACGCGGTGCGGACGTCGCGCGCGATCCGGTCTTGCAAATCGCGCAAGTTTTCATCCTCGGCACGCGCGCGGGCAGTCGCCTCCGCATGCAAGGAACTGAAAAGCCGCCCGTTGAAAATCGGGATGTTGACGTTCACGCCCGCCGCGGCATATCGCGGCGCAAGCTGGTCTGCACCGAGCGGAGTTAATCCCGCCACCCCCGCCGCCGAAACAGTCGGAAATGAAAGATCGCGCTCTGCCGTCGCGTAGCTGTGTGCCGATTGCGCGTTGAGCCGCTGCCCGATCAGTTCAGGCCGGTCGCGCATCGCTTGTTGAATTGTCAGGTCCAAGTCCGGAGGGGGTGCTCCCGGCACAGGCTCCTCACCCAAAACGAACGTGTGCTGCTGCGGATAACCCAGTGTCGCCGATAAATCCGCGTAGGACGCATCCACATCGTTCTGCGCCTGAATCAGCAGGAGCTGCGCCTGCGACAAATCCACATTCGCGAAGCTCACGTCTAGCCCGGACTTAATCTTGTTTTGTGCGAGCGCCGTGGTTTGATCGGACACCAGCTTCCGCTCCTTCACCGTCTCTTGCGCCACGGTGAGCAGCGCCTGCGCCCGCAACACGCCAAAGTACGCTTGATCGACCGCGAGCAGCACGTCCTCGCGCGTGGTCACCACATTTTCTTCCTGCGCTTTCGCGCGCTCACTTGAGCTTTTCACCAGCTCATGCGTGCGTCCGAAATCCGTGACCAACTGATTCACGGTGAGGCCATTCGCGTATCGTTCGTAGATGACCGGATTGTTCAGCGCGCCAGCGGCGATGCGGCTGTCATTTTCCGCGTCCACTCCGGTCAAGCTGCCGAACACGGTCGGGTAATAGGCAGACTTCGCCTCGGTGACTTGCGCTTTCGCGGCGGACGCTAAAAATGCGGCTGCCTGAAGTTGCGGATGATTCTGAAGTGCGATTTTTTCTGCTTCCTGCAGCGTCAAATTCTGTGGGGCAACAGTGGGCGTGGCGGCGTTGACCTGCCCGGCAGCCCGCTCTGGAGTTGGGGGCGCCGCTTGCCCGGGAGCCTGCGCCGGCATCGGTGCTGTTTGCGGAGCTTGCGTCTGCGCCTTTACCCCCGCCACAAAGAAAACAAACATCAGAAGCCCGGCCATTCCGCGAAGCGTTCTCATCACGCTGCCTCCAGCGGCCGGGCTGGTTCGGTCGGCATTCGCCGTCTGTAAATCAGCAGATACGCGGCGGGAACCACAAAAATCGTCAAGATCACCGACGCGATCAGTCCGCCGATAATCACGCGCGCGAGCGGAGCATACGCCTCGCTGCCAGTCTCAAGTTTCAACGCCATCGGCAGCAGGCCCACAATCGTCGCGAGCGACGTCATCAGAATCGGCCGCAGCCGGATCCGGCACGAGTGCGAGACTGCTTCGCGAACGCCTTCGCCTTCCTGCCGTAAACGGTTTGCGAAGTCCACGATCAGGATCGAGTTCGAGACCACCATGCCCGTCAGCATCACGATTCCCATCAGCGATTGAATGTTCAGCGTTGTGCTCGTGAATGACAGTGTCAGCATCACGCCGATTAAACCCGTGGGAATCGCCAGCACGATCAGAAATGGATCGAGAAATGATGAAAATTGTGCCACCAGCACCAGAAAAACCAACAGGATCGAAAGAGTCAGCCCGATCCCGAAGCTTCGGAACGACGCGTCCATCGTGTTCACCAATCCGCGCACGTCCACTCGAATGTTCGGGGGCAGTTGCAGCCCGTCGACAATCTTGCGAATCGCCTTCGAGGGCTTGCCCAAATCCTCGCCGGTAAGCGCAACGTATACGTCAATCGCGCGCTCCAGTTGGTAGTGGTCCACCTCTGTCGGCGTCAGAATCGGCGAAATATTCGCGACCTGATCGAGATACGTAGGCTGCGTCAGTTCGGGCGCATGCAGCGGCATGGTCTGCAGGTCTTCGACTGTGTGAATCTGGTTCTCTGGATACTGCACCGTCACGAAGTAATTGTTGCCGCTGCGCGGATCGACCCAGTAGCTCGGCGCGATCATTGCGTCCGATGTGAGAGACGTAATCAGGTTGTCGATCACTTCTTTGGGACTCAACCCCAGTTCGCTGGCGCGGTCGCGATTCACGTTCACTTCGAGCGCGGGGTAATCCATGTCTTGCGGGATGTAAACGTCCGACACGCCGTGAGCCGCCCGGAACTTGCTCTCGAGATCCAGCGCGATTCGATCCGCCACCTGTAAGTCGTTCCCGCTCACCTGTACGTCGATCGGCGCCGGCATGCCCTGGTTCAGCACGGAATCAACGAGTCCACCAGACTGAAAATAAGTTCGCAACTCCGGCATTTGCGCCGCGATCTGCTTCCGCACCTCATCCATGTATAGAAAGCTGCTGACCTTGTGGTCCTCTTTCAGCCCGACCTCCACAAACGCCGTGTGCATCGCCGAATTTGGCGTGGATAGAGATGAGAGGTCAGGGGTAACGCCGATATTGGAAACGATCGTATTCAGATCGCCCGGACGCACTGCTTTGCGCACGATGTCTTCCACTTTCTTCACGTAATTCTCGGTCACTTCGATGCGCGTCCCCGTCGGCGCCTTTACGTTGATCACGAATTGACCTGCATCTGTCCGCGGGAAAAACGCCACGCCCACCAGCGGATACAACAGGAAACTCAAAGCGAACACGCCGATAAATCCGTAAACAACTTCCTTCGGATGATCGAGCGTCTTCGCGACCCAGCGGTCGTAATGCTCCAGCAACCGCTCGAATTTCTCGTTGAATCTCGCGTGGAAATTCGTCGCCCACGCCAGCGACTTTGCCTTCGCGCTGGCGGCCACAGCAGGCGCCTCCTCCGCGGCATGATGCGCGATTCCCTTCAGCAGCTTCGCGCAATAAAGCGGCACCACGGATATGGCCACGAAATACGACGCAAACAACGAAATGACCACGCTCAACGCCAGCGCCGTGAACAGGAATTTGCTGACGCCGTAGAGCAGCGTCACCGGGTAAAAGACGACCACAGTCACGATTGTGATCGCCAGCACAGCAAGACCAACTTCGTTCGCGCCTTTCTCCGCCGCCACGTCAGATTCCTCGCCGAGTTCCAGGTGGCGGAAAATATTTTCGAGCACGATCACCGAGTTATCGATCAACCTCGAAAAGGCCAGCGCCAATCCGCTCAGGATCATGCTGTTGATTGTCGCGTTGCCCATGTGGAGGAAGAAGAAAGTCGCCATCACGGAAAGCGGAATCGAAAGAAACACAGCGGCCGTCGCGCGCGGGCTGCCCAAAAAGAGCAGCACCATCAGCGCCGTCAGAATCAGCCCGATACCGCCTTCGCGCAGCACCGTTGCAATCGCCTGTTTCACAAAAACCGACTGGTCGAACACCACGTGCGCGTGCATCTTCGACGGAATATCCCGCAGATTCTTGATTGCCTTCTCGATCCCGCTGACCACCTCGATCGTGTTGCTGTTGCCGCCTTGCTTTTGCACTGGCACGTAAACCGACCGCTGCCCATTCACGCGCACGATGTTGTATTGCAGCGCGGATCCGTCCACGGCTTTGCCAACATCCGAAATGAAAACGGATTTATCGCCTTCGGTTTTCAGCGGCACTTCGTTCAGCGCCGCCGCATTCGGCACCTGCGCATTTGTATAAAGGTTGTAATCCATCGGTCCGATGCGAACGTCTCCCGCCGGTAAAATCAGATTCGATTGATTCGTCGCGCGCACCACGTCCATTGGACTCAATTGATTCGCCTGAAGCTTGAGCGGGTCCACGTACACCATGATCTGTCTGTACTTGCCTCCATAAGGAGGGGGAACTGTCGCGCCCGGCACACCCGCGATCTGATTGCGAATCTGATATTGCAAATAGTCGTGGAGCTGCGTTTCCGATAGGCCCTTCCCGTCCACCGTAAGCAAACACACCGGCAAGCCTGACGGGTCCATTTGCATCACCACGGGCGGCAAAGTTCCCTGTGGCAGGCGGCGCAAGTCCGCCATCGCCAAATTCGAAAGCTGCGTCACGTCTGCATTCGCATCAGTGCCCGGCTGAAAATAAACCTTAATCAGACTAACGCCAGACATCGACCGCGATTCCATGTGGTCGATTCCGCTGCCCAGCGTGAAAAATCGCTCGAACGTATCGGTGATGTCGGCTTCGATCTGCTCCGGCGGCATGCCGCTATAAAAAGTCGCAACCTCGACCACCGGAATATTGATCGGCGGAAACATATCGACGGGCATTTGCACCAGGCTCGTGAACCCGAGCACGCAGACGAAGAGGCAAATGACCACGATGAAGTAAGGATGGCGTAGTGAGAACGACGACATGATGTCCTAACTCGCGTTCGATGGCGTGACCACTGTCGGGTTCACCAGTTCCCCGGCCTTGAACTGTGCTTGCTCCCCGAAAACAACGCGATCGCCTTCCTGAAGACCCGAAACAACCTCGACATCGCGTGCGCCCTGCAAGCCGAGAGTCACGTCGCGGTTCTCGATTCGGTTGGTCGAATTGACCACTAACACGGTGCCGTGATCTTCGCCGGACGCTTGCACGGCCTGCACCGGCACGGCCAGTACGTTATGAACTGTATGGAGAGGAAGTTCGACCGTTGCGTACATCCCCGGCACCAGCACAAATTTCGGATTCGGCACATTCACTTCCGTGTGCATCGTCCGCGTTTGCGGATCGATCTGGTCGGAAAAACGCACGATCCTCCCGTCGAATTTCTGGTTCAGCCCCGAAACATTTACGACGACGGTTTCTCCGTCATGCACATCTGGCACCGCGCGCTCCGGTACGGGAATCACCAGTCGCAGCAAGTCGTTCTGCGAAAGCTTGCACAGCGCCTCATCGCCTTTATTTGACGAAGTCCCCGCCGGCAGCAGCGACCCGGTAAACGCGTCCATCTCG
Organism: Candidatus Acidiferrales bacterium; assembly: GCA_030037315.1. GTDB lineage: Bacteria > Acidobacteriota > Terriglobia > Acidiferrales > UBA7541 > Palsa-295. The sequence continues at coordinate 20,335 of JASHRM010000265.1, forward strand.
GTCACAACTCCGTCGAAAGGCGCTGTGATCTGCGAATACGCAAACATCGCGCGATCTTTTTCCATAGCCGCCTTCGACTCCTCGAGTTGTTGTTGCGAAGCCGCCAGCGCGTCTTGTGCACCGGATACTCCGGCGCTGGCTTCCTGGTCTTTTCCCTGTGCCACGTCGATCTCTTGTTGCGCCACTAGCTCCGGTCGCGTCTTTTGCACGTTCGCAAGTCGCGTATATGTCAAATGCGCGACTGTGTAGGTCGACTTCGCGCGCTCGAGCTCCTGCTGCGCTTGCGAAACGCCTTGCTCGCTGCGGCGCACCCCCGCCTCGTCCAATGTCAGTTGCTGTTGCAGCTCGGGAATTTCCAGAGCCGCGAGCACTTGCCCCTTGCTGACGTGCGTTCCCCAGTCGATATTGAGTTTCCGTATGTACCCGGAGACCTTCGCGTACACGTTGATTTCCTGAAATGGTTCGAACTCGGAGGCAATCTCGAGCTGACTCGACATGTCATGCCGCGCGACGCGCACGACCGCCACTCGCGGCGCATTCGCAGCTTCCTCCGCGGCGGTTTCCTGTTTCGCTCCGCAGCCCGCGCAAAGCAGCGTTGCAATCGCAATCGCCGCGCCCCAAACTCGGCGCTCGCTGATTACAAATTGATCTGGATTAACTGGGGGCACAACAAAGTGTCGCCTCATTTCGTTTCCGCGTGAATCAAAATGGTGTCGCGAATCGTCTGCCGCAATCTCTCGAGCGTGAAATCGTCCGACCGCCGCAATCCGATCAAATGGTCTCTGCGCTGCCGGATCATTCGCGAGGCTTCCGGCACTTTGTCGGCGATCTCCGTGGGCACTGTCTGCACGCCGTGCAAATCGCCATGAATCAAATCACCCGGCTGAACTTTCATGCCGCCGATTTCAATTGCTCCGCCAAAATCGAAAATGTGCGCGTAAGCGTGTGAAACGGCCACGTTGCCGGCGAACATCTGAAATTCCGTCGGCCGGATTTCGGGCAGGTCGCGCACCGCTCCGTTCGTCACCAGTCCCACGCAATCGAGCGCCAGCAGGATATTGGCGTGCACTTCGCCAACGAAAGCACCCAGTCCCGCCGGATTATCCACGTCCTCGATCACCACTACCCGCGGCGCCGGAATCGACAGGATGTTGTTCCACCAATCCGTTCGGTCGTAATAATCGTAGGATTTATTCACTTCCATGCGGGGATTCGAGCTGCGCATTCGCGCCGTCACTGCGTATCCGATCATCGACGGCTGATCCTTGAAGATGCACCGGATGCTCGAATGCGCGAAACCGGTGTTCGGCAGCCGCACGCGAAAGATTTCGATCGCACTGGCCACCAGGCAGGTGCTCAACATTCGGTACTGTTCCAGTTGTCCCGGCTTGAGCAGTCTCATGCCTCCCCCCGCCTGTCCTGTGCTAAGAAAATTGAAATCGGTGAAGGTGGAACCGAGAAGGCGCTGCGGTTTGCTAAATCGTGTGGGGCGTCACTCCCGTTCAGGCCGGGGTAGCTTCGATCTGCGGCGCATTTATATAGATGTTTCACTAACCAGAAAGGTATAAATGCTGCGCGGCCTCAAGTGCTCCACAACCGGAACCAGGCAGCTGCAATTGAGTCTACGGCGTCTCTTAGGAAGGGAGCCCTGAAGTTATCGTGAAGATTTTATGAACCGATCGAACGAGGAAACGGCGTCCAAATCCGGATCATCGCGAATCGATTGATTTGACAGCGGGGATTACGCGAAAACAACACATTCGCTGACGCGCAAAAGGAAAATTGGTGGGCCCTAGTTGACGATCTTAGAACCGCTGAGCTGCAACCCAGCGAGATTCCCGGGCTCTTTATGAATGGCGGCTCTGGGGGATGACAAACGCACCTGGGATTCGACGGTCCAGGGTGGCTAAGACAGCCTCGTTCGCACCGGCTAGCCCAGCGAGGTGCCCGTCGGTGGTTTGCTTTGGAGTTCGCACCCACTTGGGTAGATGGGAGATGTCGCGACCATCGGGAATGAAGATCCAGCGCACTCCGTCGCTAGCTTTGACCTTGAGCAGGAGCTGGCGCGCCTGCGTGACGGACGAGCCGTACTGTTGAGC
>JASHRM010000266.1 GCA_030037315.1 Candidatus Acidiferrales bacterium
CGCGAAAATTCGCGCTCATCCCGGATGTAGCGGTCCATTTTTCCGCGCTTCACGCGATAGAGCGGCGGCTGCGCGATGTAGACGTTGTCCTTTTCGATCAGCTCGCGCATGTGGCGGAAGAAAAATGTAAGCAGCAGCGTGCGGATATGGCTGCCGTCTACGTCTGCATCGGTCATCAGGATGATTTTGTGGTAGCGGAGCTTGGCGGCGTCGAAATCATCTTTGCCGATGCCGGTGCCAAGCGCGGTGATGATGGCGCGAATTTCCTCGTGGCCGAGCATTTTGTCGTAACGCGCTTTTTCGACGTTGAGGATCTTGCCCTTGAGGGGCAGGATCGCTTGATAGCGCCGATCGCGTCCGCCCTTGGCTGAGCCGCCGGCCGATTCGCCCTCAACGATGAAAAGCTCGCAGCGCGCGGGATCGCGTTCCTGGCAATCGGCGAGCTTGCCGGGCAGCCCGCTTGAATCGAGCGCGGACTTGCGGCGCGTAAGTTCACGGGCTTTCCGAGCGGCTTCGCGAGCGCGTGCCGCGTCAATGCACTTGCCGATGATTTTCCGCGCGATGGAAGAGTGCTTGTCGAAATATTCGCCGAGCTTTTCGTTTACCAGCGATTCGACGAGACCCTTGATGTCGCTATTGAGTTTGCCTTTGGTTTGCCCCTCAAACTGCGGCTGCGGCAGCTTTACGGAAACGACGGCAATCAAACCTTCGCGAACGTCATCACCGTTGATCGACACTTCGTCTTTCTGCTCCTTTAACATGCCGAACGAGTTCGCGTAGTAGTTGATCGTGCGCGTGAGTGCAGAGCGGAAGCCGGCGAGGTGCGTGCCGCCATCGATGGTGTTGATTGTGTTGGCGAAGGCGAAAACGTTTTCCGCGTAGCTGTCGTTGTATTGCAGCGCGATTTCGATATCGACTTGGCCGCGCCTGCCTTCCATGTAGATCGGCGAATCGTGCAGCGTGCTCTTGCCGCGGTTGAGGTGCTTGATGAATTCCGAAATGCCGCCGGTGAAACGAAATTCCGTTTTCTTATTGGAGCGCTCGTCTTCGAGCGTGATTTTCAGTCCCTTATTGAGGAACGCGAGTTCGCGCAGCCGCTGCGAAAGCGTGTCAAAGCTGTAATTGATGGTCGTGAAGATAGAGGGATCGGCGTGAAACGTGATTTTCGTGCCGGTTTTGCGGGTCTTGCCGGAGGATTTCAGCTTCGATGTGGGAATGCCCTTTTCGTAAGACTGCTCCCAGACTTCGCCATCGCGCCAGATTTCAAGGTCGAGCCAATCGGAAAGCGCGTTGACGACGGAAACACCCACGCCGTGCAGCCCGCCTGAGACTTTGTACGTGTCGCTATCGAATTTTCCGCCGGCGTGCAAGACGGTCATCACGACTTCAGCAGCAGGTTTCTTTTCGGTGGCGTGCATGTCGACCGGAATGCCGCGGCCGTTGTCGATTACGGTGACGCTGTTGTCGTCGTGCACTTGCACGTTGATTTCGTCGCAGAAGCCGGCCATCGCTTCGTCAACGGAGTTGTCGACAACTTCCCAAACCAGGTGATGCAGACCTAGCTCTCCGGTCGAGCCGATGTACATCGCGGGGCGCTTGCGCACAGCTTCGAGTCCGCCGAGGACTTTGATGGATGTCGCGTCGTACTTATGCCCGGACTGGCTCTTGGCCGGAGTCTCTTTGTCGCCCATGGGTCGTGCGTCTCCTCAGTTTGCCTGCTGCGGCGATGCGGGTCGTGCTCGGGAAGGCGGTCGCGCGGAATCTGCGCAGGCTTGCCTTGCCCATTGGCCCGGCTTTCGCGAACTTCGCTCAGCTGGGCTCGAAGGGTTTTCGAGAGCTCCATCCCGTCCCATTCCGAATATTCGGTGGCACGCGGCGAAGCTTTTTCCCCCTGCGGAAGGGGTCAATTCCTGCTGATCGGCCCTGCTTTGCTCCGCCTGTTCTGGCGCAAGCGGATTAGCCGCTCAACAGATATTTCCGAAAAAAATTACGAACGAGAGGAATCTGTTACGAAGTAAATTTTAGCGGATTGGCACCATTTTAACAAGGCGATTCTCGGCAGGGGAAGTGGCGCTATCTACTTTGTTTACTGAATCTTGTGAGGAGCTCGGCGCACTTTCGAATGGGTCAAATGCGCATGGGCATTACGACGTAGCGATAGCGGCTGTTTTCGTCGCCAAGGGGACGAAGCTGGCCTGCGGACTGCTCGTCCTTCAGTTCGAAACTGATCGGGCCATCGGGAGCAGCCGCGAGAAAATCGAGCAGGTATTGCGCGTTAAATCCGATGGCGATGGGATCACCTTTGAATTCCTTGTCGATCGCTTCTTTTGCTTCGCCGTACTCGGGACTCGAGGAGGAAATTTCAAGGCCTTCGCTCGCGAGCACGAATTTCACTGCGTGCGAGCGCTGATCAGCGAGTTGAGAAACGCGACGCAACGCGTCCTGAAGTTCGCCGCGCTCGATGACGACCGCTTTGTTCACGTCCCGCGGCAAAACCGCCTCGTAATTTGGGAATTGGCCGGTCAGTTTGCGGCAAGTGAGCAATCTGCGGCCAAACTGGAAGAAAAGATGGCTCTCGTCCTGCGCGAATTCCACAACGCCATCGTCATCGGATTGCGAAGCCAAACGCTGGACTTCGTTCATCGCTTTCTTGGGGATGAGAACACGAGTTTCGGTTGAAAGCCCTTCAAACTTGTGGTCGGTTTCGGCTATGGCTAGCCGATGACCATCGGTCGCGACCATAGTGAGCGACGCTGGCTTCAGAACCAATAGTGCGCCGTTGAGCGTGTATCTCGATTCTTCCTGGGAAATCGCGAATGTGGTTTTGCCGATCAAACCAGCAAGCAATTTGGCTGGGATCTTTACGAGTGTGTGCGGGAAACTCGGCAGCGCGGGGAAATTGTCTTTGGACATCCCCACCAGTTTGTAATTTTTGCGGTCGCAAGTGATGTGGACCCAGTGATTTTCCAGAAGTTTGAAGCGAATTTCCTCGTTCGGCAGCAGACGGACAAGTTCGAGTAGTTTTTTCGCGGGTATTGTGCCGGCGCCGTCTTTCTTGACCTTAGCCTCGCACGATGTGCGCACACTCAACTCAAGATCCGTCGCCGTGATCGTCAGGCGATTGCCTTTCGCCTCGCACAACAGATTCGAGAGGATAGGGATGGTCGTCTTTCGCTCAACCACACCCTGTGTAGTTTCCAGTTCCTCGAGAAGGTCGAATTTCTTTACGCTGAATTCCATCTCGTGTGCGGTCCTTGCTGCGGTGTCTGTAGTCATGGGCGGATGCGGCTACTTTACTTCTTTTTTCCTTTAATTCAATAAATAAGAAAACCGTAGTCGTCGCCGGATCTGTGAATCTCTGGGAAATCCGGGCAAAACGTGCAGTGTGTTGCAGTTACTATCCTCAAATATTTATGCAAGCTACAGGCAAACCGTTAAAAACCCGCCTCTCGACAACCCTTCTGAGGATGAGCTTCGCACTTTATTCGCGCACATTCACCGTGAGCTAACAGCTTTTTCACAGCTTATCCAAACGAATCAAGTAGCCGATTGATCGTTTTATTCAGTTCTTTGTCGGTTTGACGGAGCAACTCGATCTTATTAATCGAGTGCAGCACTGTGGTGTGGTGCTTACCGCCGAATTGCTTGCCGATCTCAGGCAGCGACGCGGTAGTCAGCTGCTTGACGAGGAACATTGCCACTTGGCGCGGGAACGCGATCACCTTCGAGTTACTGCGGACCTTCAAATCTTGCGCACGCATTCCGAAATGTTCGCTCACACGCCTTTGAATCTGCTCGATGGTGACCTTCTTCTCCTGTGTTTCGATAATATTTTTCAGGACTTGATGCGCGGTGGCTTGATTGATCTCGACGCCTGTAAGTGATGCGTAGGCCATCAGCCGGATCAAGGCACCTTCGAGCTCGCGAATATTGGATTTGATCGACCGCGCGATAAACTCCGCGACCTCATCCGGCAAGTGGACGTGCTCGTTATCCGCCTTCTTTTGCAAGATCGCGATTTTCGTTTCAAGATCCGGCATCTGAATGTCGGCGATCAAGCCCCATTCGAAACGCGAGCGCAGCCGCTCTTCAATCGCGGAAATTTCCTTGGGCGGGCAATCGGAGGAGATTACGATCTGTTTCTGCTGGTCGTAAAGCGCGTTGAACGTGTGAAAGAACTCCTCCTGGGTCCGCTCAGCGCGCGCGATGAACTGGATGTCGTCCACCATCAGCACGTCCATATTGCGGAAACGGTCGCGAAACGCGGGCATGCGCTCGAAGCGAATCGATGCGATCACTTCGTTGGTAAATTTTTCCGCACTGATATACGTGAGGCGCAGAGACGGATTCCGCCGCTTGAGCGCATGGCCGATGGCCTGCATGAGGTGAGTCTTGCCCAGCCCCACGCCGCCATATAGGAACAACGGGTTATAGGATTTGGAGGGCTGCTCGGCAACGGCGATCGCGGCTGCATGCGCAAACTGGTTGGACGAGCCGACGATGAATGTGTCGAAAGTGTATTTCGGATTCAGCTGATGATTGGACGCGTCGAAATCCAGTTTCGCCTGCGGAGGCGGCCCTGCATTTGCAGCGGGCGGCTCGGCTTCCGCGCAGACGAATTCGAGCGCCAGGGCGGGCCGCCCAATTTCGGTCAGTACGGCCTGTAGCAGCTCGCCGTAGGTCTCTTTCAAGCGCTTGGAGAACAACCGCGTGGGCACCCGGACAATCAGGCGGTCATCTTCCAGCTGCTGCTGGCGGGTGGGGCGAAACCAAGTGGCAAAACTGTGCGGATTGACACGACGCTCCGTATGCTGAAGTATTTTGTCCCAGAGGTTCATCGACAAAATCAATCCCTGCCACAATTTCCACATCAGTGGAAATTCTGTGGAAATCCCTTCCTTTTGGAAGGGCCTATTGAGTGGTCGAAATGATCGGTCTACCGGAAGAGTCCGGCATCTGCGATATATGGCGGCGCTTACGCCCAGTTGCAGCCGCATCAGATTCGCGAGGCGGGATTCTGCCTAAACGCAACGCGATGAGCAAGAGAAAACTGCGGAAATAATTTGAGGCCGCTCCACACAGAATTCACAAGTTTTCCACAGTGTCAAATTCTTCCAGTTTCTTCCAGCGAAGTTGCGTGGACATGAGCGAAATCGCGATTTCGTGCGCAAGCCTCCCCGCATGTGCCACCGACTTTTCCACAGGCAACATTTCAACAGGCTACGCGAATGCTCGCCGAAGAAATAGTCCGGTCGAAATCAACCTCATCAGCAATATGGCGTCAAGGGGTAAGCGGAGCCTCAGGACAAGATGGTTGCGGGTCACGTCGCACTGAGAGGATCATCCAGCAACTCAAGACTAAGATCGCAATTGAAGTCACAATGCCCGCCACTCTT
>JASHRM010000003.1 GCA_030037315.1 Candidatus Acidiferrales bacterium
CCGCGTCAAATCGATTTGGCTGAATGATCGCCTCAATCTTTGTCATTTCATCTCCTTTTATCAGATGGAGCCGCTGGCCACCGCCCTGAAGAAGTGCTTTCGGAAATCCTTATCTCACAGTGCGAGCCCCGGTGCCCGCAACCATGGCGAGAACCGGGGTCGCATCAGAGCCTCGTATCGCGTCAGTCTGAGTGTGAAACTGCCACGCGTCCCATCGCGGAGCCGGGCGAGGGAAGCACTGTTTCTCTGCCCATGCCCGCCGGAGCGCCGAGAGATGAAAGCACATATTCCGGGTATGCCGAAATGCCGTGCTCGTGCAGGTCCATGCCGTAAGTCTCGGCCTCTGCCGGGAGCCTCAGTAGACCCATGGCGTTGACGGCCAGCATAACAACCATGGCGACAGCGAACGTCGCCAGCGTTATACAGGCGCTGCCAATGCACTGCGCGACGAGCACCTGCGTGCCACCGCCGTAGAAAAGGCCTTTGAGCGGTGCGCTGTTATCGGGTGAGATCGGACCCGTCGAGCCATATTTCCCGCACGCAAAGAGTCCCAGCGACAACGTCCCCCAGATGCCGCAAATGCCGTGGACCGGAACCGCGCCGATTGGATCATCAATTCGCAGCCATTCAAGCAGGTCGATGCCGAGGATGACTACGACGCCAGCTACGGCACCAAGAAGCACGGCGCCGGTCGGGCTTACCCAGTAGCAGGGGCAGGTGATTGCGACGAGTCCGGCGAGGAAGCCGTTCGTCGTGAAACCCGCGTCCCACTTCTTGGTCATGAAGTAACCGTAAATGATGGAACTCAATCCGCCTGCGCATGCCGCCAATGTGGTGTTCGTCGCCACACGGCCAATGCCGACGAAATCCATGGCAGAAAGCGTGCTGCCGGGATTGAATCCGTACCAGCCGAACCAAAGAATCAGCCCGCCGCTCACGGCGATCGTCAGGTCGTGAGGCAGCATCGGTGCGCCGCCATCTCTTTTGAACTTGCGTCCGATTCGCGGGCCTAAAACAATTGCACCCGCAAGAGCGATGAAACCGCCGATCGTGTGCACAACCGTTGATCCGGCGAAGTCATGGAAGCTCATTCCAAGTGATGGGAAGAAGTTTCCCGCGCTGCCCATGTTGGCGAGCCAGCCGTCCGGTCCCCATGCCCAGTGGCCGATTACCGGATAGATGAATCCGGTTACGCAGATGCTGTAGAGCAGATCGCCGACAAATCCCGTGCGGCCGATCATTGCGCCGGAAGTAATCGTCGAGCAGGTGTCGGCAAAAGCGAATTGGAAAATCCAGACCGCAAGAAATGCCACGCCGGTCGTCTCATATGTGGCGGGCGCATTCTGCAGGAAGAACCAGTGGTAGCCGATGAAACCGTTACCATGGCTAAACATGAACGCGAAGCCGACGGCGTAAAACAAGATGCCGCACAGACACGTATCGACCACGCATTCCACCAGGACGTTGACGGTCTCGCGCGATCGACAAAAGCCGGCCTCCAGCATCGTGAAGCCGACCTGCATGCCGAACACGAGGAACGCAGCGACCAGAGTCCACGCGGTGTTCACGGGATTCACGACGTCTGCGGCTTTTACGACCGGTGCGTCGTCTGCCAGCACACGGCCGAAGAAGAGATACGTTACAACGCCCATCACCAGCAATACGGCGAGCACGCCGAGCATTTTGCCAGCGAGCATTGTCCCGCCATACTTCTGCCATTCGCGCTGGCGCAGCCGGCGCCCCAGTCGCGCGACTTTCTCCGAGAAAGATAAACGCGGCTCCGTTTTTTGTCTGCGTCTCGCTATGCCAAGCATTCTTTTCTCCTTTGGAAATCTTTGAAGTGAAAGTACGGTTTCAGCTTTGGCCCGATGTAGAAAATCCAAGCAAATGCGCCAAGTCGATCAAGAGCGGGATGACCGCGCGGCGAATCGCGTCCCCAAACGGCGCTCGTCGTCATCACGCGTGCACCGCCTCGTCTTCCGTCTGCAGAGGTTCAAGAATCCCGTCATCCAGCCAAAACTGGAACCCCGAAAGCTTCGCGCGCATGGCCACCGATCGCACCGCCACGGGCGGCTTGTCATGCCGCGTCACATGCCCCACGATCACGAGATCGAGTAGATCGCTTGCCGACTGGCGGTACGCTCGCAGCAATGCGCTCTTAACGTTCGGCACCGTACGTAACATCAAGCTTCGGATGGTGATCGCATCTTCGAGCGCCTGAAGGGAGGCATTGCGCTCGCCTATCGCTTGGGGCAGTGACGAGTCCCAGGGATCTGGTTGACGTGCCACCCATTCGCACTCGGCAAAATCGCCGCGCACTTCGAAACGCAACAGACGCAAGGGAGCCCGCGACAGCTTCGCGAAGCGCGTCTTTATTCGCATGCGTCGCACGAAATCGCCAATTTCGAAAATGCTTTGGAGCAGCGAGCCATCCGCGTGCGGATGCGATGTGCCGCCGGCGGTCCGCCGAGGCATCGACGGAACGGCAGGAGGCGCGATGTGAGCGTTGTGTGAATGGTCCGCATTTCTCCGCTCGGGGTCGCGTAAAATCCGCGGCGTCCTTCGCGCTCGAATCCCGTCGGAACGTAACGTCTTTGATTTTTCAGCGCTCTCGGCGTGTCTCAGCATCGTGTGTGCGCTTCCTCTTGAGCCGGCCGCACGAACACACTTCGGCCACATTGGCTCGCGCCAAACTCAAATGAAAACTTCGCGCTTATCGAACGGACACAGACGATGTGCCTGGTGAACTACTCGGCGCAGGAACTTGCTGCGGGTCAACCCATCAACGCTGATGAGGAAAACAGAGAATGCGAACCCTAAAACGAGGCGCGAGTATGGACGTGCGTCTGGGCGTTGTCCAACTCAAACTTTTGATTGCGGCGATAGCAATTCCTAATTTTGTTTCCGCAGAGAGGTTTTTGTCACTCGCGTTGTCAGGCAGTAAAAATACTTACCAAACGATTAGCATGAGAGGAAGGAAAGAGCGTTGTTTTTGCGCTAGCGGCTGCGCTTGAGTTCTTCGCTGAGGATGATTGCCGAGGCCACTTCTTTCATCGGCTTTCGGCGCTGGCGGCTTTCGCGCTGCAAAGTTAGGTAGGCATCTTCTTCGGTAAGCTGCATATCGCGCTGCAGAATTCCCTTCGCGCGCTCAATGAGCTTCCGTGCCTCCATCTGTTCGGAAAGATGGAGATTTTCGCTTTCGAGCCTGGCGCGCTCGAGTTCGGCGCCGACTAAACCCGCCACGATCGCCAGGAAACCAATCGTGCCGCGAGCATACGGCCTCGAGGCGTGATCTTGTGTGTGAATGACGCCAATAAGACGGCCCGCGCGCGCGATGGGAACCAAGCAACTCGACTCGAACTTCTCGCCGGATGCCGCATTAAAAGGCGCGACTCGGGGATCCGAAAACGCGGCATTTTCACTCATGATAGGGTCGCTCCGCTCTGCGATCCATCCAGTCGCCGCTTCGATCTTTTTCACGCTCACGCGTGATGCAGAAGCGGCCTGCCCGTTGTTGCCGCCGCGCAGCACAAGATCGTCCGCTTCGCGCAAATAGATGCTGCACGATTCGCAACCCGCGACGCCGGCAGTGAAGGCCGCAACGTCCGCCGCCATTTCGTCGGCGGCCAAGCCGGCAGAAATGCGGCCCGCAAGCTGCCGTGCATGGTCGATGAAGAATTGTTCGTCGCCAGCACCGGATACCGTTTTGCTGTGCAGAGGTTGCAGGGGGCGTGCCGTCGGGTGGGAATCTGCAGAATAAGCCGTCGCGGGCGTCTTCATAAGTGGAACGCTACCAGCCGTATGAAAATGCGGCAATTGTCCTTTGGTATAAGCCAGATATAAAAGCCGTATATACCGGTTTCGGCGCTACTTGGGCGGGGTTGCTTTCAGCTTTTCTGCCATACGTACTAGATCGGCTAAGGATTCGGCCTTCATCTTCTGCATCACATGGGCACGATGCACTTTCACCGTAATTTCGCTCAGGCCCAGCTTGGCGGCGCTTTCCTTGTTCATCTTGCCCGCGGTCACCAAGTCCATTACCTCTCGCTCGCGCTGCGTAAGCGAATCCAGACGCGCCTGCAAGCTCGCAACAGCCGCTCTTTCGTTACGAGTGTCGATATCTCGGCTGAGCGCTTGCCGGATGCCGGCCAAAAGCTCGTTCTTCTGAAACGGCTTGGGAAGAAACTCTACGGCGCCGGCTTTCATCGCGCGCGACGTCATGGGAATGTCCCCATGCGCGGTAATGAAAATGATCGGTATCCGAATGCCGGCTGTTTTCAGCTCCTGCTGAAAATCGATTCCGCTCGTGCCGGGCAGTCGCACATCCAACACCAGGCAACTTGGCACGTCCGCCCGCGCTGCCGCCATAAACTCTTCCGTCGAGCCAAAAGTTTCCGCGCGCAACCCGACCGATCGCAGCAGTGTTTTAACTGCGTCACGTATCGACGCATCGTCATCGACAACGTAAACGACGCCTTCAGCGTTCGCGACTGCCATCATCTAATCCGATCGGAAGAGTGAATTGAAATACGGCGCCGCCGGATGCGCGCGTTTCCGCCCATAAATGCCCGGCATGCGATTCCAAGATAGACCGGCTGATCGAAAGGCCCATGCCGATGCCTTGTGCTTTGGTCGTAAAGAATGGATGAAATATTCGGTCTGTAATTTCAGACTTTATCCCCGCTCCTGAATCCTCAACCGCAACCAGCACCTCAGAACCTTGGACCTTCGAGCGAATGACAATCTCTTTCGCGCGATTGCTCACCGCATCCATCGCTTCCAATCCATTCAAAATCAGATTGAGCAGCACTTGTTGCAACTGTACGCGGTCCCCCAGCACCTCCGGCAGTCTCGCATCCAGTTCTTTTCGCAAAATGACACCTGAAGTCGCCGCCTGACCGGCAAGAGAAGCCGTGGTTTCGTCGATCAGTTCATTTATGTTGACCCAATCTCTTGCGAGCGTCTGCTTCTTGAACAGTGACCGGATGCGCCCCAGCACGGCTCCGGCACGGCTCCCGTCCGAAATAACCTGCTGTGCCGCTTCTCGTGCCTCCGCAAGGTTCGGTGGATCAGCGGACAGCCATTCCAGGCAAGCATGCCCGTAGGTGACCACGGCCGTGAGCGGCTGGTTCACCTCATGCGCAATTGAAGATGTCAACTCGCCCATCGTGAACACGCGAGAAAGATGCGCGAGCTCGGCCTGCGTTTTCATCAGATCCTGCTGTGCTTTGTCGCGTGCCTCGATGCTGCTTCGCAGCTTGGCATTCACTTGCCGTAACGCCGCCGTGCGCTCCGCTACGCGCGCCTCCAGGTGGTCGCGCGCCTCCAGAAGCGCCTGCTCGCTTTTTCTTTTCGATGAGCTTATCCAACTCGCTGCAACCGAGCACGCAACGAACGCCGCGAAATACACCGAATCCGTTCGATTAATTGCAAAGGAGTGGATAGGGCCTTCGAAATAATAGTCCACGGCGGCAGTGGACAGGAAAACGGCAAAAAGCCCGGCTCCATTCCCGCCAATCCATGCGCTCACCATGACCGCCGCAAAAAAAAGAAATAGGAAGGGATATGGAAAATAATGGCGTGTGGTCCATGTAACCGCTAGAGCCACCATGACGAGCAGGAATGCCGCGCCGTAAGCGCGCAAAATCGATTCGACGCGGAAACGCAATCTCGCTGCGAAAAGAGCGCGCGGCGCTGGTCCGGCCGCCGAAAAATGCCCGGCCTGGTAAACGTCGGCGCTCGGGCTTTCTTTCAGTGCAGAGGTAGCTTGGGCCATGGTTAGCCGTGATTATTTTAGCGCGGGTCGCGCAAAATCGCGCTTGCTTACGAATGCCAAAATGGCTTTTGAATATAAGTTAACAGGTCAAATCGTGTCTGTCTAATCAGACTCCGCGAACCGCCGGCAAGGAATTTTTCGTGCATGTCGCTCACGCGGCGTTTTACGCTCGTCCGGCAATTATGAATCTGGCTTCCACCAGATCGATTTCGCGCTCGAGTTTTCGCATCACTTCATCGTTGATTCTGTTCTCATTCCTTAAGTTCAGGGCCGTCGCTCGCTGAATGGCTCTCACGTGCTGCAGAACTTCTCTCCAACGTTGATAATCTTGCGATCGAAAGCCGGGCTCCGCCGAGTCGTTTCCTTCGAGCGCGTTCAGCCGGCGCTGATGCTGGCGGATCAGCTCGTCATAGATCGGAACAAATTCTTCGGGCGAATCTTCGCGACTGTGTTCGAGGTACACCAGGGCAGCTTTGTCCATTTCCCGTCGCGCCTCTTCCTCCTCGGTGTTCGATTCGTGGCCGCCGGCAAGTCCAAGCGCTCGGATGAGCGGGGGCAGCGTCAATCCTTGCAGCACCAGTGTGACGAAGATTACGCAAAACGTGAGAAAAACGATCACCCCGCGCTCGGGAAACGCGCTGCCGTTCTGCAGCACTCTCGGCAGAGAAATCGCCGCCGCCAACGCAACCACGCCCCTCATTCCTGTCCAGCCCACAATGAAAATTGCGCGCGAGCTTGGACGCGTTTCATTCTGATGAAAAAAGCGCTGCCGCACGAAGTAAGAGAATATCGCGCCGGGAAAAGTCCAAATCATGCGCAGCAGAATCACTACCCCGCTGAAAAGCAGCCCCAAAAGGATCAGCTCAGGCAAGTGATGCGTGTGAATTGTCGAGAGAACGTAGGGCAGTTGGAAGCCGATCAGGAGAAAGACGAACCCGTTAAGAATAAACGTCAGCGTATCCCATACGGCTTGGCCGGTGAGTCGCGCTCCCGTTGAAAGAAACAGTGAGCTTTTGTGGCCCAGATACAGCCCGCAAGCCACCGTCGCCATCACGCCGGAAGCGCGCGCCGATTCCGCTACCAGGTACGCGAAATAAGGCGCGATCAAGCTCATTGTGATTTCGATCGGCGCGTTGACGATCTTCAATTCGAGAAAATGAATCAGTCTGCCCACGATCAATCCGATTGCGATGCTGCCGAAGACCAGATACAGCAATCGTCCAATACCTTCCGCAACTCCGGCGGTTTGTCCGGTAACGACCAACGCAATCGTGAATTCCAGCGCGAGCAGGCCCGTTGCGTCGTTGACGAGGCTTTCGCCCTCCAGCACGTCCACGATTCGTTTCGGCAGTCCTAGTCGATGAGCGATGGACGTCGCGGCAATCGCATCCGTCGTCGATACCACTGCGCCTAGCACCAACCCCATTCGCCAGTCGAAATGCGGCAGGATCCACCGCGCCGCGGCGCCAACGCCAAAAACCGTAAAGCCCACCAGCCCGAATGCGAGCATAATGATGCTCACGAGGTTGTAGCGAAAATCCCGCCACGACGTAGCAAACGCCGCCGAAAAAAGTAGCGGCGGCAAAATCACAAGGAATACCACTTCGGGATTCAGTTCGATTCGCGGAGTATGGGGAAACAAGCTGAGGACCAGCCCGCCGACCACCAGCACGATCGGATAAGGAACTTGCAGTTTGTTGGCGAGCGCCGCCAGCGCCACCACAAGCACCAGCGACACCAAAACCACCAATTCGACACTGTGTATGCCCGCGGCGTGCATCCGTGTCTCGTGGACTAGAAGATAGCAGCCAGCGACGAAATAGTATTCTCAAAATAGAAGGCCAGCCCGATCTGAGCTGGCCTCTGGAAAATTGGCCGCAGAATGAAGACAAAATCGGCGGAGCCTAGTGCTCGTCGTCCTGCCTCAGGTTCGAAGATTTCTCTCCTTCATCGTAGGAAGAACCTGACGCGCTTGTATTCGTATTCGTCGGGGTCATTGAAACGATTTCATAGGAGCGCATCTTGCGGATGCCGTGTTCGGGAGCCGAAAGCAGCATTTCGTTATTTTTGATCGTGAATTCGCCTTCCTGTCCGACGGGCAATAGAACGGCATGTTTCAGGTTCGTCGGTCGAATCTCATAGTCCATTTGATCCGTTCGAAGCAAATATTGCGGACACAGCTTCTCGTCCGAGTTTATGTGCGTGATACCTGCAGACCCCCAGAACGAGCCCAGGCCCGATAAGCCCTTCTGCTTCGCTCCACAAGGTACCGCGTCCATTTTTTCCAGCATGCCCCGCTGAAGGTCCTTCTTGTTTTTGTCACCGGCAAATAAAGGCATCGCGGAAAGAAGCGCGAGCCCAATAATGAATGAAGTTTTGGCGTTCATCACGACCTCCTAATCGAACTTGCTCGGAAAACGTTGCGATGGAACCCGGCTTCGGGACAACTGCAAGCCGCCGGATCACGCCACTCAGAGGGAAGATCGAAGACGATCCTCCCTTTCGTGGCGCTAAGGATCCTTACGGTTTGGGCTTGTTGTTCGTGTCGGGAGCAGGCGTTGGAGTCGGCTGCTGCGTTCCATCCGTCCGGCTCGCTGAACCGGTGCCTGTTGTACCTGTTGTACCGTTACCCCCTGTGTTTGGCGCACCGCTTCCGTTGGCATTGAACCGCTGCGCGCTTTTGACGAAAGCGTCCGGGTTGTTCATCAGGTCGTCGCGGACGCCGGGGTTCGCGCGTAGATATGCGTCGAAGTCTCCGTGAGCGTGGACCCAATCTTGGTTCTTGACCACGTTGGGATCTCTCGACACGTCTCGCGCTACATCGTTGTGGTTATCCAGGTATCCTCGAAAGCTCGCCAGATGGTCGCGGTTGAAATTGCCGCCGCCTGGATTGTCTGAGCGCGCCATCTGATTTTCCTGCTGCATGAACCCGTTGCGGTCTTGGTGCAGGTCGTCGCGAACAGCCGGGTGGTCCTGAAGGAACGTGTTCAATGCAGGATGGTCCTGAACGAAACCTCCGTCATCGCAGAGCTCTGGATTTTTACGTACTTGCTCGGCGATTTCCGGATGACTGTCGAGGAAAGCGTGGAACTGGCCTACGTCTTGCCGACTATCTCGTCCTTGGTCGGGTCGATAATCCTCACCCGCCCGGTAATCGCGGCCAAATTGATCTTCCTCTCGCATAAACGCAGCGGCGTTGGCTTGAATCTGATCGTTCACGCCGGGGTGGTCTTGCAAGAAAATGCGCAAGTCATCGCGGTGGTCGACGAAGTCGCGGTTACCCAACAGAGAAGGATCTCTGCGCACCTGGTCCGCTAAATCCCGGTGCTCATCAAGAAATTGGTGGAATGCAACGAGTTCGTCCCGCTGCCGATCATCGGCGCGGTCATCGCCTCTGCGGCCGAACTGATCCTCTTGCTGCATGAAGGCGACTGCGTTGTTCCGAATCTGGTCGCTCACGCCGGGATGATCACGCAGGAATATTCGCAAGTCTTCGTGATCCTGCAGGAACTGCTGATTGTTCAGGAGTGACGGGTCTTGTCGAACACGGTCAGCCAAATCCCGGTGGTCATCCAGGAACTGATGGAATGCTGCCGCTTCATCTCGTTGCCTGTCATCCGGGCGATAACCTTGCCCTCGATCATTTCCGGGTCCTTGGTCGCCGCGCCCGAATTGATCTTCTTCACGCATGAAGGCAACAGCATCATTCCTTACGCGGTCATTTATGCCCGGATGATCCCGCAAGAATGTATCGAGCGCGGAATGGTTCGTCACAAAACCTCTGTCGTCGAGCAACGAGGGATTTTTTCGAACTTGCTCGCCTATTTCCGGATGGGTGTCAAGAAACTGATGGAATGCAGCCAGTTCATCTCGGTTCACGTCTCCTGGCCGATCCTGCATTGGCGCGTTTTGTGCTCTGGCTGGCGCGCTTAGGCATAACAATCCTGCCATCCCGAGGGCCAGCGCCGACCCCCTCATGAATTTCCTGTTCATGTCTGCACTCTCCAGTGATCGAAGTTGCCGGGCGCTTGAAGAGTGGCAGCATTGGTGCCAATCGCCGTCGCGGAATCTCTTTGTGTTTCAGGTAGTTGCAGCGCGTCTAAGGGAACGTGACGCAAAAAACGGAGGGCAAAAACTATACGTTCGCGCAAATTCGCCGTGCAGCGGAAGCCCTAGGATCGAAGCTTTAGAAAGAACTTAGCCTGTTTTTGCCGGAATTTTTCCTACATTTATTTCGCGCGCCGCGAAGCCCCCCCTACGGAAGACCTTGCACAGAAATTCCCGCGCCCCGTGCAGATCGAGCCAATGCGACGGGCGCGCCGCGAATTCTTTCGCAGCCATACGAGCAATTCTTGGTTGCGGGCTGCCGCTTCCACGCCTCTTCCGCCCGCGACCAGCAGAGTGTCACTCGCGCCTTTCAAGTTGCAAAAGCTTTCCGCTTTTGCAAGTACCAACCCACAATTCGTCTCTACGCTTCGTTGTGAGGTACAGCTCAACAGCTGCACTTCGTATGGCATTTTCCGTGATCGGTTTTCGCGGATGTAAATTTCCGCCGCCCTCACAAAAATCTGGTACGGGCCGCCGACATCGAGGATTTGTGTGTCCGGGGCTGCTAGAAAAACGATCGTCTTCGGCGAAGCTTCTGCCAGCGGCATCCGACTCTGCGTTCCCTGCATGAGCCAATGCTATGGCGCCGTGCCAATTGGCAGCAATGACAAAAACAGGTCAATTCCTGCCATCGCCCAATGCCTTCGGCGAGGCAGCCTAACTTTCCCGTACGCAAAAACAAAAAGGCCGCAGTCGCTTTCGGCGAATGCGGCCTTTGAATTTTAATCCTGGCGGTGACCTACGTTCCCGCGTCGTTTCCAGCGCAGTATCATCGGCCCGGCGAGGCTTAACTTCCGTGTTCGGGATGGGAACGGGTGTGACCCTCGCGGTAAGACCACCAGGAAACTGAAAATCGAAATTCGCAAAACCGCGAATTTCGATGAGCAACTGAAGGAAGTAGGACGAAACCGCAAATCCGCATCGCGAATAGCACGATGGGAAAAGCATTCTTCCTAACGCCACGCGTTAGGAAAGTTTTATGGTCAAGCCGAACGGCCGATTAGTACGGGTTAGCTGCACGCATTACTGCGCTTCCACCTCCCGCCTATCAAAGTCGTAGTCTTCGACTGGCCTTCTTAGGGGACCGCAGCCCCCTTGGGAAACCTTATCTCGAGGCGAGCTTCTCGCTTAGATGCTTTCAGCGATTATCTCTTCCGGACTTCGCTA
>JASHRM010000267.1 GCA_030037315.1 Candidatus Acidiferrales bacterium
GAAACGGAACGATCCGGCGCGTGCCAGCGAAAGAATTAGCCCGCGACCTGGAAACGCATCTGAAAGCGGGCGTTGATGCGGGAAGTCTTTTCGATCGTGACGGGTACTTTCAAACGTCGCCAGCGGTGCATCGCACGGATGGATTCTTTGCCGCCGTGTTCGTTAAGCCGCTGCAGATCCGGTCTAAAAAGGCTGTATTTTAGGGGGTTTCGTTGACACCCCTAAGGCTGGCTGATAGATTTCTTAGTCGGTGCTTGCAGCATCCCATCGTAAGTTTCAACTCCTGAAAATTGTGTCGGCGGCTCTAGCGGCATCGCTTCTGTGGGGTTGCGCATCGACTCAGAAAACGGCCAAGGCGCCCGCGGGCGCGCCCGGTCCGCGCCTGACTGCTACAAAAGCGGAGCTAATTGCACGATTCAACGACCAGGCGCGGGCAGTGAAATCGATCAACGCGTCCATCACGATGACGTTGACGGCAGGCTCGGCTTATACGGGTGTTATCAAGCAGTATCACGAAGTGAAGGGATTTATCCTGGCGCAAAGGCCGGCAAGCATCCGTGTGATCGGACAAGCGCCGATCGTGGGCACGAATATTTTCGACATGGTCAGCGACGGAGAAACATTTCACATTTTTATTCCGTCACAGCATAAATTTATCGAGGGACCGGCCAATCTTGAGCGAGCGTCCGCGAAACCGATCGAAAATTTGCGTCCACAGCACCTGACGAGCGCACTGTTTTGGGACGCCATTCCCGACGATATGCCTGTGGTTTTCGAAGAAGCGGACGAACCGACTGCGCAATATTACCTGCTGACGGTTTTGCGCCATGAATCTCGACTGGATGCGGCCAGTCACGGTGATTTGGAAGTCGCCGAGAAGATTTGGTTCGACCGCGCGGATCTGAGCGTGGCGCGCCTGGCGACATATGAAACAGGGGGCAAACGAGGCTCGGATATCGGATACGGCAGCTGGGACGCGTTTGGCACGGTGAAGTACCCGAAGAGAATTTCCGTTTCGCGGCCGGACAACGATTACAAACTGCAAATCGGGATCGTGAAAGCAACGATGAACGAGCCGATTTCGGCGGACCGGTTTGTATTAAAGCAGCCGCCCGGTACAGAACTGGTGGACATGAGCAGGGAACCGGCCGCGGCGAAGCCGGCGGATTCAAATGCGCTGGAGAACAATTCACAGCCCAAGGATTGAGCCCGAATGATCGGATACATCGTCTCCCAAAACGCGCTACATCGCCCGGTGCGCACGCTGATCACGGTGATCGGCGTGGCGGTGGAAGTGATGCTTGTGATCGTAGTGGTGGGATTGACGAGCGGGCTGATGTCGGAGTCCGCGAAACGCACGGAAGGTGTCGGGGCCGACGTAATGATCCAGCCGCCGTCCGCATCTATTTTCATGGCATTCAGCGGAGCGCCAATGCCGATTAGTATCGCGACCAAGTTACGGCAGCTCGAATATGTGCAAGCGGTCGCGCCAGTGCTGGTGCAGTTCAACTCGACGAACGGACTTGAGATCGTCTACGGAATCCAGCCCAAGACCTTTTACGCGGTATCGGGCGGCTTTACGTTTCTTTCAGGGCATGATCTGCAAGATGCCGATGACATCCTCGTGGACGATGTTTACGCGCGCGGGAAGAATGTAAAGGTGGGGCAAACGATCCATATTCTGGAGCACGATTTTCACATCGCCGGAATCGTCGAGCATGGAAAAGGCGCGCGGCTTTTCGTTCTGATGACGACGCTCGAGGAAATGTCCGGCGCGCATGACAAAGCGTCGATTTTCTTCGTCAAGTGCGACCGCTCCGATCATGCGCCAGCGGTGGCGGATGAAGTGCGAGGGTTATTGCCGAGATACGAAGTGCGCGAGTTGAAAGATTATTTGTCGCTGATGAGTTCGTCGAACCTGCCAGGACTGAGCGCGTTCATCAATGTGATGATCGCCATTGCAGTGGCGATCGGATTCCTGGTGACGTTTCTATCGATGTACACCACGATCATCGAGCGCACGCGCGAAATTGGAGTGTTGAAGTCGTTGGGCGCGTCAAAGTCTTACATCGTGCAACTGATCCTCAGCGAGACGACGCTTGTCTCAATCGCCGGTGTTTTCACCGGAATTGGGTTGAGCTTTTTGGTCCGCGTCATTGTGCTGAGGGCGTTTCCTTCCCTTACCATCCTCATCACGCTGAAGTGGACATGCCTGGCCGGAATGATTGCGATTCTGGGAGGCTTACTCGGCGCCTCTTATCCGGCCTGGCTGGCCAGCCGCCGCGATCCCGTGGAAGCGCTCGCGTACGAATGAAGTTTCGCCGATATGCCAAGACCGACCGATCCAAGGCGTCGTTTGGTTGGTCCGAGCGAGTCCATTTGGGTTTGCAGCTTGCGGTAACGTATGATGACTTTTAGAAGAAGCTGCGCCAGACGCGGCTAAAATGCTTCGGATTTATCAGGGCAATCATGGGGCGGGGGCGATTTGGAGTCGATACTCAAAACTGAAGACCTTTGGAAGGTCTATCGCACCGGCAAAGTGGATGTGCCCGCCCTGCAGGGCATCAACATCGAAATTCTCCCAGGCGAATTTGTTTCGATCATGGGACCTTCGGGCTGCGGCAAATCGACGCTGCTGCACGTGATTGGCGGCCTGTCTCGTGCCAGCAGAGGCAGGGTTTTGCTCGATGGCAATGATTTAACCGAAATGGGCGATCCGGAGCGGACTTTGCTGCGCCGCCATAAAGTGGGGTTCGTGTTTCAGCGTTTCAACCTGTTGCCAACGCTGGACGCTTATCACAATATTGCGCTGGCACAGCACATTCATGGAGATGGCTTCGATCCGCACCGGTTTGAGGCTGTGACGACTCTTTTAGGGCTCGGAGAGCGGCTGCATCACAAGCCGTCTGAGTTATCGGGAGGCGAGCAACAGCGCGTGGCGCTGGCGCGCGCAATTATCAGTGAGCCTAAAATCGTGCTGGCAGACGAGCCGACCGGCAATCTCGACACGAAGACTTCGGATACGGTGCTCGCGTTGCTGCGCCAACTGAATAAGGACCTGGGCCAAACGATCGTGATGATTACGCATAATCCGGACGCTGCGACCTATGGAAATCGCGTATTGCACATGCGCGACGGAATGGTTGTGAACGGGTCCACAGTCCATTAAATACGCATCTATGCGCTCCATTTGGCGGGGCATCGGTCGGACAATTTTCTGGTCTTACGAGCGCGGCAGCTGGCCGTATGACGTGCTGGTTGTCGCCATTTTGATCTTTGTCCTGGCAAGTCCGCGAAAGTGGTTTCACGACGAGCCGCAGACGAGCGTCGCTTCCAGCGCGAGCGTCCAGTTCGTCTCCGAGGATCCGGATAGCCAGACTCTGGTATATCGACTCGACGCTTCGGTGCTTTCGCCGCAAAAGCGCACGCCGAAGTCGACTCCCGAACTGGAACGCGAAACGCACGACATTCTTGGTCGCACCGTCGATGAACTGAGGGGCCAAACATTTCAAATCGTGCGAATCGATCCGGCTCTATCAACGGACGGTTCGGTTGAACATTACGACGTGACAGTGCATCCGAGATGATTTGAGGCGATGTAGCGCATGTAGCGCGAGTCGGTATGAAGATAGCCGCATTGGATCGGCCCAAGGAACAGCGGATGCAGGATGCGCTTCGCGACCTGCAGGCGTTGTTAGGTTCGCGGGTAACCGCCGCTGAAGTTGTCCGTGAGCATCACAGCCATGGCGAGTCGTATCACCCCGCTGCACTGCCCGACGCCGTTTGCTTCCCCACTTCAACCGAAGAAATCAGCGAGATCCTGAAGATCAGCGCGAAGCATCAAGTGCCGGTCATCCCGTTTGGCGCAGGCACGTCGATGGAAGCGCAGGTGAACGCAATTCATGGCGGCATCACCATCGACATGCGCGAGATGAATAAGATTCTGCGGATTAGCCCGGAAGACCTGCAAGTTACCGTGCAGGCCGGCGTGCCCCGCAAACAACTGAATAAAGCGCTCGAGAACACTGGGTTCACGTTTTTCGTCGATCCGGGAGCAGACGCGACGATCGGCGGAATGACGTCGACGCGTGCGTCGGGCACAACTGCTGTGCGTTATGGCACCATGCGCGAAAATGTGATGGGGCTGACGGTGGTGCTCGCAGACGGACGCGTGATCAAGACGGGAACGGCCGCTCGAAAATCGGCCGCGGGGTACGACTTGACGAAACTCTTCGTCGGCGCGGAAGGAACGCTAGGCGTGATCACGGAAGTGACGCTGCGACTACATCCCCTGCCGGAAGCGGTTGGCGCCGCAAGTTGCACGTTTGCAACGATTCGCGATGCGGTTGAGACTGCGATTGAAATCATTCAGCTCGGCGTGCCCGTGGCGCGAATCGAGCTAATGGATGAGTTGCAGATCGATGCGTGCAACCGCTATTCGAAGACGAATTATCCCGTCGCGCCGATCTTGTTTTTTGAATTTCACGGCGATAGCGAACGCTACGTGAGCGATCAAGCGGAAACCGTGAAAAACATCGCAAACGATCATCACGGAACGGGGTTTCAATGGTTCGCAACGCCCGAAGAGCGAGAAACACTATGGAAAATGCGGCATGAGGCGTATTTCGCGAATCTGGCAATTCGGAAGGGCGGCAAGATGTTCACGACGGACATCTGCGTGCCGATTTCGCGCCTCGCCGATTGCATCGTAGAGTCGAAAAAAGATTTGGCGAGTGCGTCTTTCCCGGCGCCGATCGTAGGCCACGTTGGCGACGGGAATTTTCACATGTCCTTTATGCTTGACCCGGAAAGCACAGCGGAGCTCGCCGAAGCAAAAGCCCTCGAAGAGAAGATTATTTTGCGCGCGCTGAAAATGGGAGGTACGTGCACGGGCGAGCATGGAATTGGAACCGGCCGGAAAAAATATTTGCCCATCGAGCACGGTCCGGGGGTGGACGTGATGAGCGCGATCAAGCTTGCGCTTGATCCGGACAATCGCATGAATCCTGGGAAAATGGTGGAACCACAGAGCCTCTACGAAAACAGATAAAGCCAAGAGCAAAGCGGATTGGGCTTTGATGAACGCGCGAGCTCTGAACGACAGATCAAGCGACGCGCTGGCAAAATTAGTTAGCCCGTTGCCAGCTGGCCGGAATATCCACGTAGGACCGATCGAGCTCGCTGACGGATTTGCAGCCGAGAAGCACCATGGCGCGCTGGAAACCTGCGCGCAGAATTTCGATGGCCCGCGCCACGCCAGCTTCACCCGCTGCGCCCAGTCCATAGGCGTACGCGCGCCCGATCAGGACCGCGCGAGCGCCCAGGCAGATCGCCTTGGCAATATCACTGCCGCGGCGGATTCCGCCGTCCATAAGAACTTCCCCCCGCCCGCCGGCGGCCTTTACGATTTCAGGCAAGGCGCGCAGCGAAGCTGCGACGCAATCGAGCTGGCGCCCGCCATGGTTTGATACGATGACGCCAGCGGCGCCTTCATCGAGCGAGCGCCGAGCATCGTCTCCTGTAAGCACACCTTTCACCAGAATCGGTCCGTGCCACAATTCGCGAATCCATTTCAAATCGGCCCAGGTGACCACAGAAGCCGCGAGACTCGCTTGCGTTTCGGAAAGAAGCATTGGTCCGCGGTTGGGCACAATCACGTTAGGCAGTTCGAGCATTCCGCCGTCGCGCAAGAATCGGGCGAGCCAGACCGGATGGGCTAGGAGTTGGGCCGAATATGGAATTTTGCCGAAGAGCCCGCGCCCCAGCAAAAATCCCGCTCCATTGCGAACGTCGCGTTCGCGGTTCCCGAATGTGCCGGTGTCGATGGTGATCGCCAAAGTAGTGAATCCAGCTGCGGCTGCGCGAGCCAGAGCCGCCTCCGCAGCATCCCGTCCACCGACAAGATAGAGCTGATACCACTTAAAGCCGGGGCAACCGGCAGCGACGTCTTCGAGTTTTGAGCCTGAAATGGTGGTGAGCGTGAAACCAATGCCGGCTTTGCTGGCAGCGCGCGCGCTGGCGACTTCACCCCGGGGATGGATCATGCGGCTGAAGCCGACCGGAGCGAGGACCATCGGCATCGAAAGCTCACAGCCAAGCAGTCTGGTGCGAAGATCGCAATCTTTGATTGCCACTGCATTTCGGGGGCGAAACGTGGCTTCTTCGAACGCACGGATATTTTCGCGCATCGTGATTTCGCCCTCTGCACCGCCGTCGACGTAGTCAAAAACGACTCGAGGAAGACGCTGCTCCGCGAGACGGCGCAGGTCGCCGATATTTACCACGCGCGGCGCGGCAACTCTGCGTTCGGCCCGAGTCACAGCGGCGAGCCGCCAGCGGTGAAAGGTGATGGCTGTTGTCGAAAATGGAAGGCCAAGGAAATGGCTTCCCCCGCGCCCATTCTACCGAGTATCCTCACACATTTGTTGGCAAGTTCACGCGGGTGTATTTGCTTTCGCGACGAAGGAGCGAGGCTTGAAAGCCGGTGAAGCGATCGCCGAGATTTTGAAACGCGAAGGCGTTGCGATGATTTTCGGCTATCCAGTGAATCATGTGCTGGAATCCGCGGCGATTGCCGGGATTCGTCCGATCATCGTGCGGCAAGAGCGCGTCGGCCTTCACATGGCGGATGCGATTTCGCGGCTGACGAGCGGGCAAAAGATCGGTGTTTTCGCGATGCAGCACGGTCCAGGCTCGGAAAACTCGTTTGGCGGCGTGGCGCAAGCATACGGCGAATCGGTGCCGATTTTGGTCCTGCCGATGGGATACGCGCGCAGACTTGCGCAGGTCGATCCGAATTTCAATTCGACGGCGAGCATGCGCTCGGTCGCGAAGTCAACCGAAGCGATCATCTCGGCGGCCGAAATTCCGAATATTTTCCGGCGCGCCTTTTCGCGGCTGAGGAATGGACGCGGTGGGCCAGCGGTCGTTGAAATACCACTCGATCTTTTTGCCGAGGAATTTCCGGGCCCGCTGAACTACGAGCCGGTGATTTCGGCGCGATATGGACCAGATGCCGCGGACGTGCAGCGCGCCGCGGCGGCGCTGATCGATGCGAAGCATCCTGTGATCTACGCAGGGCAAGGCATTCATTACGCGCGCGCTTGGGAAGCGCTCAAGAAACTGGTGGAATTGCTCGGTGCTCCGGTTGCGACGAGCTTGCAAGGCAAAACTGCGTTTCCTGAAGACCATCCGCTTTCGCTCGGCGCGGGCGGGAATTCCTTTCCGCCGATGGTGCCGCATTTTCTGGAGCAGGCCGACTGGATCTTCGGCGCGGGTTGCAGCTTCACGGAAACGGCTTTTGGCGTGGCGATGCCAAAAGGGAGAAAAGTCATTCACGCGACGCTCGATCCGAATCACCTGAATAAGGACGTGCGAGCGGATATCGGGCTAATTGGCGATGCGAAGATTACCCTCGAGGCTCTTTGCGTCGAGATTGAAAAGCGAATCAAGACGCCCCGTCAATCCACAATCGCGGGGGAAATCGCGCGGATGCGAGAAAAATGGCTAGCGGAATGGATGCCGAGACTTACGTCGCAGGAAACGCCGCTATCGCCATACCGCGTGCTGTGGGATTTGCAGCGCACCGTGGATGTGGCGAACACGATCATCACGCATGATGCGGGCAGCCCGCGCGACCAGCTCGCGCCGTTTTGGGTCACGAAAAAACCGCTTACTTACATCGGATGGGGAAAAACGACGCAGCTTGGATACGGCCTGGGACTGGCGATGGGCGCGAAGCTGGCGTGTCCGGACAAACTCTGCGTCAATGTGTGGGGAGATGCGGCCATCGGCTTTACGGGGACGGACCTCGAAACGGCGGTCCGAGAGCAGATTCCGATCCTCTCGATTCTGCTAAATAACTTCAGCATGGCGATGGAAATTCCGATTATGCCCGTATCCACGGAAAAATTCCGCGCGACAGATATCTCAGGAGACTATGCGGCAATGGCACGTGCATTGGGCGCGTACGGGGAACGTATCACAGAGCCGGCCGAAATCGTGCCGGCGATCCGGCGTGGGATCGAGCAAACACAGAAGGGCAAACCTGCGCTTTTAGAATTCATTACGGCAAAGGAAATCGCTGTTTCCAAGCAATATCACAGGTGAAAATTCCGAGCCGGACGAAAGGACAGACTCGATGAATCAAGCGTTTGTGCGATTCACGCAGCTGTGCGCTTGCCTGACCTGCTTCGCTTCCGCGGTGATTCCGGCGGCCGCGCAAAAGCTCGCAAATCCTTTGCCCACGTCGCCCGGCCAAACCATATTCGAGCAGCACTGTGCCTCGTGCCATGCGAGCCCAAAAGCCTCCGATCGTGCGCCAAATCTGAAGACGCTGATGACATTTGCGCCCGAAGCGGTTTACGCAGCGGTGACGACAGGATCGATGGCCGTCCCCGCGCACGATCTTTCCGACAAAGAAAAGCGAGATGTGGCCGAATATCTGGGCGGCAGGCCGCTCGATCTGACCGACAGCGGCAGCGCGGAGAAAATGGCGAACCGGTGCGCGAACCATCCGCCGATGAAGGCTTTCGCAACAGGCGCTGAGTGGAATGGCTGGGGCGAAAATCTCGAGAACACGCGGTTCGCGCCCACCAAGACGGCGGAATTGGATGGAAACCGGGTAGCGCAACTCAAACTGAAATGGGCGTTCGGATTCCCGAAAGGCGATACGGCGTATGGCCAACCAACCGTTTTCGCCGGACGAATCTTCGCGGGCAGCGACAACGGGTACGTATATTCGCTGAACGCGGAAACGGGCTGCGTGTATTGGTCCTTTCACGCCAAGTCCGGCGTGCGAACATCCCCGGCGGTTGCGCCCTTGAAAACGGCGAAGGCGGGAACCTATGCGGTTTATTTCGCGGATATGCGCGTGAATGCGTATGCAGTCAACGCCGCGACGGGCAATTTGATTTGGACAAAGCCGTTGTCGGATCACTACGCGGCCCGAGTCACAGGCGCGCCGGTGCTTTACCAGAATCGCCTATATGTCCCGATATCGGCGACGGAAGAGGCTTTTTCAGCTTCTCCTTCCTATGCGTGCTGCACTTTTCGCGGCAGCGTCGTTGCGCTCGATGCGAGCACGGGCCGTCAGCTTTGGAAGACGTACATGATTCCCGAAGCGCCAAAGCCCGTCAGGAAAAATTCAAAGGGAGTGCAGATGTGGGCGCCGGCGGGCGCGTCGGTGTGGAGCGCGCCGACGATCGATCCACTGCGACACGCGCTTTATGTGGGGACCGGCGACGCCTACACGGAGCCGGCGGCAAAAACATCCGACGCGGTCGTGGCGCTGGATTTGCTCACCGGAAAAATGTTGTGGTCATTCCAGGCGGTGAAGAATGACGCGTGGATGGTCGGCTGTGTTCCTCAAACAACAGAGAATTGCCCAAGAGATCTTGGCGTCGACTACGACTTTGGCTCTTCGCCGATTCTGCTGCGGCCGTCGAACGGGCGACAGCTTTTGCTAGCCACGAACAAGAGCGGAACGGTTTTCGCGCTCGACCCGGACCGCAGAGGAGCGGTCGTCTGGAGCATCAATCTTGCGGACAAGCCGGCGCCGAACAACGGCGAGATTGCGTTTGGCGGCGCGACCGATTCGGCCAAATTGTATTTGGCGCTAGAAGACGGAAAATTCGCCGCCATCGATTTGGATAAGGGAAAGCTTGCTTGGGAGACGAGGCTCGAGCCCCTGGATACTCTCGGCCCGCCGACAAATAATGGCGAGAATCGAACAAAAGCGGGACTGCGCTTTGGCCAATCCGCCGCAGTAACGGAAATTCCCGGCGCGGTATTTACGGGCGGATGGGACGGAATATTGCGAGTGCTCTCAACGATTGACGGAAAACTTCTCTGGCAGTTCAACACGGCTCAGGATTTCAAAACGGTAAATGGAGTTCCGGCAAAAGGGGGGTCGATGGGTGGGCCCGGGGTCACCGTCGTGGACGGAATGGTTTACGCGCCATCCGGTTACGCCAATGTGGGAGGCGGAATCGCAGGCAATGTCCTGCTGGCATTTTCGGTGAGGTAGAACCCGAATGCCAGCGGGACAAAGCGGACCGTCTGGCTGCAGGCGTTATCATTTTGAAGGCGTTGGCGAAGGAGCAGGTGTCGGTGGGGGCGCCGCGTCCGCCGGAGCCTTCTTGCTGATCAGAATATTCTTCAGACCAGCAGGATCGGGTTTGAGTTCGTCCTTGCCCGCCGGAAACTTGTTGAACTGCAGCAGATAAGAAATAACGTCCACAGTATCGTTCGCCGAAAGACTGCCGGGCTTATCCTGTGGCATCGTGTTGTGGACGAGGTCGTTCAGGTCGGCGACAGTTTGGCCGTCCCAGGTCTCCATAAAAGCGTCGCCGGCAAGGGGTAAAGCCTGCCCGCTGCCGCTTAGGTCGTCCATGTGACAACTGGCGCAGTTTTGGCTGTAAACAGCCTTGCCGCGCGCCGCTTGCGCATCGGTAAAAACTCCGTCCATCGTGGTTCGCTGTGAATCTGCCGCGCGAACGGATCGTATCGTGCCGCCAACGGTCAAAAACGCCGCCAAAAGTGCAATCAACGCTGCCCAATTCGTTGCTGAAGATTGATCGAAAACGCCGAATTTCCCGGACCGGCTCATATGGCGATTATCACCTCACTTGTATTTAGACGCGAAAACGGAGCGTTGCGGATACGCGGAGATGATAACAAATGTGCGAGGGTTTTACGGCGCGCATTCCTCGCGGCGGCGAGGGAAGTTGCGGGCGACGATTCCGTCGACTAAGATCGTCTGGCGAACAGGCGATCGGCAAGGCGGATCAGAGGAGTTCCGGTGAACAAACGCAGACTGGGAAATTCGAAACTGGAAGTGGCGCCTTGGACTTTGGGTGGCAATGTCTTCGGATGGACGGCGGACGAGCCGACATCCTTCAAGCTGCTGGACGCGTTCGTGGCGGCGGGAATGAATTGCGTCGACACGGCAGACGTCTATTCGAAGTGGATCCCGGGCCACAAGGGCGGCGAATCGGAAACGATTATCGGCAACTGGCTTGAAAAACGCGGCAACCGGGATAAGGTCATCATTGCGACGAAGCTTGGCGTGGAAATGGGGCCGGGCGACTCCGGCCTGTCGCGCGCGTACATCCTGCGGGCGGTGGACCGTTCGCTTACGCGCCTGAAAACGGACTACATCGACCTCTATCAGGCGCATCGTGACGACGCTGAAACGCCCATGGAAGAAACGCTTAGCGCGTTCGGCGAATTGATCAAAGCGGGAAAGGTCCGCGCGATTGGGGCGTCAAATTTCACGGCGGAGCGCTTGCGGCACGCGCTTGATGTGAGCGCGAAAAACAATCTGCCGCGATACGAGACGTTGCAGCCCTGGTACAACTTGTACGACCGGGCGGAGTTCGAGAAAGAGCTTGCGGCACTGTGCCAGGAAGAAAATATCGGCGTGATTCCCTATTTTTCGCTGGCCAGCGGATTCTTGACGGGGAAATATCGAAACGAAAAGGATCTGGACGGCAGGCCGCGCGCCTATCGAGTGAAGGATATGATGAACGAGCGTGGCTTTCGAATCCTGAAAGCGCTGGATGAAGCAGCAGCGAAGTCCCATGCCACACCGGCACAAATTGCTCTTGCGTGGCTGATTGCGAAGGGCATCGCATCGCCGATTGCCAGCGCGACAACTCTGGAGCAGTTCCAGGAATTGCTGGGTTCAGTGCATGTGACGTTGAGCACCGAAGCAGTGAAGGAGCTCGACCAAGCCAGCGCGCCGAGCTGATTTAGCCGTAGAAGGCGTTACGCGAATTTTGCGCCGAGCCTTTCCCGCTCGCTGTCAAGCGAGTGCATACCCTCGGCATTGTAGCGCTCGCCAGCGATTGCGTCCGCAGGCACCGCTGCCTCGATTTCGCGTATCTCTGCCGGCGATAGGGGACGTCGCAGAATCTTCAGCGCCTCGAACAGCCGGTCGCAGCGCTTCGTCCCAATCAACGGAATAATTTCTGTTCCTTTTGCGAGCACCCATGCCAAAGCAAGCTGGGCGGGCGTCATTTGTTTGCTGGCTGCAAGATCACGAAAAGCCCTGACGAGCTTCTGATTGCGCTCGAGATTTTCACCTTGAAACCGTGGAAAATGGCCGCGAATATCTCCGGGCGCGCTTGCTTGGGACGAAAAATCTTCCGTTAGCAAGCCGCGCGAGAAAATTCCGTACGCGGTCATGCCGATTCCCAACTCGCGAAGAGCCGGAAGAATATCGGACTCTACACTGCGGGAGACAATCGAATACTCAATCTGAAGCGCAACGATCGGATGAACCGCGATTGCGCGGCGAATGGTTGTGGCGGAAGCTTCCGAAACTCCGATGCACCGCACGTAGCCGGCTTTTACCATGTCGGCGATCGCGCCGATCGTATCTTCGATTGGGACGCTCGCATCCACGCGGGCGGGCTGGTAGAGATCAATGTAATCTGTGCCCAGCCTGCGCAGCGTGTAGGCAAGAGAGTTTCTGACGGCGACGGGGCGCGCGTCGAAACCAATGAATGCGCCTCTGGGATCGCGCATGGCGCCGAATTTTACGCCGATCATGAATTTGTCGCGCGGCCTGCCAGTCAGGGCTTTGGCAAGCAGTGATTCGTTGTGGCCCATGCCGTAAAAGTCGCCGGTATCGAGGTAATTGATCCCCGAGTCGAGCGCGGCGTGTATTGTGGCAATGCTTTCCGCGTCGTCCGCGGGACCGTATAGGCCGGACATGCCCATGCAGCCGAGGCCCACGGCGGAGATTTCGGGGCCATTCTTTCCAAGACGGCGCATTTCCATAAGAGGAGTTTCTCAGCCCTAGTGGCGCGACATCAACAGACCCACTTCCGGAGGAATTGGCGCCAGGTCGATGGCGACGTTGACACAGGCCGGCTTGCCGCTCGCAAACGCAGCTTGGATGGCAGGCCCCAGCTCTTCCATTCGGGTCACGCGCTGGCCGTGCGCGCCGAACCCCGCGGCTACCTCGTGGTAGTTAGCGTCGGGAAGTTCTGTGCCGATGAGCCGATCCTTGCCTGAAATGATTTCCTGAAAATGCTGCGACGCGGCCCAGCTGTGATTGTTCATTACGACCACGACAATGGGAAGTTTGTGGCGCACCATCGTATCGAACTCCGCGATCGTGAAGCCTACGGCGCCATCGCCCACTAGACAAAGCACCCGCCGATTCGGATTCGCGGTTTGCACGCCCAGGGCGAGGCCGAGTCCGAATCCAACCGCGCCAAGGAAACCGTGCGTGATATAGCCTCCCGGATGATTTTGACGAATCACTTCATTCATCCAGTGATAAGCCTCCGCACCGTCGCCAACAATGGTTGTTCCCTCCGGTATGTTTTCGACGATTGCGGAAACGGCTTGCAGCGGATGAATCGGCGGCTCTGCGCGCTCCAAATCCTTCTGCATGCGCTTGCAGCGTTCGACTTTGGCGGCGCGAACCGTTTGCTGCCAGCGGCTGCGATCGGTCCACTTTTGCGATTTCGAGCGGTAATTCATCGCGCGAAGAGTCTCGCGCGGGTCCGCGACGATTCCCACCGCGACTTGCCGCAAGCGTCCAATTTCTTTCGGATCGACCTCGATGTGGATGATTTTTGAGGAAAGCGGCACAACCAGGTCGCTCATGCCCAAAGTGAAAAGCCCGAATCGCACGCCGACTGCGAGGATCACATCGGGCCGATTGCCTGCTTCAGAAAGATCGGCCATTTTGTGCGTTGTGCCACCATAAAGCGGATGATTGCTTGGCAGCAGGCCATGAGCCTGAAAGTCGGAGTAAACGGGGATGCCGCTTGACTCTGCGAATGCGCGCAGCTCTTCACCTGCACCTGAAAAATATGCACCGACGCCAGCGATAATCACCGGCCGCTGCGCACCCGCGAGCAGGCGCAGCGCTTCGTCTACTTGCTTCTCGCTTGGTAGCGGGGCGTCATCGAGCAAAACCTTTTCGGGGATTTGAACGGAGGCTTCGTCCACACTGGCTGTGAGGATGTCCATAGGCAGATCGAGCAGGACCGGACCGCTGGGAGGTGAAGTGGCGAGTCGGGCTGCTTGCGCGACGAGACGAGGAAGCTGACTCGCGACTGTGACGCGATGCGCCCATTTCGTGATGGGGGTTACAACTCCCACCTGGTCGATTCCCGATTGCAGTGTGTTGGTTTCAGCTTCCGCCAAGCCGCTGGAGCCGGTGATGTAGAGCACGGGCGTGCGATCGAGGTAAGCGTTTGCGACCGAGGTGATGATGTTCGTGAAGCCGGGGCCGGCGGTGGCCATCGCGACGCCGAGACCCCGCGTGGTGCGCGCATAACCCTCCGCGGCGTGGCCGGCGGCGACTTCGTGGCGTGTATCAAGAATTGGAATTTTGTGATCGAGACAGGATTGGAAAATCGTCTCCAAGTGCGCGCCGTGAAGGCCGAAGATTTGTTTTACTCCTGCGCGCTGCAATGTTCTAACGACAAGCTCGCCACCGGTAATCATTGCCATTTGAGATTCCTCTATCGATGTGCGGTTCAGCAACGTGCTTTGACTGAGCTCCTGTGCCGAAACGCACGCCGCAAACGTCAAGGCACTGTGCGCTCGTTCACGCGAATCTCGAACGAAGCCGTTCGCTGATGCGGGGCGAATCATATCACGGGGTTTCGTCCACGAATCGCTTCCGACAGCGCGCAAACAAGCTTCACCGGGATTCATCGAGTGCCTTTCCAGTGTATAATCCCCAACATTCGCATGGTGTTAGAGGGCTTATGACCGCCGAGCAGGCTTCGACAATGTGGGTTCCCGTTTGCTGCGGGCGAGTGATGCGCTGCAACATGTTCCGGCAAGCGGACGGCGGGTCTTACGCCGCCCTGCTTTGCACGGTCTGCAACAAGAACATCACGCTCGAACAGGAACCGGCCGGAAGCGCGAATGATTTTGGCGAAGGATCAAAGATTCTGAATTTGCTGGGATCACCCAAGCCGCCCAAGACAGACCGAAGAAAGTCGTTCAGCGAGGCTGGGCCGGACGATCCAACTCTGTAGGATTGCGGGTTGCTAAAAGCTCAATCATCCAATGATCGGCCAGACCATTTCGCACTATCGTGTCGAAGAACAGCTTGGCGCGGGCGGAATGGGTGTGGTCTACAAGGCACGCGACCTCCGGCTTGACCGCGCCGTTGCCCTGAAATTACTTCCGGCAAAATCCCTGCAGCAACCACAGGCTCTCGAGCGTTTCCGTCGCGAAGCGCGCGCTGCTTCTGCGTTGAATCATCCCGGCATCTGTACGATTTACGACATCGATGAGCAGGACGGGCAGCCGTTTATCGCCATGGAATTCATCGATGGCGAAACGCTGCGCGGCCACATCCATGGAAAGTCTTTGTCAACGGAAGAAGTGCTGAACCTGGGGATTCAGATCGCAGAAGCGCTCGACGCGGCGCATAGCGAAGGGATAGTTCATCGCGATATCAAGCCGGCAAATGTTTTCGTGACGAAGCGAGGGCAAGCGAAGATTCTCGATTTCGGCCTTGCGAAGCTCGTTCCTAAAGGTGTTGCGGCCGGCATCGATGGCGGCGAAGCGCCTGAGACGACCACCTCGATTGTGGGCATCATTAGCGGCACTCCTTCCTACATGTCTCCTGAACAAATTCGCGGCGACGATTTGGATCAGCGCAGCGACGTTTTCTCTCTCGGCTTGCTTCTCTACGAGATGGCGACGGGCCGGCAGGCCTATGGAGGCGGATCCGGCGGGGCGATTATTGAGGCGATCCTGACGCGCGCTCCAGCGAGCGTGCGAAGCTTCAATTCCGATATTTCTCCACGTCTCGAAGAAATCATCAATAAGGCACTCGCAAAGGACCGAGAGCAGCGGTACCAAAGCGCGGCCGCAATCTGCGATGACCTGAAGGAACTGAAGCGAAGCATTGAATCCGGTCAAACGGTTCGAATGGCTTTGCCGAGCTTACCGTCGCGACGCCACAAATGGATATGGATCGCAGGAGCAGCGGCGGGTACGGTGATTCTAGCAGTCGCGGGAGTATGGCTTTTCAACGCGCGGCACGTCCACGCGCTCAACGAAACCGACACAATCGTGCTAGCTGATTTCACGAACAAGACAGGCGATCCCGTCTTCGATGGCACGTTGCAGCAAGGCCTTTCGGTGCAGCTTCAACAATCGCCCTTCCTCAGCCTGGTGCCGGAAGGGCGGATCGAACAAACGTTGCAAATGATGGGCCGGCCGAGCGACACCAAAGTCACGCCGGCCGTTGCGCGCGATTTGTGCCAGCGAACAGGAAGCAAGGCTTACTTAAACGGATCAATCGCGAACCTGGGCAGCCAATACGTGATCGGCATTACCGCAGTGAACTGCGGAACGGGCGATTACCTCGCTGAAGAACAAGTAATCGCGAGTGGCAAGGAGCAGGTGTTAAGCGCGTTGGATCATGCCTCGACGGACCTGCGAAAGAAATTAGGCGAATCGCTCAAGACGATACAAAAGCTGGACGCTCCCATCGATGAAGCGACCACTCCCTCGCTCGCAGCGCTGCAGGCGTATAGCCTCGGGCGAAAAGTGCTGCTTTCCAGTGGCGACAATGCCGCCGCTGTATCTATGTTTGAGCGGGCAATTCATCTCGATCCGCAATTTGCCATGGCTTACGCGTCCATAGGCACGAGTTACCACAATCTTGGGCAGGAAAATCTGGCAGCCGAGAACACCCAAAAGGCGTATCAACTGCGCGCGCATGTGAGCGAATGGGAAAGGTTCTATATTGAATCCCACTTTGATGAATTCGCGACCGGCGATCTTGAAAAAGCCAGTCACGTCTACGAGCTTTGGGCCGAAACGTACCCGCGCGAAGAGGTGGCCCACATTAACTTGGGGAATGTCTATCAGGTGCTGGGGCAGCACGAAAAAGCGCTCTCGAAATTCCTCGAAAGTGCGCGGATTGGACCAATCGATGCACTCACGTATGGCGATCTCGTCGGTGCATACATACACCTAAACCGCTTCGATAAAGCCGCCAGCACCGCACAAGAGGCTATGTCCCGAAACGGTGACTCACCAGAACTTCACATCCATCTTTACCAGCTGGCATTCTTGCGCGGCGATGCGGATGGAATGGCGCGCCAAGTTGCATGGGCTTCTGGCAAGCCGGGCACGGAAAGCGCGATGCTCTATTTCAGCGCGAATACCGCAGCGGACTCGGGCGAACTGAACAAAGCCCGAGAACTTTTCCGGCGCGCGGTGGAGTCCGCCCAGAAAAAATCGGAGAAAGAAAGCGCCGGAGAATACGAAGCGGCGGCAGCTTTAGCGGAAGTTTTTTATGGAAATGCAGCCGAAGCGCGGCAGCTTGCGGATAATTCTCTGGTACTTTCAAACAGCCGAGATGCCGAATATTCGGCCGCATTCGCCCTTGCCCTCGCTGGAGATTCCACGCTCGGGGGAAATCTGGCGGACGATTTGAATAAGCGCTTCCCCGAAGATACTGTGGTGCAGTTTCATTATTTGCCCGTGATCCGCGCGCAGCTAGCTCTCGATCGCGGCGATCCTTCGAGAGCAATCGAGCTGCTCTCCGCCGCATCACCTTACGAACTTGGCGTTCCCAGCCCCAGCAACTTTTCAGCGAATCTTTATCCCGTGTATGTGCGGGGCGAAGCGTATCTGGCAGCACGACGGGGTGATCGCGCGGTGGCCGAGTTTCAGAAAATCGTAGATTTGCCCGGATTAGCGATTAACCAGCCGATTGCCTCGCTGACCCGCTTGGAGCTGGCCCGCGCGGAATCCCTTGCCGGCGATATGGTGAAATCCAAGTCTCAATACGAGAACTTCTTCGCGTCGTGGAAGAATGCGGACCCAAAACTTGCGCTGCTCCGGCAAACTCGGTCTGAATACCAAAAACTGCAGTAACACCTGTACAGCGTTTTCCTCAATCGATTACAGCAAGTGGCGCGTCCAAAGCAGCAGGGTTTGCAGCTAGGCTGAACCCTCGAACCGGTCCTATGGCAGCCCAGATGAAAAAGAAGCCGATTGCCATCGTTTTCGCAATCGGGGCGAACGTCGTAATTGCCGTCGCGAAATTTGCCGCCGCGCTGTTTACGGGCAGTGCGGCCATGTTGTCCGAGGGCATCCACACGCTTGTGGACACTGGCAACGACGGATTGCTCCTTTACGGGTTGCATCGCAGCCGGCGGCCTCCGGACGATGGCCATCCGTTTGGGCATGGCAAAGAGCTTTATTTCTGGACGCTGGTCGTCGCGATGGTAATCGTGACCGGCGGCGGAATCGTCTCGATTTATCAAGGCGTGCTGCGTTTGATTGCGCCGCATGCGCTCGAGCATCTTTCGTGGAACTACGTGATCCTTGGCATCTCCGCGATTTGCGAGAGCTTTTCGCTTCACGTAGCCTATCGCGAATTCCGGCAGGCCACGAGGGAAAGCGAGGATTTGTGGCCGGCGATCCGCGCAAGCAAAGACCCGAGCATCATCGCGATTTTGTTTGAAGACATC
The DNA here is from genome assembly GCA_030037315.1 of Candidatus Acidiferrales bacterium. Taxonomy (GTDB): domain Bacteria; phylum Acidobacteriota; class Terriglobia; order Acidiferrales; family UBA7541; genus Palsa-295. The sequence continues at coordinate 18,480 of JASHRM010000267.1, forward strand.
GCTGCTCTGATGGGCTTGGGAATCGCTTTCATCGGCCTGCTGCTCGCTCAACTGCTGCACCGGCCGTGGCTGGACGCGGCGGCCTCCATTTGCATTGGCCTGATACTCATCGCCGCCGCTTGGATGCTCGCTTTTGAGACGAGGAGTTTGATTACCGGCGAAGGCGTTAGACGGGCAACGGTCCGCAAAATTTGCGCCCTGGTTCAGGCAGATCCGGACGTGGAGCGCATTCGAAGGCCGCTGACGATGTATCTCGGCCCGGAAACGGTATTGTTGGCTTTGGATGTGCAGTTCAAGCGCGCTCTAAACGCCGCACAAGTTTTGCAGGCGATCGAGCGGGTGGAGCGGTCTGTGCGGGAGCGTTATCCGAAAATTCGTCATATGTACGTCGAGGCGCAATCCATCATCGGATCCTCGCGCGAAGACTCGACCCCGCCGCGAAATTGGGCCACCAAAGCAAAGGAGTTAAAACGGTAAACAAGGAGTTCGCGGATATTTTGAACCCACAGTTATTGGCTGCGATTCCTATATCCGTCCCGCTAAGGCGAAATGTTACTTGTCCCTCCGAAAGCTGGTGTAGGCATTGAGTTATCCAACGCCTGGAAAGGCGTCGCGAAAATCGCCAACGACGCGATTACGCTGCTGCCTAATTTGATTTTGGCGGCGATCATCTTCGCAGTCTTTTTCATCTTGGCATCGG
>JASHRM010000268.1 GCA_030037315.1 Candidatus Acidiferrales bacterium
CGCTATCTTCCTTCCTTCTCCGGTCTATGCGATAAGCCCGTACGCTTGGATTGAAGCGAAAGATCTCTGGATATTCGCGTTAATTGTGCAGGTGATTGCGGGTTGCGTTTTTGCGTGGTTGCATCACAGGAGGCTTCGCGAATTTTTGCCGCGGACGTTCCGACCGGAACCGCCGGTTGTTGAGGCGGTCAGCCAAGCTTGAGTAGATACTAGGTACCTCTTCGCAAACCTTCAAAATACTGTATAGACTGGGGTTCCGGGGTCTTGCTGCGAAAGCAACGCAGAACCGAATAGACCTGCCTCGCGCCAAACCTCATCCTATAATTCGTCCACTTGGGTGGATCACGGGCCACGGACTTGAAAGACGCCATCGAAAAATTCATCCGGTATCTGCGCGATGAACGCAACGTTTCTCCTGAAACGATTTACGAATATCGACGCGACACGAAGCAATTTGCCGCATTTCTCACTCCCCCCGGCGAAAAGACGCTGTCGCTTCACGAAGTGGACCACCGCATCGTTCGCGAATACGTGAGCTCGATGTATGACCGTGGCCTGGAGAAATCCTCAGTTGCGAGAAGGCTGGCCTCGCTGCGTACGTTTTTCAAGTTTTGCATCCGCGAAAAACTGGCAACCCAGAATCCCGCGCGGCTTGTGCCGACTCCAAAGCTGCCCAAGCGGGTGCCGCGCGTGCCAAACGCGGAAGATCTCAGTGCGTTTTTGGACGGAATCGGGTCAGGAGCCGTCCATTCGAAATGGAAGCGGCAGCGCAAGCCGACAAAACTCTCGGAAAACGATGCCAAAGTCGTCGTGAAACGCGATCGGGCAATTCTCGAGTTGCTTTATGCCTCCGGCTTGCGAGTCAGCGAGCTTGTGGGGCTTGACCTGCGCGACATCGACCGCAGTGGACAAATGCTTCGCGTGCTGGGAAAAGGGCGCAAAGAGCGCGTGGTGCCGTACGGCGCGAAGGCACAAGCGGCGCTCGAAGCGTACTGGCCGGTGCGCGACGAAATTCTTTGGCGATCGAAAAAGATCAAGAATCGGCGGGTCGAACCTGTTCCGGAGGCGGTGTTTTTGAATCACAGCGGCGGGCGGCTCACAGACCGATCCGTTCACATGCTGGTCAAGAAATATTCGCGGCTTAGCAATGTGGATTGGGACCTGCATCCACACTCGCTGCGACATGCATTTGCGACCCACTTGCTCGCCGATGGCGCCGATCTCCGTGCGATTCAGGAGCTGCTGGGTCACGTCTCTCTTTCGACGACGCAGCGTTACACGCAAGCCAGCATTCGCCAATTGATGGACGTCTACGACAAAGCGCATCCGCATGCGTAACGTCTTGTGGTTTATGCCGTGAGAGACGAGGCGGGCACGAAGCTGCCCGTGCCGCGCGCGGGCGGCGGAGCAACGGGGGGCATGTTCGAGCGGTCGATGCGATTGTAAAGCGTGTCGCGTTCCACGGGAACACGACCGGCTGCGCGAATCAGGCGCTCGAGTTCGACGCGTGTCAAATGCTCCGGCGTAGTGGCGCCCGCATCGTGGTAAATCTTTTCCTCGACGACTGTGCCATCCAGATCGTTCGCGCCAAAGCCAAGCGCAATTTGCGCGATACGGGGAGTAAGCATGATCCAGTAAGCCTTGATGTGATCGAAGTTATCGAGCATCAGGCGCGAGACGGCGATGGTTTTCAGCGCGTCCATTCCAGTAGGCTTGGGAATATGCGAGAGCGCCGTATTTGCCGGATGAAATTCGAGCGGAATGAACGCGACGAATCCGTGGGTCTTGTCCTGCGTTTCGCGCAACTTCACAAGATGATCGACGCGCTCTTCCAGCGTTTCCACGTGGCCGAAAAGCATCGTGGCATTTGAGCGAAGGCCGATCTCGTGCGCGGTACGCGCGATTTGCAGCCACATCTGGCCGCTCACTTTGTGATCGCAGATGATCTTGCGAACGCGCGGGTGGAAAATTTCCGCTCCGCCGCCGGGAAGCGAATCGACGCCCGCCTCTTTCATTTTGAGCAGCGTGTCTTTGAGCGAGAGCTTCGAGATGCGTGCGTAGTAGTGCACTTCGACCGCTGTGAACGCCTTCAGGTGAATCTGCGGAAAGCGCTGCTTCAACCCGCGGATCATGTCGAGGTAATAGTCAAAGGGCAGATCAGGATGCAGGCCACCGACGATATGAAATTCAGTGGCGCCTTCGGCGATTCCTTCGGCAGCACGGGCATAAATTTCTTCCAAGGCGAAGGTATAGGCGCCCGGCGAATCGGGAGATCTTCCAAAGGCGCAAAGTTTGCAGTGAGCGACGCAGACGTTCGTCGGATTGATGTGCCGGTTGACGTTGAAATAGCAAATGTCGCCGTGGCGCTTTTCGCGGACGTGGTTCGCGAGCCAGCCGACGGCCAGCAAGTCGTGCGATTGAAAGAGGGTCAGCCCGTCTTCGGGCGAAAGGCGTTCGCTCGCGAGGACTTTCTGCGCGATGGGCCGAAGGCGCGCGTCCGTGATTTGAAGGTCTGACATTACGCGATCCGCCGCCTAGGGACGCATAATCACTACGGCCGCGCCCCAGAACAGCAAGAACAACAAGCTAATATAGCCATTCACCGTGAAAAACGCAGCATTCATTTTGCTCAGATCGTTTGGTTTTACAAGCGAATGCTCATAGGCGAGCAGGGAAGCAACGACGGCGATTCCTACCCACGCGGGCCACGGTAACTGAAAACTCCAGGCCAGCCACGCAAGCAAAGCAACCATGAGGATGTGCACGGTGCGCGCAAAGCAAAGCGCCTTTGCGATTCCCACCCGTTTGGGAATGGAATACAAGCCAGCGGATTTGTCGAACTCAACGTCCTGGCAGGCGTACAGCACATCGAAACCACCCACCCAAAGCGTGACGGCG
>JASHRM010000269.1 GCA_030037315.1 Candidatus Acidiferrales bacterium
TCGCGCGCTCCTGCGCGGCGCGAGCTCGCTCGGTATCGATCTCCTCAGGTTTCTCCGCAATTTCGGCGAGAACGATCACTCGAGTTGCTAGAACTTCCGCATAGCCTCGAATCACGGTGAGATGCCGCGTCTCCGAACCTTTTCTATACGCCAGAATTCCGATGCCGAGTTCGGTGATCAGCGGCGCGTGGCCGGGCAGCACCCCGAGATAGCCGTCCTTGCCGGGTATTTCGACGGCGTCAACCTTATCCTGCAATATGTGACGCTGCGGCGTGACGACTTGCAGATTGATTATCTCTGTTCCCATCTGCTCCTATCCAAATTCAGACCAGTACGCGCCTATCCGTCGGCGATTACGCTGCTGCTGCAATCTTTTGCGCCTTTTCGCGAGCTTCCTCAATTGTGCCGACCATGTAGAAAGCCTGCTCGGGCAGATCGTCGTGTTTGCCTTCGACGATTTCCTTGAAGCCACGAATCGTGTCTTCCACTTTCACGTAAGTCCCCTTCAGACCGCTGAACTGTTCGGCGACGAAGAAGGGTTGGGAGAGAAATCTCTCAAGCCGGCGTGCGCGTCCTACAACCCGCTTGTCGTCGTCGGAAAGTTCTTCGATACCGAGAATCGCGATGATGTCCTGCAGTTCCTTGTAGCGCTGGAGCACGCCCTTTACCGCGCGAGCAACGCTGTAATGCTCCTGGCCGAGAATTCTGGGATCCAGAATGCGCGAATAGCTCGCCAGCGGATCGACGGCGGGATAAATTCCGCGCTCCACGATCTGTCGGCTCAGGTTGGTGGTCGCATCCAGGTGCGTGAAGGTGGCCGCTGGGGCCGGATCGGTGTAATCGTCAGCAGGGACGTAAATTGCCTGCACGGAGGTAATCGACCCGTTTTTCGTGGAAGTGATGCGCTCCTGCAATTCGCCAATTTCGGTGTTGAGGTTGGGCTGATAGCCCACAGCGGAAGGCATACGGCCGAGAAGCGCAGACACTTCCGAGCCTGCCTGCACGAACCGGAAAATATTGTCGATGAAGAGCAGCACGTCGAGCTTTTCTTCGTCGCGGAAATATTCGGCGACCGTGAGGCCGGTCAGGCCGACGCGAAGTCTCGCACCGGGCGGCTCAGTCATTTGGCCGTAGACCAGCGCGCAGCGCGATTTTTCGGAATTTCCCGGCTCGATAACATGTGACTCCTGGAATTCGAGCCAAAGGTCGTTGCCCTCGCGGGTCCGCTCACCTACACCTGCGAACACGGAGACGCCGCCGTGCTTCATCGCGACGTTGTGGATCAGTTCTTGAATCAAAACGGTTTTGCCGACGCCGGCTCCGCCGAAAAGCCCGATTTTGCCGCCCTTGAGATACGGCTCCATCAAGTCGACGACCTTAATGCCGGTTTCGAACATTTCAAGATTCGTCGATTGGTCTTCAAGCGATGGAGCTGGGCGGTGAATCGGATAGCGCTTTTCGGTTTTGACGGGACCCAGGTTGTCTACGGGCTCACCGAGGACATTGAGCACGCGCCCCAACGTTCCGCGTCCGACTGGCACGGAAATCGGGCCACCCGAATCCTCGGCTTTCATGCCGCGAACCAAACCTTCCGTGGGCTTCATCGCCACGCAACGGACGCGGCCTTCGCCCATGTGTTGCGCTACTTCCGCGACAATGTCGATCGGTTCGGGAACGTCGAAACCTTCGCTCCAGATGCGGACTGCGTTGTGAATCAGCGGCAGGTGATGTTCCGCGAACTGCACGTCGACAACAGGGCCGATTACTTCGACCACGTGCCCGATCTTTTTGTTTTCACTAGCCATTCTGTTTATTCTCCAGTGATAGCGAGTCGCTAAGACATTGCTGAGGCGGCGCCGCTCACGATCTCGATCAGTTCCTTTGTGATACCCGCCTGCCGAATCTTGTTCATCTCCAGGGTCACCTTATCGATCAACTCAGAAGCATTGCGCGTGGCCGAATCCATTGCGGTCATTCGTGCGGCCCATTCGGCTGCGGCCGATTCGAGCAACATCCGAAAAACCTCCGATTCGAGATAACGCGGTACGAGCCCGTTGAAAATCTCCTCCACGGGCTGTTCGTAAATGTAATCGACGCTTTGGCGTGCCGCAGCCTCAGGCGGATTCGTCGTATCCGTCTTCATCTCTTTCGGAATGAACTTCTTTTCGGGAGGCTCGTTCGGTGCGACCAGGTCGGGATCGATCGGCAACAGTTTCTCGGTCCTCAGCGTTTGCACCAAGACGTTTTTGAATTCATTGTAGACGCAATAAACGGCGTCAACCTCGTGCGTGGAATATAACTCGGCAATTTTCGCCGCGATTTCCTTCGCGATGCTGAACGTAACGTTCGTAGAAACGTTGAGGTATTCCGCAAGGATGGCCCACCCGGCATTTTTGAGCGAGTTGCGGCCTTTCCTGCCGATTGCCAGAATCTGAGGATGTTTCGCGGAATTCTCGCGAAGAAACGCAGTGGCCCGCCGGATCACGTTGCTGTTAAACGCGCCTGCTAGCGAGCGGTCTCCGGTGAGCACCACAACCAGGATTTTTTCTTCGGGCCGGCGTTCGAGTAGGGGGTGCACGGCAGATTCAATGCGGGCCGCAGCGGACTGGAGCACGCGCAAAATCTCTTTCGCGTAAGGACGCGCCGCGAAAACGCCCTCCTGCGCGCGCCGCAACTTCGCGGCTGCGACAAACTTCATCGCGCGCGTAATTTGCTGTGTGCTCTTCACCGAGCGAATCCGGCGCCGATAGTCGAGAAGTGTCGCCATGCGTGAGGGGTGATTTTCCTCTAGTTCGCCTGAACCGCTGCGGCCTTCGGCGGAGCGGTTGCGCGGAATGTTTCTTTGAAGGCGTCGAGCGCCTTTTTGAGCTGCTCTTTCAGCGGATCGTCGATTTGTTTCTTTTCGCGAATCGTCTTCAAGATGTCGGGATAGTTGGTTTCGATGAACGGATAAAGCTCGCGTTCGAACCGAGCGCATTCCGAGACGTCGATATCATCGAGGTAGCGATTGCCGCCGGCGTAAATCAGAAGGACCTGTTTTTCGACTGAAAGCGGCTGATATTGATCCTGCTTGAGAATTTCCACCAGCCGCTGGCCCCGAGCCAATTGCGCCTGCGTTGTCTTATCCAATTGATCGGTGCCGAACTGCGCGAATGCCGCGAGATCGCGGAACTGCGCCATATCCAAACGAAGAGTGCCTGCAACCTGGCGCATCGCCTTGATTTGCGCGTTGCCTCCCACGCGGCTGACGGAAATACCCGCATTGATGGCCGGACGCTGGCCGGCATTGAAAAGGTCAGCTTCCAGGTAAATCTGGCCGTCTGTAATAGAAATCACGTTGGTTGGAATGTAAGCCGAAACGTCGCCAGCCTGCGTTTCGATCACGGGCAGTGCAGTAAGCGATCCAGCACCCAGCTTGTCATTCAATTTCGCGGCGCGCTCGAGCAAACGGGAATGCAGGAAGAAAACGTCACCCGGGAAAGCCTCGCGGCCCGGTGGACGCCTGAGCAGCAGCGAGATTTCACGGTATGACTGCGCGTGTTTCGAGAGGTCATCATAGAAGCAAATGGCGTGGCGCTTTGAATCGCGGAAATATTCACCCATCGCGCATGCCGCGAACGGCGCAATGTACTGCATCGTCGCGGGCTCAGTGGCGGACGCCGCGACCACGATGCTGTAATCCATCGCGCCATAATCGGTAAGCGTCTTCACCACTTGAGCGATCGTCGACCGCTTTTGGCCGATCGCGCAGTAGATACAAATCATGTCGCCGCCGCGCTGATTGATGATCGTGTCCAAAATGATCGCGGTTTTGCCGGTTTGGCGGTCGCCGATGATTAGCTCGCGCTGGCCGCGACCAATCGGAATCATCGAGTCGATGGCTTTAATGCCGGTTTGCAGCGGCTCGCGAACCGGCTGCCGGTCGACGACCCCGGGCGCGAGACGCTCGAGCGGGTTTCGCTGCTCGGTGGTAACGGGCCCTTTGCCATCGAGCGGCTGGCCAAGCGGATTGACCACCCTGCCGATCAGCGCTTCGCCGATCGGCACGGACATAATCTTCTTCGTGCGCTTGACGGTGTCGCCTTCGCGGATTTCCGTATAGTCGCCCAGCAATACCGCGCCGACCTGATCTTCTTCAAGGTTCAGAGCGATACCGAAAACTCCCTGCGGAAACTCAAGCATCTCGCCGGCCATGCAACGGTCAAGGCCGTGGATGCGTGCGATGCCGTCGCCGACTGAAATGACCGAGCCGACTTCCTCGACGGCGACCGTCTGCTGATAATTTTCGATCTGCTCGCGCAGAATCTGCGTAATTTCGTCTGCCTTGATATTGGCCATCCCTGCTCCTATGCCCCCTCGAGCTGCTCGCGCATGCGAGCCAGCTGTTCGCGTACGGAACCGTCGTACACCGTAGATCCGACGCGCACAACGGCGCCACCCACCAAAGACGGATCCTCACTGAAACTTGCTTGAATCCTTCTGCCGGTTTTCTTTTCGATTGCTTTGACCAACCGCTCTTTCTCTTCGGCGCTGAGCGGCTTGGCAGAACTAACCTGCGCCTCAGCGATGCCAAGCCGCGCATTCAACTCCGCGTCGAACGCCAGATTCATTTCGTGAAGCAGCTCCGTCCGGCCATGATCCACCAGCAGATAAATGAAGTTGCGCACCGCGTGCGCCAGATTCATGCGCTCCGAAATTTTGGCGATGATGCGGTGCTTCAGCTCGCGATCGACCGCGGGACTTTCGAGAACATTGCGCAAGTCCGCTGACGCGGAAAACGCACTGGCGAAGGAAGTCATGTCGCCTTTAATGCGTTCGGCGTTTTTCTGCTCGACGGCGACATCCGCCAGAGCAGCTGCATATCGCGAAGAGACGACGCCGTTCAATTCGGGCTCCCTTCAAGTTCGGCGACGAACGTGTGGACCAGTGTGGCTTCGGTCGCCGGCGTGAGTTCTTTCCGCAGCAGCTCTTCGGCTCTTTCAACCGCCATTCGTGCTGCCACAGCTTTCAGTTCGACGCCCGCGGCGCGCTCGGCCGCTTCGATTTCTGTTTGGGCCGCCTTTTCGATCAGCGCCGCCTCATTGCGAGCCAATTCGCGCAATCGCTCGACCTCCAATTCTGCGCCGCGTTTCGCGTCCGCTCGAATTGCGGCAACTTCCTTAGCGAGCCCGGCGAGCTTTGCTTGCGCTTGGGCCCGTTGTTTCTCCGCGGCTTCGCGGGCTCGGGTGCCCTCGGCAATTTTTTCGGCTATATCGCGGGCATTACGGTGAAACACAGGAGCGGCTTTGCCAAACGCCCAGACCAACAAGCCCACGATAATTGCGAAGTTGATCCAGCGAAAGATGGCTCCCGTGGGAGAGTCCGCGGGTGAGGGCTGATTTTCCTGCGCGAACACGGGCATCGCCGTGACGAGCAGGGCAGAAAAAGAGAAAATCGCGGCCCGGACGGCGTACTTCATCTTGCTGCGCCTCCGCGAAGCGGCGAAGCGGGCTTTTCCAGAATTGCGCGCGCAATCGCGCTAGCCAGTTCGGGAGTCTGATGCGCCACTTCCGCACGCGCCGAGGCAAAATCCGCGTCAATTTTCTTTTTCGCGGCGGCCACATCTTCCTGCGCGCGCGAGCGCACGGCCTTCAGGAGTTTTGCACGTCCTTCCAGGGCAGCCTGCCTTGCCGCTTCCTGCTCGCCGTAAATTTCCGCGCGCGCCCCTCGCAGCGCGGCGTTGTAGGCGTCGGTTTCCTGTCGAGCTTCCGCTTCGACGGCTGCTGCCTCTTTGCGCGCGCCTTCAATTCGCGCGTTTCGTTCGGCTATAGCCTTCAGAATCGGCGTGAAGAATGCCCACTTCAGGAAAAAGTACAAAATCAGAACGACAATGATTGTGGGCACAGCTCCGAGAAATAGGTCACCGATGTTGTGGAGGATATCCATCGCAAGGATGTGCTGCTAGATTCGGCGCTCCTGCCTGTTTTTTCGACGATTTCCGGCGCGCGGTTGCGCCGCCAGAGCATGTTCAACGGGCCAACAAAGGACACAAATTATCGCATTGCACGTGGTTTGCGTCAAATCATTTGGCCCAGTCGCTTATCGACCGGTGCCAACTTTCACTAGTAATTGCAGAAGTTTTTCGGGTTCCCTAACAGGCGGATAGCACGTGGTTTCGACGCAAACCAGAGCCTGCGGCACATTTGGATCGAGACGCGCCAGCGTGTCGCGCAAAGCCGCGGGCAATGCCGCTAACGACAAGCGCTCAGGCGTGATCCGAAGCACCGTTTTGCCGAAACGATAGATTTGCTGCGCGGCTTCTTCGAGGTTCGATGCCATCGGATCGCCGGCTGCACCGGTGATGACTACTTGCAGCGGATGCCGCGAGTGCAGCAGCGCCGCCAACGCATACGTGGCAGCGAAAACGCCGAACTGCGGGACCGGTCCTGCGAAAGCCTCGAGGGTTTTTTCTGCCCATTCGTAGGAGGCGCGTTCACTACTAAACGCATGGAGCCGGTCGAGCACGATTGCGGCGACCGAATTCGCTCCGGGCGTCGGAGAATCCTGCAGCGGCTTTCGGCGAACTTCGAGGCCGCCCATCGGAGGCGCATCTTTCGCTCGGTCGAAGAATCCACCGCCCTCGGGGTCCCCGAAGCGCTCGACAGCCAGGCGCATGGCCTCATCTGCAATCTCGAAATAGCGCCGATCGAGCGTGGTTTCGTAGGCGTCGAGGCAGGCGGCGGCGGCGAAAACCTGGTTGTCGAGCGAACCCTCGAGGTGCGGGCCGCCGACGCGGTGCAGGAACCCTTTCGATTCGTTCCACGCCTCGGACAAGATTCGGTCGAGTGTCTTCAAGGCGAATTCGCGGCAGTCCTGGCGATCGAGAACGCGCGCCGCTTCCAGGTACGCGGAGACGAACATCGCATTCCATGCGACGTAGAGGGTTTCGTCGATTGCGGGCGTAGGTTTGCGTTCGCGCCGCGCAGCCAGCAATTTGTTTTTCGCATGCGCTAGGATCAGCCGGACTTCATTTTCGGACATTTTCAGCCGCCGGCTAATTTCAGCGATCGTATCCGCGATCCAAAGGACGTTCTTTTCCACGTTGTGGTGCATTTCGCCGCGCGGTCCAACATCGTAATAAAGCACCGCAACGCGCGCCTCGTCCGGCGTCAGTGCGGCACGGAATTCCTGCTGCGTCCACGTGAAGTAGTCGCCATCGTCATCGAGCGTCTGATCCGAATCCTGGCTGGCGTAAAATCCGCCGCGCTTCTGGTCAGAGAGAACTTCGGTGACCCAGGCGATGAGATCTTCGGTGACTGCTTCGTATCGCGCGTGGCGAAACGCCTGGTAGCCGTGCAGATAATTTTTCAGCAGCTCGGAATTGTCATACGACATCTTTTCGAAATGCGGCACGCACCAGCGCTCGTCCACCGAATAGCGGTGAAAGCCGCCGCCAACTTGATCGTGGAAACCGCCATTCGCCATCCCGTCGAGGGTTTTCTCGACGATCGCCTTCAGATTTTCGCCGCCGGGCCAGTTCGCGCGTTCGAGAAGCAGGTCGATTACAGACGAATGCGGGAATTTCGGGGCATGTCCGAAGCCACCGTGCGTCGCGTCGAAGCGCTGCTCGGCAGACTGTACGACCGCATCGATGACTCGCGCGTCGAATAGGCCGCGGGCTCCGTCGAAAATTTCAGCTTTGGCTACGGCTTGTTCGAGCGCCTGCGCGGAGCCATCGACTTCGCCGCGCCGGTTTTTGAACGCGTCGGCGATGGCAACTAGGATTCGTTTGAAACCAGGCCGCCCCATTAGGTCGTCGGGAGGAAAATATGTGCCGCCGAAAAACGGCTTGCCATCAGGCGTCAGGAACGCGGTGAGAGGCCAGCCTCCCTGTCCGGAGATGGCGCTAATCGCAGCCTGGTAGCGCGAATCGACGTCAGGGCGCTCGTCCCGGTCCACTTTCACCGGAATGTAGAGCTGATTGACCAGTGCCGCGATTTCTGGATTCTCGTAGCTTTCGCGATCGATTACGTGGCACCAGTGGCACCAGACGGCTCCGATATCGAGCAGGATCGGTTTGCCTTCCATGCGCGCCTTCGCAAAAGCTTCGTCGCCCCATTCGTGCCAATCAACTGGTTGATGCGCCGCGGAGCGTAAATAGGGGCTGGCTGAACTCTGAAGCCGATTTTGGGGAGTTCCAGTCACGGGTAGGGGTGCAAGTGAACGTCAGAATGATTCTAGCTTAGGAGATCCGACCGAGGGCGATTTTCGTTCCGGAAGGGGAGAATGGTTTCAGAGGTGCCGGGGACACGGAGTACACCATACCAGTGAGCACCGCCGCGTCTTCCATCAGTTGGCTCATGGTTCGCATTGGGATAGTATGGCGCCCGATGAAGTAGAGAACCCGGCCTTGGAGTCGAAAATCATGCCAAAAGACCTTACGCGAAGAGAACTCATGAGCCGTTCACTCGCCGCCGGAGGCCTGTTCGCGGCCGGATCGCTGATGCCGGTGTCGTCCACTCTGGCCCAGCAGACGCCAGAGCGGCTGCCCGGGCAAACCGAACACAAGGTTCCTGCTTCGCTCGAGGGCGATAGGGTCGTGCAGCCGCGCAGGGACGTGCCGGTTCTGCACAAAACAAGCGTCCTGGTTGTTGGAGGCGGTCCCGCAGGCACGTCCGCCGCGTTTTCTGCCAAGCGGATGGGTGTCGACGTCACTCTGGTGGAAAGGTACGGCTATCTCGGCGGCCTCGCGACCGGCGGCCTAGTCCTCGGAATTTTCCCGCTATATGACCGTAGCAACAAGCAGGTGATTTATGGCATTGGCGAAGAGTTCATGAAGAAATTGGACGTAATGAAGTACGGCATCATCGATCGCAACAAGGCGCCAACGTACCCGACCATAGACGCCGAAGCTTTCAAATTCGTCCTGGCGGATATGGTGCTCGACTCGGGCATCACGACTTATCTCGATTGTTGGGGTGTCGACGCGATTGTGGATTCGAAAGGTGCAGTTCGTGGCGCCGTTTTTGAGAGCAAGTCCGGCCGGCAGGCGATCCTGGCCGATATCGTGATTGACTGTTCGGGCGATGGCGACATTTACGCGGCCGCCGGCGCTGCCTTCGAGAAAGTGACGACGAACATCGGCTTGATCAGCCGAATAGGAAACATCGACGAAGTTGACATGGCGCCCGGACGAGGATCTGAAGATCCGGGCAAGGCCATGGTTGGCAAGCCCTCTGACGGTGGCCGGCCGTCGAAGGGCCGCGTCAACGACTTTAACGGCCATGCGGGAAATTCCACCCCAGCGCCGCACGTGAATTGGCTAAATATGCGCGGACCGGTTGGAGATGCGCTTAACGTCGCTGACCTTACCGAGTTGGAACTCAAACATCGCCGCGGAACTTGGAGCAACGTCGAAAAGCTCCGCGAAAAACCCGGCAACGAGCAGGTCTATTTGGCGGAGACGGCTCCGCAATTGGGCGTGCGGCTCAGCAGGCTGCTGGACGGCTGTAAGAAACTCACGAATCAGGAAATTCGCAATGGCGCGAAATTCAAAGATGTAATCGGCTACTCCGGCGCGTACGCGAATGCACCGGAATTCCAGATTCCTTACGGCACGCTGGTGCCCGCGAAAGTTGAAAATGTCCTCGCTGCCGGGCGATGCATCTCCGCGGAATTCGAGGTCGCCGATATCACGCGCCTGATTCCCGTCTGCTGGGTTACGGGGCAGGCGGCAGGCCTAGCGGCCGCGCTCTGCATCCAAGATACATGCAAGCCTCGCAACGTGAATGTGGCGAAGCTGCAGAGCCTGCTCCATCAGCAGGGGGCGTACTTGGGATGACGCTTTTGGGACGCGTGCCGCGGCGGCTGATTCAGCTGACGTGCTTTCTCGGCGCGGTCGTGCTGGTTTGGCCTGTTCTGCCGTGGGCGATCGCACCTCGATTCTTCCAACAATTTAGTCCGTTCGTCGCTCTTTCATCCAGCCTCGCGGCGCACTCAATTGGCGTGGGAGCGATTCTCGCACTCGTAGTCGCGATCATCAGTTCATTTAAGAAGCGGTGGTTCTGCCTGTATCTGTGCCCCACAGGCTTCCTGCTAGAAAACACTTCGCGCGCAGGCCTGCGAAAGACGCGGTGGTGGGCCAAGCTGCCGCCCGTCGGAAGATACGTCGCTCTGATCACCATAGCCGGCGCGGTGTTTGGCTATCCGGTGCTGATGTGGATGGATCCGCTCTGCATTTTCAGCAGCCCCTTTGCGATGAACAAGGCGACGAACGCGATGTCCGTGATTCTCGTCAGCCTCGGGCTTGGCGTCTTGGTCGGCGCCACGTTTATTTTCGGCATGGCCTGGTGCGTCCGCATTTGTCCGCTCAGCGGATTTCAGGACATGCTGTTTGCGATGCGAAAGGCGCTTTGGACCAGGCTGAGCGGGAATCCCTCGACGCAAAAATTTCTTACCGCGCGGCGCGCATTTTTCGCCGGAGCGGGTGGTGCGCTGCTTGCGCTAGGAGCGCGAAGGCTGGGAGCGGCGCGATTCAAGAGAAGCGATACATTGCTGCGTCCTCCCGGCGCCGTGCCGGAAGATCGGTTCGCGGGACTCTGCATCCGCTGCAACAACTGTGTGCATTCTTGTCCGTCGAAAATCATCCGTCCGGATACGGGTCATGAGGCGGGGCTGGCTGGTTTCGGAGCGCCGATCATTCGCTACGAAAAGGACTACAAATATTGCCTGGAAACCTGCAACGACTGCACCCAGGTTTGTCCGACCGGCGCGCTGACGCCGCTCAGCCTTGAAAGAAAAAACAAGTACATCATTGGCGTGGCGCTCGTCGATAACAACGTCTGCCTGACGGCCCTCGGCAAAAAGGAGTGCGACGCGTGCGAACACGCCTGTCCTTACGACGCGGTCCACATCACTTGGGATGAAGATACGTACAACGCCTATCCGGTGGTCAACGATAAGTGCATCGGGTGCGGCGCGTGCGAAGTCGTCTGCCCAACCACTCCGATCCGTGCCATTCGCGTCTGGACCCAAAAGCCCGCCTGATCTGTCGTCTTGCTAAGTTCCGTTCTGCATCCGTTTGTAAAAACGGAGAATCCCATTGAGCAAAGCAATCGAAAACCTGCAAGCGGCGCAGAAAAAAGCGATGGCGATCCGTTTAAAAGTAGGCGGCTTTTTGTACCTTGCCGAGGCGTTTCGCCTCGCGGGCGTGACGCGGTGGATGTGCCTCGGTTCGACCGCCATGCGTTGAATACGTGGAGGATTATCCGGGCGTTCGCATCTAGTAGCCCCTGCCGGCCGCCTCACGCAACGGCGTGGATTCGGCTGTGCTATAGTTCCGCGATTTCACTCCAAGGGAGACACACCGATGGATTCTATTGACTCGCTGTTCGATCAATACGAGCGCGGTCGGATGACGCGCCGAAATCTCGTTCAAGTACTGGCGGCCATGTTCGCCATGCCCGCGACGATGCTGGCGCAGGATGCCGCACCAGCTTCAGAGCCACTGGTCCGTGGTTTGGGGGTCAACCACATCGGACTAACGGTGACCGATGTCGAGCGCTCCTACGAGTTTTATCACCGTCTATTCGGAGTGACAAAAGGGTGGCCGGCAACAAATGCGGGAACGGGTATCCATCTGGACTTTCCTACGGTGGGCTATATCAGCGTCGATGTCGCGGAAAAGAAAGGTGTGATCACACATTTTTCTGTCTCGGTTGAGAGCATCGATCAAGACTCCTCAAAACGCCTGGCCGATCTAATCAACGCCGCGCTGCCAGACGCCAAGGCGAGAGCCGCCTATCAGGCAAACGACGGCGTATCGACCGTCAATCTCCTCGACCCTGATGGGGTTCACGTTCAAATCTCGCCGATAAAAGGGCGCTGATGGACACGTAGAAGAGTATTCAGATGCGAAATCAGGCCGGGCGTTTGCGGTTTGCAATGGTCTCGGCGGCGCTCGCTTTTTTTCTCCTGCCGTCAGTCGCCGCGTCAAAGGACGGGCGGCCAGCGAAAACAACCTCGGGATTTTCCGCGCGTGATCTCTCGGGAGTTTGGGTCGGGAATGAGGACGCAGACACATTCAGCACGGGCGAACTGCCTCTGAAACCTTGGGCCGCAGAGAAATTCCGGACCGTCAAACCCGGCTATGGCCCCCACGCGAGCGCGCTTTCAAATGATCCGCTCCAGGACTGCCTGCCACCGGGAGTCCCACGGATTCTTCTGGTTCCTTTCCCGATGCAAATCGCGCAAATACCTGGCGAAGTGGTCATGCTGTTTGAATACGATCATTACGTGCGGCACATTTATATGAACAGGCGCGAACACCCCAAGGGTCTGCAAGCTACATGGATGGGAGACTCGATCGGTCACTGGGACGCGAACACATTTCTCGTCGACACAATTGGACTCACCGAAAAATCCTGGCTGGACCAAGTCGGGCATCCGCACTCAGACGACTTGCACGTTGTTGAACGCATCCGCCGAATCGACCGCGAGACGCTCGAAGATGATCTGACAATGGACGACCCCAAAGCCTATACGAGACCGTGGACAGGAAAGCGAGTATTCAAATTGCGGCCCGGCTGGCATCTTATGGAGTATATCTGCGAGGATCACATGGACGACTCGGGCCGGTAGGGGCCAAAGGTTGCGAGAAGTGGGATCGAGTGACCATAGCCGTCGCCGAGATCTATGAAGCGAGTCAACAACACCGTACTGCAGCTGACTGTTATCGTGGCGATTGCTGCCGTGGTGTGTGTCTTGGGAGTTCTGCAGTATCACTGGACCGGCCAGATTAGCGCTGCTGAACAGGACCGTTTGTCGCGAGTCCTTACAAAAAGCGTCCGAAATTTCGACGAGCAATTCGCCTACGATTTTGAACGCCTCACGGAATCGTTCGAAGTCGACCCGACAGATCCGACATCCACCCTGGAGGCGCGGGTCATCCGAAAGTACCGCGACTGGAATCAAACCAGTTCACGTCCGGACTTTCTTGCTGGCCTGTACATCTGGCGGAAAGAAGGAGATCGCTCCTCCTACCTCGAGTTGCTGGACCAGACCACAGTGCAATTTCAGAAGTCGGGTTCGTTCAACGAAATTCCAACTCTAGAACCGAAGCTGGAAAGGGAATTGGGAAAACTGCCGCTATTCATGGCTGGCCATCAGGCGGTTTACCATCACTGGAAATTCTATGGAGACTCTCTTGCACTGGTGCGACCCGTCTTTCGAGTGGTTTCGCCGGCTCGGGAGTCGGATATGGCAGTCGAGCCGGTAGGATTCTTGGTCGTTCGCCTCGATGGAGCTTTTCTGAAGGACCATTATTTCCCAGGTTTAATCGAGCGCTATTTCGCGGACTCCGGATTCAATGTCGCTATTCGCAGCGCGGCAATCCCGCATCGCGCGGTTTATCTGGGGGATCCGTCTTTCCCTATTTCCACTTCGTCTCCGGACGCCGAACGAAACCTGTTCGAGTCGGTTGATGAGCAGGCGAGACGGAGAGGCCATCCGCTCGTAGATTTTGAGGGCGAGGGCGGGGAGTGGCAACTTGTCGCACAGCATCCGTCGGGGTCGCTCGAAGGAGCCGTCGTGGATTGGCGGCGACGCAATCTCGCGATCAGTCTCGCGCTGCTCGCGCTTCTCTTGTGTTGTGCGGGACTGATCGTTTCGGTGGCGCGTCGCTCCGAACGGCTCAGTAATCTTCAAATGCAATTCGTCGCCGGCGTGTCGCACGAGCTGTGCACACCGCTAACGGTGATCAACTCGACCATCGAAAATCTTGCGGATGGCATCGTGGATGATCCCGCCCAAATCCAGGAGTACGCTGCCATCCTTCGCGGCCAGGGTGACAGACTGTCGCGTCTGCTCGACCAGGTTTTGCTGCTTGCATCTGGAAAGTTGGGAGAGACCCCATCAAAGTTGCGACCGGTCGACCTCGCGGCCGTTGTTTTACAGACGATCGCCACGTCGGAAAAGACGCTTCGCGACGAAGGGTTCACGCTGCAAAAGGAAATCGCCATGAACTTGCCGCCTGTGAAGGCGGACCCGGTTTTATTGGGAGAATGTGTCGCAAATTTGATCGGCAACGCCGTGAAATATGCAGGCGGCAATCGGTGGATTGCGGTGCGTATACAAGAGGTCAAAGCCCGCGCGCTACACGAAGTGCAACTTACGGTCGAAGACAGAGGAATTGGAATAGCCGCAGGCGACCTCCGAAGCATTTTTGAGCCGTTTTATCGTGTCCAAGCAGTGCGCGATGGCCAGGCGCGCGGGGTGGGACTTGGCCTCTACCTTGTAAAACGAATGGTCGAAAACATGGGCGGACAAATCAGTGTATCGAGCGAAATCGGAAGAGGTTCCTCTTTCATCCTTCATTTTTCCGTGAGGGGCGCCCTCAAAGACGGGCTTGCAGGAAGATTCTCTTCACCCTCAGCGGTCAGGTGACTTGCATGCCGGCGAAGATATTGGTTGTCGAGGACGAACCTGCACTGGGCGTGACTCTGCGCGATCGATTGCGCAAAGAAGGCTACGTCGTCAGCGTGGCGAAGGACGGCGTCGCCGGATTCGAGCGCGCTACGAACGAAAAATTCGATCTGATTGTTCTCGACCTTATGCTGCCTGGAAAAGATGGACGGTCGGTCTGCCAGGAACTCCGCGAGATGGGATCCGATACTCCGATTCTTATGCTCACAGTGCGACGACAAACGATGGATAAGGTAGCCGGATTAAAAATTGGAGCAGACGACTACGTCACGAAGCCATTTCAAATGGCTGAACTCTCCGCACGCATTCAGTCGTT
>JASHRM010000270.1 GCA_030037315.1 Candidatus Acidiferrales bacterium
CATGCGCCCTGGGCAAGGCGGAGTTGTGTCGTCCTGAGATTCATGTGCACCGAAGCTCAACTCGTGGGGGCAAATCCCAATCACGCCGATTCGGTGCCTAATGGTTTATTCGCCCTAATCGCGTCGGATATCCGTGCGAAGGCGAAATGGCTCTACGGATCCGCGTCGCTGAAAAATCTTCTGAAAGCATTCGTCACGGACGGCACATTCGCCATGATCACCTATCGGCTAATGCAGTGCTCTCAGCGGCATGGCTTATGGCCGCTAGCCATGATCTTCAATAAGCTGAACGTGGTCTTTGGCAGATGCGTCATCGGACGCGGGGCTCAATTTGGACCTGCGCTGGTGCTGATTCATAGCTTCGGCGTTGTAATCAACGGATCGGTCTGCGCCGGAAGCAACGTAAAGATGGAGCACCTCGTTACCATCGGATCCGAGCGAGACGCATCGCCAATTCTCGGCGACAACGTCTTTCTAGGCGCCGGTGCCAAGGTCATCGGTGGAGTAAAAATCGGTTCCAATGTCAAGATCGGCGCAAACGCCGTCGTTGTGGATGACCTACCCGATGGCGTAACTGCTGTGGGTGTACCTGCGAAGGTCGTCAAACGGTGAGATAGTTCTCTGTGCGAATCATCCAAGTGGTTGAAAGTCTCGACATGGGGGGGCTGGAGCGGCTCGCCGTCAATCTCGCAATCGAGCAAAAACGACGTGGTGACGATCCTAAGATCTACTGTGTGTGCCGCCGCGGGATGTTGGCAGACGAAGCCGAGGCCGCTGGCATTCCGGTTCGCTGTTTCAACAAGCCACGTGGACCAAATCCGTTTGCCTTCATTCGGCTCGCCCATGCCTTTCTCAGTGAGTGCCCTGACGTCGTTCACACGCACAACGCGAATATTCATCATTATGGCGCGCTTGCCGCTAAATTGGCGCGTGTGCCAGTGATAATCAATACTCGACATACTCCACTATCACCGCCAACGCTGATGTACCGGGAGCGTCATTTTCGGTGGGCGCGACACTTTACGGATTTCCTCGTGTTCGTCTCAAGGGAGGCTCGCGATTCGATTTTGGACGGTCTCAGTCTCGAACGGTCGCGAACGGCCGTTGTATCCACAGCAATTCCCTTTGACATTCATTCGGCTAACCCAGCCTCGCCGCTGTCTTTGCCGACCCGGCTCCGTTTTGGCAGCCTTGGCCGCATGGTTTCCCAAAAAGGATATGACCTCCTAGTTGATGCTTTTGCGTTGGTTTTGTCCGATCTTCCGACAGCAGAATTGCGTATCGCTGGAGATGGCCCCTTGCTACGTGCCCTCATTGAGAGAGTGTCTGCTTTGGGAATCGGTGAGCGAATCTCGTTTATCGGACCGACCAAAGAGCCCGCGGCCTTCTTACGGGAATTGGACGTATTTGTTCTTCCATCCCGGTTTGAAGGGATGCCTCTAGCGTTGTTGGAGGCAATGGCTGCGGGACTTCCCGTAGTAGCCACTCGTGTGGGGGGAATTCCTGAATGCATACCGGAGGATATAGGATGGCTTTGCCCGCCGGAGGATAAAGAGGAACTCGCACACGCTATGATTTCCGCGGCGAGATCATCTGACATTCTATCGCGTGCTGCCGCCGGCAAAGCCTTGGTACTGAGAAACCACAGTATAGCTGCAATGTGTGATCGGTATTACGAGATCTTCGACGTATTGGCGTCCAAGTCGGAGTGATGCTCGTGGTAGGGAGCCTATTTTAACGCCCTGGTAACACCTTGCCAGCGGATGTTCCCGCTCTGGACTGGCTGTACTGCATGCGCCAGCGAGAGGATAGCGACGATCATCGCCACATTGATTACGAACTAGCGCCTGGGGGGAATCGCTTCTCTCATTCCATTAGAGACACAAAAACCGCGCGGGTTGCACAACCACTCCACATACAGGATAATTCCACCAGTCCATTCCATACTAATCGGGCTGCCATGGTAACTTGCCCAAATTGCAAGACCGCCAATCAGGATTTCGCTGCAAACTGCTCTCAATGCAGCGAGCCGTTGCCTATCCCCGATTCTGTAACGGTGCGCGTTGTCGACCCGACGGTGCTCAACCCCGGGGCCGATTTCGGCCCTCGATACCACATCGAAGCCTTGTTAGGCCAGGGCGGCATGGGCCGTGTTTATAAGGCGCGCGATAAGGAACTCGATCGCATCGTGGCCATCAAAGTCGTCCGCCAAGGAATGATGGGCGAAGAGGACGCACTGAATCGCTTTAAGCAGGAATTAGTCCTCGCCAGCAAGATTTCCCACAAAAATATCCTTCGGATTCACGATTTAGGTGAAGTCAACGGGATGAAGTTCATCACCATGGCCTTCGTCGAAGGCCAGGATCTTCATCAGATACTAAAGGACAACCCGAAACTCCCGCTCGAGCGGGTACTCAAGTACGCCACACAACTTGCTGGAGCGTTGGCAGCCGCACATTCCGAGAACGTAGTCCACCGGGATCTGAAACCCCAAAACATCCTCGTAGACAAGAACGATCAAATCTATGTGTCCGATTTCGGCCTCGCGAAATCGTTCGCAGAGGGCGCCATCGGTATGACGCAAACCGGGGCCTTTCTCGGCACACCGCGCTATATGTCGCCCGAACAGGTGGAAGGTAAGCCGACCGATGGGCGCTCTGATCTGTATTCATACGGTCTCATTCTTTATGAAATGGTGACGGGCGATGTTCCTTTCAGCGGGGATTCGACTCTTGGGGTGATGTATCAGCGGATCCGCGAAAAACCGAAGAACCCGAAGACCGTCAACGCCGACATACCGACGTGGCTCGCGCAAATCATCATGCGCTGCCTCGAAAAGGATCCTGCGGCTCGCTATCAAAATGCATACGAAATTCTCGCGGATCTCAACTCCTCCCAATCGACGAGTGGGATTTCTCGCAGCATTTCCCGCGGCGGCTCAAGCATACAAATCCAACTGCCACAATTTACGAGCCATCGTTGGATGTGGATCGCCGGCGGCGTGGCCGCTGCTCTGCTGCTTAGTTTGGCCATTCCAGTTGTTCGACATTTGGTCTTCCGCGAAGGCTCCGGCGCTCCGGGAAGTACCTCC
>JASHRM010000271.1 GCA_030037315.1 Candidatus Acidiferrales bacterium
TCCAGCGCCTTCGACGCGGCGTAGCTCCAGCGGCCCTTTGTGGTGGCTCCGAGAACCAGGTCGTCGTCTTCACCGAAAGGCACTTTGTTGCTCTTGCCGTAAACTTCCGATGTCGAGGCCACGAAGACGAGTTTCTTTTTCTTGGAGGCGGCATCCAGCACAAGTTGCGTGCCATAGACGTTCGTCTCAATCGTGTGTACGGGACTTTCGACGATTAAACGCACGCCCACGGCAGCCGCGAGATGGAATACCACATCCGACTCATCGACCAACTCCGCCAAGAGTGGCTTGTTGGTGATCGAATCGAAGAAGTAATGGAATTTGCGGTTCGCCTTCAGATGCCGGACGTTTTCGACGCTGCCCGTCGAAAGATCGTCGAGAATCAAAACTTCGTCGCCGCGCCCGAGCAAAGCCTCTGCCAGATGGGATCCAATGAAACCTGCACCACCGGTTATAAGATGACGCAAGACCGCCTCCTAGCTTGAATGATTAGATTGCATCGTCGGCGCCGGCAGGACCGCCCTTCTTGCCGACATCTTCGCCGTATCCGTAGCCATACGCATACGGATAGTAGCGATACGAGTAGTAATAATCCGGCGCGCTCGAATCCACGGCGTTCAGGACCACTCCCAGCAATCTGCACTTTACGGCCGCGAGCAAATCCCGCGCTCGCGTGAACGCTTCTTTCGGAGTTGAAGCGCTGCGCACGACCAGAAGAACTCCGTCCGTCAAAGCCGAAAGGATTACGGCGTCCGTTGCAGCCATGATCGGCGGCGAATCGATCACAACGAACTTAAAACGCCGCCGTAACTCTGCCACGCCTTCTCGCATGCGATGGGAAGAGAGTAAGTCCGCCGGGCTGGGGGGAACCGGACCCGTAGTCAAAGCGGCGAGATTGCTGATCGTGGGATGCGGAATCGTAACGTCTTCGAGGCTGCACACGCCCGCCAGATAGGAGCTCAATCCGGTTTCTTTACCGGTCGTCAAATTGAGCGCCCGCCGGATACCCGGCTTGCGAAGATCTGAGTCCACGAGAAGAGTGCGGTCGCCAAGCTGCGCGAGCGTCACAGCCAGGTTGACAGCAGCGGTCGTCTTTCCTTCGCGGGGCAGCGCGCTTGTAACCAGGATGACCTGCGGCGGATGTTCAGCCTGGGAAAGAAGCAATGAAGTCCTGAGCGCACGAAACGCCTCGGAAATTTGCGACTTCGGCTGCACGTAAGAGAGCAATTCCACACGCGGCGAGCCGGCTATTTGCCCGGCCGGATCACCTTTTAGTTTGGAGAGCGAATGATGGCCGTTCAAATTCGGCATCGAAGGCACGACGGCAAGAGAAGGCAGGCCGGTTAGCGCTTCGATGTCGTCTGGAGATTTCACCGTGTTGTCGAGATATTCGCGGAAGATGGCGAGTCCAACGCCGCCGACGAGGCCGACAAGAAAGGCGAGCAGAATATTCCGCGTTTTTTGCGGACGTGAGGGAGTCGAGGGCACGAGGGCTGGATCGACGATGCGGATGTTGCTCGACTGCAGCCCCGCGGTGATTCCCGCTTCCTTGAGCTTTTGAAGAAGCCCGTCGTATAACTGTTTGTTTGTGTCGGCGTCGTGCTCGAGCAGATGATATTGGACCAGCTTTTCCGCCTGTTCGTTCGCCTCCACTTTTTGCTGGTCAAGGGCGCCCTGAAGGATTTCAACGTGGCTGCGTGCTGTGTTGTAGTCCTCTTCGATAGAAGAAACGGCGTTCCTTCGCGCCGTGTCGAGATCATCCTGAACCTGTTTTCGCTCCGAGTCGAGCCGCTGCACTTTAGGGTAATTGGGGCCAAACTGGCTTAGTGCCTCCGCGTATTGATCGTTGAGGTCTGCTGCGCGCTTGGTCAGGTCTTGAACTGCAGGGCTGCTATAGACAGCAGGAAGCGAATCGATGTCGCCGGAAACCGCCATTCGGTACAGCGCTTCTTTCGCGGCGAGTTGGGTCTGCGCGTCGGTGACTGCTCTGCTGAGATCGTCCAATTTCTGCGTCGTGATGTCTTGCTTACCGTCGATCTGCCAGATCTGGTTTTCTCGTTCGTAAGCGAGCCGCGCATCCTCTGATTTCTCGACTTTAATTCGCAGTTCCTCAAGCTCTGAAGAGAGCCATGTGGATGCTTGCGTGGTTGCGTCGTACTTGCTCTTGAAGTCGAGCTCTTTGTAATTTTCGAGGTGAGAGTTAACCACCAACGCCGCAAGCTGCGGATCTTGCGCGGCGAAGCTTACTTCGATCAGGCGGCTGTTCGGTACGCGCCGTACGCTCAGATTTCCCAGGAAGGCGCCAAGAATCGCTGGACGCCTTCGAGAGCCATTTTGTCCCAGCGCAGCAGCCGTGCTGGTGCCGCCAAATTCCGGATACTTCGCAAGGTCCATGGAACGAATTGTTTGCAGCGCAAGCGTCTCGCTCTCCAAGATTTTGGTCTGAGTTTCCAAATAGTTGTCCATATCGACGTAGGCGTCGTAGGAATTTTCATCCGGAAACTGGAGATTGGTTTGACCTTCCTTGTCTACTTCGACGCGAGCACTCGCCTCATACACAGGTTTCATCTTGAAAGTGGCGATCGTAACCACGGTTACCACCGTCAAAAGAAACGTGAGGATTAGCCACTGATGCTTGCGCAGGATGATGAGGTAATCGAGAAGATGCGGTTCGCGAGGAATGTGCTCCCACGGCAGCGCGGCAGGCGGCGGAATGACCGAGAGGGAATCACCCGGCCGGCGGTCACGAAGCGCGAATCTGGAGGCGTCTTCCACTAACCGGTCAACCTTTGAGAAGAAGTGTCAGAGCGTTCCATGCATCGCCTATTCGATACGAAACAGCGCAACTCCCGCACCGACGCCGAGAGCCGCCTCGCCGCCTCTTGCCAGAGCCTTTTTGCCCTTGCTGTCCGGAACGTAAAGGATGTCGTTCGTTTTCATCACGACATCGTCGATTTTCTTTTGCTGGATTTGCTTTATGTGGACTGGAATCTCGTCGCGCTTGCCGGTAACGGGATTGTTGCGCAAAATCACGGCGTTATCGGGTTTGGAGTATGTCGTCAGGCCGTGCGCCAGCGCCACCATTCTCAGTACGGTTATCTGATCGCCATGTCCTTGCAGAACGTAGCCGCCAGGTTGAGCGATGCCGAAACCCAGGACGTAAACAATTCCGGCGGTAGGCACCGTAACTGTGTCCCCCCCGTAAACCGGAATGTTGTAGACAGAATCGCCAGACTCCAGCAGGTCACGCAAACGGATCGTAATTTTCTGCTCGTGAGAATTGGGATCAGTCACAGAAGTGGGGGCATTGTCGGTGTCCACCGCTGCCGCCGGAGTTGAGCTGGTTGCGGCCGTTGGCTGAGTATGTGCGACGTCGGGCGAGCTATCCCTAATTGGCCGAGTAATGATGATCATGCTGCCGGCATCAGGCGAAACGCCTCCGGCGGTCGAGAGCACTTCCAAAAGGGTCGTGGGCCGCACGACTTGATAAACCATCGTATGGTTTACGGCTCCGACCACGGAGATCGGTTCGCTTGTCTGTTCTCTGACGAATACAGAAACTTGCGGGTGAGAAACCAAGCCGTTTTCAATCAGCAATGCTTCGAGCTTCGATTCCAATTGGAACGAGGTCATCCCGGCCACCTGGATGCGTCCGGGAATGAGGGGGTAGGTGATGTCGCCTGTTTCACTCACGCGGACGTCGCGCGAAAGTTCGGGAACGTCGAATACATCTATATGGATGAGATCGCCGCTGCCAATGGGGGTATCGGTAGGATGTGCTTGAGCAAGCAGCGCAAGCTGCCGGATTTTTTCGTTTGTCTGTTGCGGGGTTTCGGACGTTTCCTGCTGCTCTTGCTGGCAGTAAGCAATCTGAACACTGAACGCAATCAAGATCGCCACCAACCAGAAAGGCTTCGCCAAAAGCCCGTCCGGAATCCCGCGGACTCTACGAACCATGCCAAAGATGACCCCAAAACACTATGGCTTAGCGGGCGCGACGGTGTCAACACGGTTCGGGATGTGTACGCACTACACGTGCAATATCCGAGCGGATCAAACTTGGAACAACGAATTTAGGAGGAATCCTGATATTTGAAACGACAAATTATTGCGATTGTCTATTGCCAGTTGAAGAGACGGCCCTTACTATTCCGCGCATGATCCTCAGACAACTGATTCAGATTTGCAGCGAGGAGCTGCGAAAGGCCAAGCGTGCGCTTGTTTCCGCATACCATATCATCCGGGAAGCGGACGAGCGCGCCACGAATCTGCTATTCATACTTCTCGGCCTCCGATAGTTGAGTTAGGGCTGGGTCCCTTGCCGGGAGTGCCTGCCACTTGCTTTGCCGAACTGCCTGTAAAACCGACCGGAAAGCCAGCGGCCCTTCGCGCTTTGTAATCCAACCGATCGATCGCGAAAAAATCGCACATCGCGGAACCGCGGAGATCGCAAGTGTCATCAAAGCTGTTATCACCCGCGAAAGGGGATAGGACATGTACGTGGTCATGGGAGCAACGGGAAACGTAGGACACATTATCGCGGAAAGGATACTGGCCGCCGGCCAAGCCGCGCGGGGAATCGCCCGAAGCGCCGGCCACTTGGAACCGCTCGCGACGAAAGGCCTGGAACCATTCGTTTGCGATGCGTCTGACAAGGAGCAGCTCGCACAAGCGTTCGCAGGTGCGAGAGCCGCGTTCGTAATGGTGCCTCCGGATATGGCCAGCCGCGACTACCGGGCGGAACAGGATCGGATTGTCGACGCAATCGCGACTGGGTTGGCCGGCTCTGAGATTTCGCACGTCGTGGCGCTCAGCAGCTTTGGCGCGGATAAGCGGGAAGGCACGGGACCCGTGGCGGGCCTTCATCAGTTGGAAGAAAGATTGGGACAACTTGAGGGAGTCAACATACTCTTCCTTCGTCCGGGATATTTCATGGAAAATACGCTGCCTCAGATCGGAATTATCAAGTCGATCGGCGTGGTGGCGGGCCCGCTGCGCCCCGAACTTGAATTGCCCTTCATCGCCACGCGCGACATTGGCGATTACGCAGCGCACGCGCTGCTCGCAAAGAATTTTTCGGGACACAGCACCCGCGAACTGCAGGGCCAGAGCGACATAAGCATGGCCGAAGCCGCGGGAATTATCGGGCGAGCCATCGGCAGGCCGCACCTCGCCTACGTGCGCCCATCCAACGCGCAAGTGCGAGCCTCTCTGGTCGAAATCGGCATGTCTGAGAATATGGCGGCGCTGTTTCTTGAAATGTCCGAGGCGCTGAATTCGGGCCACATGGCTGCACTGGAAAAGCGCTCCGCGGAAAATACCACCTCAACTTCGTTCGAAACGTTCGTCAGAGACGAATTTGCCCCAAGATTTCTCGGGAAGAAGGCGTCGGCGTAGCGGAATCGCGAATCCACGCTCCAGTAGCTTCGGTTTGCTTTTAATCCACGAATATCGGTAGGCAGAGCGGGCGCTCGACGTGAAAATCGAGACGTGCGATTTCTTCGAGCGCTCGATTGAGGACGGCGCTATCGCAGGCTTCGAGCGTCATTACAAATGAGAGAGCCGAATGAGGGAATCCTGGCTTCTGCAGAAGCGCGTCGATGCTGATACCATATTTCGCAAGAATTGTGGCAAGCGAAGCCACGATGCCTGGCCGGTCGCGTACTGTGAAACGCAAATAATGCGGAACGGTGAAGTCTCCACTGACTGAATCCGGCACTTCGGCCGCACCGGGCAATGCCTCCGGCGGAGCGCCTGCCGTTCGCGCAATCGTATACAAATCAGAAATCACGGCGACAGCCGTAGGATCGCCGCCCGCGCCGTATCCGGAAAAAACCATGCGGCCGGCGAACTCGCCGGTTGCCATCACCAAATTTTCGCTTCCGTGCGCATGAGCGACGAGCGAATCCTCAGGCACCAGGGCCGGCTGCACCGCAGCGGCCAGCCGCACACCTTGCGAGGTGTTTTTCTGCGCCACCGAGATTTGCCGGATGGCGCACTTCAGTTCGCGGGCGTACATGAAGTCGACTGCAGCGATCAAAGAAATGGAGCGGCATGGAATTTGCTCGCTGCGAACACGCAGGCGCAGGCCCGCTTGCGTAAGTATCACCAGCTTGGCCCGGGCGTCGATGCCGTCCACATCGGAACTTGGATCGGCTTCGGCATAGCCGCGGGCTTGCGCCTCTTTCAAAGCTGTCTCAAAGCTTCTTTCATGCGCTTCCATTTCCGTGAGGATGAAGTTGCAGGTTCCGTTTAGGATTCCGGCAATGCGGTGCAGCCGGTCCCCGGCAAGACCCTCCTGGATTCCGATGACGGCCGGAATTCCGCCGGCGACGGACGCGCCAAATTCGAATCGCTTGCCCATTTTGCGCGCCAAATCGACAAGCTCAGGACCTGACTCGGAGACTAGCAATTTGTTCGCAGTGACAACGGATTTGCCTGAGCGCAATGCCTGCCGAACCCACCTGCCCGAAGGATCAATGCCGCCGATGAGCTCCACGACAACGTCGACATCCGACGAAAGCACTTCGTGGATTTTCGATGTCCAGCGGATGTGCGTCGGGAGACCATCGATTTTCTTCCGTTCGATATTGCGATTGAAAATATGAGTGAGCTGCAAAGGGCCATCGGCATCCTGACAAATAATTTTGGCCACGGAACTTCCTACCGTGCCAAAACCGACCAGCCCAACTTTGAGTTTCGTGCCATGCCCCAAACTCTTTTTGGCTGCCGGTCTCTTATTCGTTTTTTTGGGCGCGCGCGGTTTCGCCAAAGACGATTGCCTCATTCAAAATGTCTTTCAAATTCCGACGTGTGGGGAAACATCCTATCAAACGCGGCAGGAGTCTGGCAGCGGAAAGCAATCAATGAGCGGTTTTCTTTTTGTAGGCGCCGGATTCGATATAAGGCTTCAGCCGTTCGTAAAGAAAGTGGTGCCAAACGGAATCGATGATCTTGTCTTCGCCGTCCTCAATCTGGCCCGAGACGTTGCAAGTGACGCGCAATTTTGTGCCCGCGGGATCGGGAAGAAATTCATACGTCGTTACCAGTTGAACGGCTTGTCCGGAAAAACCAAGCGGACCCGCAAACCGCAAAGTTTTTCCGCGATCGGCATAAATCACCGTGGCATGGAGGACTCCGTCGCCGGCGTCGTTGAAGATTTCCCAGAAGCCGCCGCCGGGCTTCGGCTCGATGTAAAGCCGTTTGGGATGCCCGGACAGAGAATGATCCCACCAACCGCTAATGTCACCTGTAACCGCGTCATACACTTCGGTGGGCTGCGCCGGCAAAATCACTTCCTGCTGGACTTGAAAGGCGCCTGATTTTAGTTCCCTGGTATCGGCCGGCGTAACCGAGGGCCCCGCGAAAGATCCGCAAAAAACCGCAAGGCCGAGTGCGACTAGAGCACGCATCGCTCTGATGAAGTCAATTCGTCCTATCACGGACTCGCTCATACTTGAATTTCGCGGCGGTCTCATTCGGCCGCGAATTGGACCGATCGTATCGGCGTCTTGCTGCCCTGGGCGTCGAACGCCTGTATGTCGATGCGATAGGGCCCCGGCGGCAACTGGTCGATCGGGACGCTGAGGCCGAGCGGAACCACCGGATTTCCTTTCTGAATGAACTTTTCGGCGTCGACTGCCCCCGTTGAAAAAACCGTTTCTCCGGTCTGCGTGTTCACAACGCGATAAACGAATTGCAACGACGCCGGATTCGAGTTAGCCAGATCCGGGTCATACACCTGGGCGTACAGGGCGACCTTGTCCGATTTGCTGAACCGGTTGCTGCCGGACGGAAGGATTTCCATGCCCTGTGCGACGAGTGGTATGCGATCCGCAAGCAGTTCCGCCGCGGTCGCACTATCAAGGCCAGACGCAGGTTGAATCTGGTTGCTTAGCGCGATCGCGCTCATTGCGAACTGCTTGCCGTCAAAAGAATCGATTGCAATCTGATTCTCATACTTTCCGAAGTTTTGTCCGCCCGTGGAAATAACGACCGTGACTCTGTACTGCCCACTGGGAATTTCGAATTGGTTGTCGTAATGCAGGATTGGTTTTTCGGTGAAGCCTTTCCATTCCTCTTTTTCGAAGTCGAATGTGACGTGATCGCTGAAGCGGGCGGCAACCGTATTGCTCGGCCCGTATGCTATGCCCAAAACGTTGAGCTCACCATGATACTTGCCTTTGTCTTTCGAAAAATCGATCGCCGACGACGGGAAATCGAGAGCTACGTTCACACGTGCACGGTTGGGACCACTGTAAACGAACGGCGTCTCTAACGAACCGCCGATGTTCTCTTTGCCAGCGCCGCTCGCTCTTGCCTCCAATTCTTTCTCAATGGGCTGGCCAGCCAGCATGTCCTTTGGCGGAGCATTGCAGTAGCCTGTTCTCGATCGAACGCTGGTTCCACCCCGATCAACCTTTACGTGGACTCTGTGGCAAGCGTTGTCGGGAATGTCCGGCGAACTATAGCCAAGCAGGTAGTACTCGTTCTGTTCCTCCGCGATTTTAGAAAGCCCGCCGAGCAGGTCGTTCGTGTTGTAGATCGGGAACCCTCCCGTGCCGTTTGCGAGTTCGTCGAGAACAGTCTGATTGGTGGCTCCCGTGTCTGGCAGCGTAGGCAGAAGCATCTGAGGATTGGTTTGAGTAAAAGCGGGAGACGTATAAACGCCAGTCGAGCCTCCGCTGGTGCCAATTGTTGCTGGCGGCTGAGTTGTTCCGCCCGTTCCTGTTCCTCCTCGGCTACCTCCTCCGCCGGCATTCCCACCGCCGCCTTTTTGCGCGGGTTCGCTTGGGTAAGAAGCAAGAACGAGTCGAGGCTGAGACTCAAATTGGCGTAACTCCGTGTCCTTGGCCACCTGCATGTCCCTGGCAGAAGCCTGCGGCGTTGGCGGCTGCTGGTTCCTGGCGCTACTGACCAATCCGCGAACGTCCAACGGATAAATTGCGACGTTGGACTGATTGCAAATAGAAATAGTCGCTTCGATTTCACCTTGTTGCTCTGGAGTAATCGGAAAGCCGTCGGTGAATAGGACGAGACTCTTACGGCCGGGAATGCCTGCCAAATTTTTGGCCAGGCTGCGAATGGCCATGAACAGATTGTGAACCGCGAAATCGTCTTCAGCGCTCAGGATTGATGGAGCTCCGGGGCTGCTGATAGTTGAAGCTGCAAAAGTGCGGTCAGGTCCCAAAGAAGTTGTGTATGTACCTGCCGCTTTCTTCAGCAAGCCAGCGTCGGCGGTGAAATTCTGGGCAATTTTCAGAGTGCCCGCGAAATCGACCACTGCGATCGCTCGATCCGGCCCGACATTCGCGTCAATGAATTGTAGAGCGGCTTTTCGAGCGCGTGGCTGATCGCCAATACTCATCGTGCTGTCATCGAAAAACAGGACGAGGTAATGGCGGTCCGGCGACTCGTTGGTTGAAGAAGACCCAAATGAAAAATTGACAATCGATTGCTCTTTGTCGTTGTCGAAGACGTGGAAATCCTTCGCCGTAAGATCGCGAACGTAATTGCCCTTTTTGTCGGTCACCACCACATCCACGCGTACCAGTCGAGACTCCGCGCGAAGCACGGCAGGGGCGCCGGTCGGAGACTGTTGCGCCGCCGCCGGGGCCTGTTGCGCGCGAGTGCTGGGCCATGCCATCCACGCAAAAAGGGCAAGCGTCAAAAGAGCTGCAGCTGGGGCAATTCGCCGAAGCGCCATGGGCACCATCCTAATAAGGAATTTGAACGATCCCGTTCTCCGCAGAGAGCTGCTCCGCTCTCGAATCGCGCACCACGAGGCGCACCACGTAATCTCCCGGCTTTACGTCAAAATTTGTTCTGACAGTCACGCCGGTCTTGCTGAGTTTCGCGAGCGTTTCATCTCGCAAATTCATCTGCACAATGCGTTGCGTGCCGGTGACGAAGTTTCCATTGCGGTCAAACAGCGCAGCGACAATCGTCAAATCATTCTGATTTCGTCCATCCGCTTTATCGAAACGAAGGTGAGCAAGATCCACATGCGCAAGCACGGCTAATTTCGCGTCGGCTGGATCCGTCTTATAAAACTGGGTTTGCAGAGCAACAGGAAGACCGTGCTGCTCCTCCTGAGAGAAAACCGCATCCTCAATGTTTCGCCGCTCGATATCCGCGGGAGTGTCCGCATGAAGCGGAGCGTAGAAGCCGCGCCTGGCCTGCACTGTGTATTTTCCGTTGGATCGCAACGTCACTTTGATCGAATGAAGCCTTCCATCGTATTTCAAATTCTGCGGGGAAAAGGCCAGATAGTAATAGACCGAAGGTGCCGCGACCACCCGGCGCAGTCCTTCTCCTAAATCATTATTGGAACGGAACGAATATCCTCCAGTATCGTCGGCGAGCGACATTAAAAGGTCTCCCTGACGCTCCTGTCCAGCCAGACGCCAGGAAACACGGAAGCCGGAGGTAGCCGGGTCCAGACCCTGACTAGACTTGCTTATATCGTCACCGAGATCGAGGGTGTAGAGCCCTCGGGCATCCAGCGTGTTTACGAAGACGCTATAGCGGATCGCGCGGTCAATAATGTCGGAGAATTCGCTCTGCGCGTTCGGATAAATGAACCCGGGCGAGATGAAAACGATCGTCTTCTGGCCGGGCAAACCGGACATTCGCTGGACGATCTCGCGCAGCCTGCGAAATGCAGCCTCTGTTTCTTCGGCGCCTTCCTCTTCGACTCGAGTTGCCGTGGTGAGCACAGCCGCTTGAGCGCGGGCCATCGTCGATTGCTGCACCGTTCCGCTTTGTTGTTGAGCTAGCAGGTCACTCGCCGTGGCCAGGCAGTTCAGCGCATCCTGTGCTGCGATATCGGTCGTCTGCTGATCGTGCATATTCTGAATCAGGTCGGCCTCGTAATAATCCATTGGCGGACAATCATTCTGCGCGGTTGCGTGTTTATTTATGTCTCTGGGCACGAGACTGCCGAGCGCGCTGTGCAGTTTGGCGCGATCATCAGTGAAATCGACGTCTGCTGTGCCGGATATCGTCAACAGGGCCACTCTGTCAGTGGCAGTAACGGATGCATCCAAATACCGGCCAGCCGCAACCTTGGCTAGCGTCAAATCCTGAACGCTTAAATGAACATCGTCGAAGAGCAGCGCTACAAATCGGCCAGGCACGGCGAAAGACGCGGGATGACCCTGATTGGGGGCCTCGATGGGGCTAGCGGCTGTAGCCGGTACTGCTGGAGCAGCTGCGGCGGCTGTACTCGGTAAATTTTCTACAAGGAAATTTGAGATCTCTTGAGGCTTGCCATCCTCAAAAATTTCAAAGTCTTCTCTGTGCAGATTACCGACGATGTTTCCTTCGGCATCTCGCACAACCGCTCGAACTGGAACCAAGCTGACGCGGACTCGCAATGGGACGGGAGCCTCATGCGTGGTCATCTCCGGCGCGTTGGCATTCCCCGAGTTCGCTTGCGTCGATACTGGCGGCGGGTTTTGCGCGGACTGCTGGTCTGAGGAATTCGCACGACCGACGGCGCTGCCAAGCGAAAAAATCCAAACGATGAGAAACCCGATTTGGAGAGCGCGACCTGCGATTGGCCTAGTCATGCGAGTCCATCCAGGACGAAGGTTCGGAACTGTGTCAATGGCGCTGATTTCGCGTGCAGGAGTGTACATCGAAGCACGTCACCGATGGCGTTTTCTTTTGGCTTGACCAGCCGGCACAGCGTGACCTAATGTCTGCCGAGTTTAGGCAGAAGAAGCCGATCCAGATCGACAAATCCAGCGGCCGAGACAGCGGCGGAAAGGTCGGGACGATGCAGCGTCCAACCGGCGTGACGATTATCGCTGTGCTCGCATTCATCGGAGCCGGATTATGCGTGCTGGCTGCACTCGGTGCGCTTGTGGGTGCGGCATTTTTGTCAAACATGACTTCGTATCCCGGAATGGGCGCGCTGGCAGGAGTGGGCGCGGTGATGGTTGGCGTTTTGCTAATCGGCTTGGCCGTTTTGGACGTGTTCATCGGAATCGGGCTGTTGAAGCTGCAGAACTGGGCTCGCATTTTGACGATCGTGTTTGCAGCGCTCGGATTGCTGGGTGTACTGATCGGTCTGCCTTTTGCACGATTGCACGTCTTCTTCTTCATTTTTGTTCTTCGCGAGATTATCTTTGCGGCAGTCGAGATTTGGATCCTGGTCTATCTCCTCCAACCGCACGTGAAGCAGGCGTTCGGCGCAAAAACCGCGCTGGCTTAACCCGCTGCGGCGCGGCCGCATCTAATTTCGGGGACCTCAACACATGAACGATACGGAATTGGTCGTTGTGGGAGACTTCGCGCAAAAAATGGAGGCCGAAATCGCTCAGGGCGCTCTTCGGGCGAACGGCATCGAGTCGATCTTGCAAGCTGACGACGCCGGAGGAACCGAGCCGAGCTTATGGGTCGGTGGAGTGAAACTGCTTGTGCGCGCGGAAGACGCGAGTCGCGCGTCGGAGATTTTGAAACCCGCAGAATAGCGCGGGATTCGCCAATCCTCTTGCAGAAAAACTAGCCATTCGGCACGAAAAGTTGCACTCCTGTAAACGGCCGAGATTTGACGGGTAGAAAATTTTATCTGTTTGATTCGGCGCCGGTTAGGTCGATTTTGGTCAATTCTTTGTACTCGGCCCTTCGGGCGACTTGGTTCGCTCTGAGGACGACGATCCTCGCCCGATTCGTCGCAGGCTTGTCGAGTAGAATTAGCCCGAAAACTGAGTCGCGCATTTCCGAATCGCGCCCATATGCAATATTTTGTTCTCTCCTTTCTTCGTCTTAGAACGTCGAACCATCGTGTTACATCGTCGACCTTACCATTGCATAAAGGAATTACAAGGACGTGGTTGGTGTAAACACGCCGATCAGGAGATCGGCGCTCCAGGAGTGCGACAAGACCGTAGATCGCGTGCGTTGCGTAAAGGAGGCTCGAATGGCATCGCGACGGCGAGCCAACGGAATTGACTTGCTTTTGCAATTACTGGACGAAGGCTACGAGCGGAAAACGTGGCACGGACCGAATCTGAAGCAATCACTTCGCGGCGTTTCGGCGAAAGTTGCGGCGTGGAGGCCCGAGCGCGGGCGTCACAACATCTGGGAACTGGCGGTGCATGCGGCTTACTGGAAATACGTGGTGCGGCGCCGGCTGCTCGGCGAAAAGAAGGGATCGTTCGTCCTCAAGGGCAGCAACTTTTTTGCGATGCCAAGTCCGGCGAACGAAGTGGCTTGGGACAAAACGCGCCGGCTCCTTGATGACGAGCATCGCAAGCTAAGGGCCATGGTCGCTAATGCGCGCCACTCTCACTTGGTAAAAGCTAAAGCACGAATGGTTTTCGGCGTGGCGTTTCACGATGTTTACCACGCCGGTCAGATTCGATTGCTGCGCAGGCTTCAAAGCCGCGCGTGAGGAGTCGTCGGAATTGGCTGCAACAAACGCAGAGTGGCGAATGAGGTGCGAGATTCGTTTCAAGGACGACATGCTGCGGGTGAATCTGCGCAGAGGAAAGCGCTGGCGCGCCGCTTTTTGGCAGGGCTAAAGCCTTGCCCTTCCTCCACGTGAATCTCCACCACAGATCCCACGACGAAATTGCGACGCGCATGCTCGCCGGAATCTGGCCGATCTTGTCCTAAAGAGTCCTTAATCCGCCCGGGGAACGAATCGATTTATATCAATTTTCGGCATTAGGTGGTGCCATCGTCCTTCTTGCTGTTCCACACGAGACAGTTTCTTGACCGTGCTGCGGGGGTCGCATACACTAGCTGTTTCATTTACGTACCGCGACGCACGCTGAGCCTGGCAAAACAATTCCCGTTCAACTGAATTGGGCCGTCCAGCGCACAAAGCAAGCCTGAAATGGCGGAGAAGCGCTGCGCGTATAACCTAGTGAAGAGGAGACATATCGTTGCCGAAACGGACGTTTCAGCCGCATGTGCGCCGTCGTCATAAGAAGCACGGATTCCGCGCACGCATGAAGAGCCAAGGTGGAAGAAAAGTTCTTGCGCAGCGCCGCAAAAAAGGGCGCCACAGCCTCACGCGAGTCTGACGCGCCGCGGTTCGATCTGCCGCGCGCCTGCCGTCTGGTACACCGCTCGGAATACGACGCGGTTTATCGCGAAGGACGAAAACGAGCGGGACGTGAATTTACAGCCTTTCTTCGTCCCAATGGATTGGCTTTCAGCCGATTTGGCTGGAGCATCAAGAAAGCGCTAGGCGGCGCGGTGCGTCGCAACCGGATTCGCCGCCGGCTCCGCGAAATTTTCAGGCTAAATAGACAGGAGATTGCCCCCGGATGGGACATCGTGATTCATCCGCGCAGTTCGGCGGAGACGACAGGATTTTCGATTCTGACGCACGAGTTGTTGAAACTGCTTCCTCGCGCGCAAGCGCTCGAGACGGATTCAAAACCAAGGGAATGACCTCCGGATTATCGACAATGCGCATCAGAAGCGCTGCTTCCTGGATTTTATTGCTGCTGATCCGCTTTTACATTGCCTTCATGTCGCCATTTTTCGGCGGCGCGTGCAAATTCCACCCATCGTGTTCGAATTACGCGCACGAGGCGATTGCGCGGCACGGCGCGCGGCGAGGTTTGCTGTTGGCCACGAAACGGCTGCTGCGCTGCCGTCCTTTTGTCAAGGGCGGCTTCGATCCGGTTCCCGAAGCTTACGAGAGCGCGGACGCGGCTTTTCGAATCCAAAGAACCGAGAGTAGACCGCTGTGAAGGAAATGTCGGACCAGGCACGAGTCGTCATTTTCTTCGTCCTGGTCATCCTGATGACGTTTATCTGGGTAAAGTTCTTCAAGCCGCCTGAACCTCCACCGCAGCGACAATCGACCCAGGCAACTTCGCCAAGCGCGCCGACAGAGTCAGCTGGCGCGCCTCGGGCGACGGCAAAAACTGGCCCGAAAGCCCCCGCATCTCACGCGAAAGTTACGGTGGTACAAGCGGAAGGCGAGAAGATCTTTACGGTTGAAAGCCCGCTGTATCGCGTGGAGTTTTCGAACCGGGGCGCGGTGGTTCACAGCTGGGCGCTGAAAAAATACCTGGACGAAGAGACGCCGCCACGACCTCTGGACATCGTGAATGCACCGTCGTCACAAGAATTGGGCTGGCCTTTCTCGGTGATGTTGTCGGATCCGCAGCTCGAGTCCGATGCAAACGCAGGGCTTTACCAGGTAACGGCGACAGGCGCGAGTGGCAGTCTGCCTGAATCGGAACTGAGTGACATGCAGGCGCCCGTGATGCTGACGTTTCATTGGAGCAACGGGCATCTGGATGTAACGAAAAAACTGAGTTTCGAACAGGGATATCGGCTATCGATCGACCAAAGTGTGACCCTCGATGGCGCGCCCCTGGCTTCCGGCGTGGCTTGGCGCGGAGGTTTTGGCGACCGGGCCATTCGCAACGCGCCCCAACTGGTTGCCGTCTTTTACCGGCAACCAAATGCGTCGCTTACCCTCGCGCAATACAAGAAACTCGGGACGCCGGGGAACCAGATAGAACCGTTCGAGCAGCCAGGCCCGCTTGAGTTCGCCGGGCTCGAAGATCAATTTTTCGCGGCGGCGTTTGTCCCAGATAGTTCGGACTTCGCGCTGTGGCATTGGACGCAGTGGCATCACTTCACGAACAACGGGCAAGAGCTAAGCGAACCCGAAGCGGAAATGGCAGCCGGTTCGACGGCTCCGGGACCGCTCAAAATGCGAGCCTTCATCGGACCGAAAGATCTTGGGCTGCTGCGCCAGATGAGGCCTTCGCTCGAAGGCCTGGTTAATTTCGGATGGTTTGGAATTATCGCCAAGGCTCTGCTTTTCGCGTTGCAGTGGCTGCATCGCTACATCCCGAACTGGGGCTGGGCCATCATCGTCCTCACGCTGGTAATCAACTTCGCGCTCTTTCCTCTGAAGGTGAAAAGCTTCAGTTCGATGAAAGAAATGCAGAAGCTCGCCCCAGAAATGCGCGCGATTCAGGACCGATACAAGAAATATTCGATGACGGATCCGCGCCGGCGAAAAATGCAGGAGGAAATGAACGAGCTCTATCAGAAACACGGCGTCAATCCTTTATCGCAACTTGGCGGTTGCTTGCCGATGGTGGTGCAACTGCCGGTGTGGTGGTCGCTTTGGCGCGTGCTGACGGGCGCGATCGAATTAAGACATGCCCCGTGGATTCTGTGGATCCACGATCTTTCGGTAAGAGATCCGTATTACATTTTGCCGATCGCGATGGCCATCACGATGTACCTGATGACGAAAATGACGCCGCAAAACGCCGCCATCGACCCAAGCCAGCAGAAAATGATGGCGCTCATGCCTTTGGCTTTCGCGCTTTTCTTTTTCACGTATGCTAGCGGTTTGAACCTATACATGTTTACAAGCAACGTGGTGGGCGTGGGACAACAGTGGTATCTGAACCGCACGAGTCCGATGCCTTCGCGTAGCAAGTTCAAAAACAAAAAACAACAATGACCAACGGACGCGAGCGGTATCCCAGAGCACCAAAGCCCGGCAAACGGACGAATTTTCCGGGCCGCGAGCGAAATCAGCCGGCGCCTCCGCTCGATCGCGAGCGTGCAGCCGGCGGCTTGAAAGAGTTCCTCGATGTGGCGGTCAAGAACCTGGGCCTCGCTGTTGAGTACGAGGTTGTAGATGATAATGAAGTCGATGGAACGGCGGGCCAAAAGGGAATCGTCGCCCGATTTCATGGCGCCGATCAGGATTTGTTGCTGGAACGAAATGCAGAACTTCTGCTGGCGCTCGAACACATCGCTCATCGCTGGCTACGGCTCGATCCGCGATTGCATGATTCCGTTCGGCTCGATTGCGGCGACTATCGCTCGACCCGGCTGGCTGAATTGAAGCTTTCCGCTCGCGTGGCCGCGCAGCGAGTGCGCGAGACGGGCCAGCCCCATCGGTTCAATCCCATGTCATCGCGCGAACGGCGAGTTGTGCATTTGGAACTTAGCGGCGCGCACGACGTTCGCACGGCCAGCGAAGGCACCGGAGATCGCCGCCAGCTTGTGATTTATCCCGCCAACAAGAAGTGATGGCGCGAAATACCTCAGGGTTTTCGCCCTGAGCTACGTGCGTCGTCAAATTTCCATTGCGTACCCCGGTTTCGGCATCTTGCGCAGCTCGAGCGCCTCACGAATCACGTTACCACTGCCCACGTTAATGCACTGAGTGGATCCGAGGCGATCAGTCATGCCCGCCGTTTCGT
>JASHRM010000272.1 GCA_030037315.1 Candidatus Acidiferrales bacterium
AATTACGCCGCAGGCGATGCGATCGCCCGAGTTTCCGGACGGGTCGGACATTAGATCATCCGGCTTCGCGTGGATCACGATGGAAGTGCCGCCATCCTGGAAGAGCGAGTTCGGTCCATCACCCAGCGTGACATTCTTATCGACGAAAGTCAGCTTGCCTTTGCCATTCTTCGCGATTTCGATATTCGGCAAGTCACCCGCGTGTGGATGCGGATCTTGTGTGTTGTTCACGCCGTGATGCGCATGCGTGGGATTGAAGTGCGCACCCGCGCTAGTGAAGGCGGGGCCTTCACACATGCCCACATTGTGAATGTGGATCCCATGTTCGCCGGGTGGAAGCTGAGAGACGTTCACCGTGATTTTCACGCCTTCGGTAGCGGCCGTAATCTTCGCGGTGCCGATTTTCGCGCCTTGAGCGTTCGTAATGTCGGCGCTGGCGGAGCCGGGCGCGGAATCGGCCAAGGTGAATGTGGCGCAGGCTGCGACTAGCACAGGCACCAGCAATAGATTTTGGACACGCATATTTCCCTCTCTGAACTCTCGAAAATGACGGACGATTTCGTGATTAGTGCTTTGGAGCGACGTATCCTTCGGGCAGCTTGGAACCTTCGCCGAAGAAGAACTGCTCCATCTGTTCTTCCATGATCCGTTGCGCATTGGGATCGAGCGGATTAAGGCGAAATTCGTTCAGCAGCATTTTGGAGTGGTCGACCCACATTCGCCACGCGTCTTTCGATATGTTCTCGTAGATACGCTGCCCGATTTCGCCTTTCCAGGGGGCGCGGTCCAGGCCAGGCAGTTCGCGGCCAAGTTTGACGCATTTCACCATGCGAACCTTTTGCGCGTCATCGGCCATGCAGAGCGCCTCCGGAAGTCTCTCTCGATTCCAAGATACTGCAAGGGTACACAAAATTCCAGCTAGGTAAAAGCTTACTGCTGGTCTTCGTTTTGGTGCCGGCGCCATGCGTAATACCCGTCGAGCACCTTTAACTTACCTATGTTGGGCGTAGGAATGGGATGGGATGGGTCATCGAGATCCATTACCTGCTGGTCGGGATCCTTAAAGACAGGCCATTGGGGCAAGCCAGGACCGTTTGGGTCGCCACGCTTCGCAAAATTCACCCAATAGGAAGAAACCTGATTTGCGAGTGTGCTATCCGCGTCGGTTGGTGTGGTTCTACC
Organism: Candidatus Acidiferrales bacterium; assembly: GCA_030037315.1. Lineage (GTDB taxonomy): Bacteria > Acidobacteriota > Terriglobia > Acidiferrales > UBA7541 > Palsa-295. Next base: position 1,183 of record JASHRM010000272.1, read on the forward strand.
GAAATTCTCAAAGACGTATGCCATTTCGGCGCCGTGTGAGGCGCCAAAATCGTTGAACATCGCTTGGTCTGGATACTGCGGCCTATGAGTGAAGTAATAGACGAAAACCTTGTTCTTGCCGGTCTTGGACTGCAGGCGAGCCCAAGTCCACGTGGACCAAGCAAAAACAGTATCGCGAAACATATCGCGCGTGGACCGGAGAGCCTCGGCGTCCGTATTGCCGGGATAAACGGAGAAGATTCTGTCCGCGTATTCACCGTACCCTGCATGAATGGAGGCCAAGAACGCCGCGGACGTGGCCTTTTGAACAAAGATAGCGCCTTCGTCTGCGTTCGTTCCGACGAGGATCGGAGTGTCGTTGTAGCGCCCTTTCTCATACAGTTCATATTGATCACCCAGTAGGACATAGCCGTCGAAATTAGGCCAGTTGCTGCCGAGTCCGGCGCCGCGAACTTTCAAGATGCTTTCGGCCGGCATCTTGCGGGCGTCGGCAATGGAAGAGGCGCCGAGTTTGGCCAAAAATGCAGCGCCATTCTTTTCAGCGGTCGCAAGGCTGACCATATTCTCGCCACCTTCATTGTCTTTGCGTTCCGGAGCGAAATTCCCCCCACTCTCTGAAATGGCACCGGTGAAAAGTCCTTTTGCTAGAGGGGAAGCGGACAACATGCTCACCGAAATTCCGCCAGCGGATTCGCCAAAGATGGTTACGCGGAGCGGATCGCCGCCAAACGCAGCGATATTGCGCTTCACCCAGTGGAGACCGGCGATCTGGTCCATCAAGCCATAGTTACCCGAGTGGCCTCCCTGTTCGGCGCTAAGTTCCTTGCTCGCAAGAAACCCAAAGTACCCGACGCGGTAAGCGAGGCTCACAAGCACAACGCCTTTCTTGGCGAGGTTTGCGCCATTGTAGAGAGACATTGAGGTGGCGCCCGCAGTGAAGGCGCCGCCGTAGATCCACACCATCACGGGTAATTGATCGCTCGCTGATTTCGCGGGCGTCCAAATGTCGAGGTAGAGACAATCTTCACTAACCGGAACCGCATCTATATTCAGCGCCGGCGCCACAATCGGGGTTTGCATGCAACCGGGAGCGAATTTGTCGGTGACTTTTACTCCAGACCACGGTGCCGGTGGCTTCGGCGCGCGCCAGCGCAGATCGCCAACAGGTGGCGCTGCGAAGGGAATGCCGAGATATGTCGTCAAGCCATCCGCGCTGATGCCTTGCACGAGCCCAGCCTGCGTCCGCACCGGCTTAGGCGACTGCGCGCAGAGGGCCGAAGCGAATGCTAATACAAGGGCGAGCACCGAAACCCTTTTTGCGATTCTCATGGTTCTCCTAAGGTAAATCCAGCTGCGTCGATCGCTGCTCAGAGGTAAGTTGTGCATACATGAGGTGTTTGGCCCACCCCAAACCGACGGGCATTCCACCGCCGTTGTTGACTCTCAGACGAACAATCGGCGATCGAAATCTGAAATTACTTCGCCTCGATCATGAGTTCGGGCGGGCGCTTGCGCGGCACGCGCTGGCCGCGTCCGGGAAAGCGAGCAAGAATTTCGCCGTCCCACAGACGGATGATCCGCTGCCTGAAAAGCCATCTGCCGCGGAGTTTTACGATCTTGTCTTCGTAATAGCCGGTGAAACGAAGCGCGTAGGGCGGTTCACCCTGGCATTCGGTGACAAATGCAAAGGAGCGTGCGGAGCATTTCTCCGCGTCGCCCTTCACGAGCAGTTGGCTTACGTGGTGCTGCCGGCCGGGAAAATTCGGGACCCTGAAGTAGTGCTCGGCGAACCGGCGGATATTCTCTTGGCCTTGCCAACGATCAGGATCTTCAAAAACTTCTTCGATTACGACTGCGTCCGGTGTGAAGCAGGCAACGAGGGCATCAACGTCTCCCGTGTCGAGCGCCCATGCATATTCCGCGACAAGATCTTGAATCGCGATGCGATCTGTAACGGTCAGAGATCGGATTCTTGACAGTTGATCAGCCCTCGATTCTTGCAGGCGCGGATTGAGCGCGTTCGCGATGCAGCGGCCACAATTTGAAGAACTCCGCGTGAAGAATCATAAACGGGAAAGTGACCGCCAGTAGAGCAGACGCGAGCCAAATCTCAAAGTCGTAACTCGGTGGGCCTGGCTTCACCGTTCCCGTAATCACTGGGGCGAGAGCTGAATAGAGGAGCGCCAGGACCGTTCCAATCATGGCGGAAGCGATCGAGTTCAGGATTCCCTTCAAAGGCTGCGAGAATCCGCCAAATAGGGAGCCGTGCATCATGTTTAGAACGATGATCGTCCCGAAGATGAACGGGATCGGAACATGCACCATGAAAGAGACGACGTCCATCTTCATCAGGTCTACACCGACGTAAAACGCGAGCCCGGTGAATATGAGGGTAACCGCGGTCCAAACTAGACCTAGCACGGGCTGCCGCATCAGGGTTGGAGAAACGGTAAAAGGCCACAGGTCGAAGTTGAGCGATATGAACATCACGCCGGTCGCCGTGACATAAAATACGAGGGCATTCCAGGCGTTGAATAAGCCGTGTGGGTCAAGCGCGACGCTGTAGACCGGGGCGCCCTGCATAAATCCGTAGTCAAAAAGAACGCGGAACAAAACATAGTTAATGACGTAGCACGCGACGAGCAAGACAAGCCCCGCAGCGACAGGACTCTTGATCAACCTGGTGAACGGCCATCCGCCCCACATGATAGCCAGCCAGAATGTGACGACAACGGACGAGATAATGCACATCGCCAGCATCGGCACGGGCGGATTGATATGGCCGCCCACGGTCCAGAAATGGACCACGGCGACGATCGCTCCGACAGTCAGAGCGATCAAAGTGAGTAAGATGCCCTTGGTTGGCTGTGGGCGAGATGCAGCGAATCCAGGATGATTGCATCCCCAGGTAACTGAAATCACGATTTGCATAGGAATGAAACATATAGTGAGAAAAGCGACCCATGTCGCAAACGTGGGAAAAGCGAAGAGCGCGATGAAGCCCAGGGAAATAGCGATCACGAGCACTGACGAAGCGATTCCAAGAGCCGGCTGCTTCATGCGACCTCCCTGTTAGCGCGGCGACAGAGGATGTCCTCAGTCAGTAGCCGATGGTAATTCGCTGGTTGTGGTGCTTGGGATGCTCCACTTCGTCCATTAGGCCAACGGCGTAGTCCTCCACCGAGATTTTGCTTTCGCCCTTTGCGTCGTAAAGGACGTGATCTTTGCCCACACGGAACTTGCCGGTGCGCTCGCCGGGCGCGATTGTCACCGACGGTGCGACGAACACCCAGTCGAGGTTGGGCTCTTTCTTGAGCATGTAATAGAGCTCGCGAGTACCGCGAATTCCGGGCTTGAAGGGTTCATAGGCCGCGGGAAACTCTGGCGAATCGAGAAACTCGATGTCCGCCGGTGTCTTCAGGCTCGCGGCGCCGCCTACTGCGATGAATCGTTTGACGCCCGATTTCTTCACACCACTGATGATTGCGGTATTCCCGGCAACGTGCTTGTCGTAGACGTCCGGCCCGGTCATTCCTTTTGAAGGATTAAACGAACTGATCACCACGTCGTGGCCCTGAAGCACCTTCGTGAGCTCGTCGACGTTCAGCGCGTCCGCTTTCTTTACCGTGACGTTCTTCTGCGCCTGGATTTTTTCCGGATTGCGACCGATGGCCGTTACCTGATGGCCGCGCGATACTGCCTCGGCAAGAATCTTGGTACCGATGAAGCCGCTGGCGCCGATGAGTGCAATTTTCATCATGATCTCTCCTGGGTCTTAATGACCGAGTCCGAGGCCTAGTCAAAGCAAAACACGATTGACACCGAAAAAGATCGGCGGGATTGTACCACCGCCCGATTCTACCGTCAGTGAGGGAGATTTCAGATGGCCGAGACTTCGCCGTTTGGCGACGCGCAGTCACTTTTGACGGAACCCAAGCTCGAATTTGCGTTCGAAGTGCGCTTGCATTTCGCGCGTGTGCAGACGATTTCCGATATGCCAACCGGATCGAATCGCGGAGCTGTCTACCTGGACGGCGGAGAATTTGCAGGTCCTCGTTTGCGGGGCAAGGCCGTGCCAAACAGCGGCGGCGACTACGCACAGTTTCGCCCCGACGGCGTAGTTTCCTTTGATGCGCGGTACATGTTGCAGGAGGACGATGGCACGCTCATCTTGCTACGCAACCAGGGTTACCTCTGGGGACGCAGACCCGACACGATGGATCGGCTACGGAAGATGGCGTTCGAAGGAGGTCCTGCGGTCGATTTTTCAGAATATTATTTGCGCGCATTCCCGACGTTTGAAGTTGCAAAGGGGAAACACGATTGGCTGATGCGATATGCGTTTGTCGGAATTGGTGAACGAAAGGCAGACGGTAATCTGATTCGGTACTACGCCGTATTGTAACCCTGCTGTAATCGATTGTCGGTTCTGGAGCCGCGGTGACCTCAACCCGAATGTGGTAGTCTGTTCCTCGAGCCGTCCGCTTGGCGAGGACGTGCTCGAGATACTGCACGCGCTGCGACCACAGCCAAGCCGACCCTTCACCTTACGGAGATCAAAATGAGTGCCACCGTGCCGGAAGTGTCTGAAGCCCCGAGAGCCGACGCGTACTTTTGTGAAATTCCGAACGATCCCTGCACGATTGTGATGTTTGGCGCCTCGGGCGACTTGGCCAAGCGGAAACTTTTGCCCGCCTTATACGACCTTGCGATTCATGCATGCCTGGCGCCGCGCTTTCGATTACTCGGCTTCGCGCGTACGGAGATGAGCGACGACGATTTCCGCCACAAAACCGAGGAGGGGCTACCAAAGAAAGATGTCCCCGGCGCGGATCCCAAGCGGCGAGACGAATTCTTGAAGCAATTGCAATATTTCACGGGCGAGTACGACGATCCGGAATCGTACAAGCGCCTTGCGGGGAAGCTCGACGAATTCGACGAAGCTGAACATCTCGGCGGCAATCGTCTCTATTACTTGGCAACGCCTCCCGATGTGTACCCGCACATTGTGGAACATCTCGGCCGCGCTGGCCTCGCCAAACCGAAAAGCAAAGACTCGTGGACCCGGATTATCATCGAAAAGCCCTTCGGCCATGACGGTGCGTCTGCGCGGGAATTGAACGCAACTGTGTTGAAAGTGTTCGATGAATCGCAGGTTTACCGGATCGATCATTACTTGGGCAAAGAGACCGTTCAAAATCTACTGGTTTTTCGATTCGGCAACGGGATTTTCGAGCCACTGTGGAATCGCAATTTCATCGACTGTATTCAAATCACAGCTGCAGAGTCGCTGGGTGTGGAAAGGCGCGCCGCGTTTTATGAGTCAGCCGGCGCGTTACGCGACATGATTCAGAGTCACGTCCTGCAATTGACGTCGCTGGTCGGTATGGAAGCTCCCGCCACTTTCGGCGCAACGTCCGTGCGAAACGAGAAGATCAAGATTCTGCAATCGATCCGGCCCTTTGAAGAACGCACAGTCTGGAAATCAGTGGTGCGCGGCCAATACGGTCCCGGCACCGTCAACGGCAACGCGGTCGTTGGATATCGGCAGGAGCCCGGCGTGAAGCCCAACTCCGCCACCGAAACTTTCGTTGCATTGAAGGTATTAGTCGATAACTGGCGATGGAGTGGTGTCCCGTTCTATTTGCGATCCGGCAAAAGATTAGCGCGTCCTGTTACGGAAATTGCGATCCGATTCAAGAAGGCGCCGCATATGGTCTTTCAAGGCGAGAATGTCGAGCCGAATTCGTTGATCCTCAATATTCAACCCGATGAAGGGATTTCGCTTTCGTTTGGCGCAAAAGCTCCCGGCGGCCAGATGCATATCAGCCCTGTGACGATGGACTTTCAATATCGACAGGCCTTCGGCGCGGGATCGCGCGAGGCGTACGCCACGCTGATTAACGATTGCATCCGTGGAGATGCGACTCTCTTCGATCGCGCCGACAGCGTGGAAGCGGCCTGGAGCTTCGTCGATCCGATACTCGATGCGTGGGGCCACAGCGCGCCTCCGCCTTTTCCCAACTATCCTGCCGGGAGTTCTGGCCCACGCGCGGCCGATGACCTAATGGGCGCGGAAGGGCGTCGCTGGCGCCCCTTGTAGTTGACCTCAAGCAATTCACGTGCGGAGCGTTGAATGATTTTGGCCGGCGACATCGGCGGAACAAAGACGAATCTCGGACTCTTTGACGAACAGCAGGGCTCGCTTGTGAAAGTGACTGATAAGCGCTACGCGAGCGCCGAGCACAAAGGGCTTGAAGAAATCGTCAAGGATTTCGTCGACACCACCAAGGCCAAAGTCACGGCGGCGTCATTCGGAATCGCCGGCCCGATCGTCGATAACCGGGTACACACCGGCAATCTACCCTGGGTGATCGACGGTGCCACTATGGCCAAGCAGTTAGGACTTGAACGCGTTCGATTGCTGAACGACTTGGAAGCTACAGCGCACGGCATCAGCGTGATGAAGTCGAGTGACCTGGACGTGATTTATCCTGGCGTTCCAGCACCGCAAGCCCACCGAGCTGTGATCGCCGCAGGCACCGGTCTGGGAGAGGCAATTCTTTTCTGGGATGGTACCCGCCACATGCCCATGGCTACGGAAGGGGGCCACGCGGATTTTGCTCCGCACACAAATCAGCAGGCTGACCTTTGGAAATACATCAAATCTCGCGGAGAATTCGCCAGCGCGGAAATGGTTCTATCGGGGCGTGGTTTTAAGACGATCCACGGATTCCTGAGCCCCACAACAAGACATCCGAGCTTTGACGATCCGGCTGCGGACCCTGCACGCGAGATTACTCGGCAAGGCCTTGAAGGCACGTGTCACGTTTGCGTCGATACGCTCGAATTGTGGGTCGAAATCTACGGCTCTGAGGCGGGAAACCTGGCGGTTCGCAGCGTGGCGCGCGGAGGCATTTTCGTCGCTGGCGGAATCGCGCTGAAAATCTTGCCGAAATTAAAAGATGGTAGATTTGCGGCGGCCGTCCAAGACAAAGAAAAAATGGCTTATTTCCTCGAGCAGGTTTCGATTCAGGTTGTGCTTGATGAAGAATGCCCGCTCAAGGGTGCCGCGTACGCAGCCTGTAAGGGCCTTTGACCCTACGCGATTTCTTCGCTTTCCGTTGATTTTACAGGAGTTTCCCCGCCTGTGCCTTTCGCGCTGGCCGTCCTGGTACCGCTATGATTGCTGGCCGTGGAAAGAATTCGGACATACAAGGAATATGGATTTCGCCGGCCTTCCTTTGATCTGATTTGGCATCTCGAGTGGATGGTAACCCACTGCATTTTCAATGCAACTAGCCCTCGTCCGGCTGGCAGATGAATTGCCACTTCATCTGCGCCGCGCAGCGCTAACTCCTGCGCGAGAGGCAAACGACGATGAAAAAATTCTTGGGAGTTGCGATCTTCGCTCTTGTGGCCGGGTTGCCGGCCTATGCCCAACACTCTGCCGGGAGCGGCTTTGCCGGTTCTAGTGCAGGTGTGCCGACGAGTAACGGCGGTGGCGGCGGAATGGGTGGCGGAATAGGATCGGTTGGAGGAAATACTAATCTGCTTCCTCACTACGCCACACTGAACACCGGCACGGCGGCAGCCAGCGGAAACGATACGGATTTTGAGCCGTCAGGCTATCTGCCGTATGACAGCGCAATCGCGCAGGGCAAACTTGCGCTGGACGCAAAGACCAAGCCGCTTGGCCAGGTCGCTCACGAAAACGGCCAGATTGAGCATCCCAAGGCCAAAAAGAGCATGGTGCAAGACGTCAACGGCGTCGCCGTTCTGATATTGCAGTAGACGATGGAGAGTGGCGCCGGCTGGCTGGGGGAAAAGCCGGCGCTGAACGTTTGTCGTGACGTCCGCAACGAATCTCGTGCAAACAGCCGCACAGAGTTAAACAGCAACAGAAATTAAAACGGCCATCCGGTAACCGTCGGATGGCCGTCTCATTTTCAAGCGCCTGAATCTCCGTCGTGCGAGATTCAGAACGCTGTTATTTCAAATTCGCGCTGCTGAACGAGTACACGAAGCTGATCAGCGCTGTGTTCTGTTCCTTCACTGCGCCGATCGGTGAGCTTAGGCTCTGCTGGAAGATCGGCTGGCTGGCGAAGTCATACCGATATTCACCGCGAACCAGCAAGGCACTCGTCAGGTTGTACGAATAGGTTGCCGTAACTTCTTGCGCCCAGCCGTCGAAGAATTCGCCGGTGAAGAAGTTTTCAAGCAATCCTTCATAGCCATCCGGATCGTCAAACCATTCGTAGCGCACGGCCAGGTTGCTCTTTGGATTGAACGTGTACTTAACATATCCGGCGATGCCGCCCCAGTTGACCGAAGGCGTGTGGTCGCAAATCGGCGTCCCACCTTGGCGGATTGGCCTGCCGGAAGCCTTTACGTCATCGTCGAAGCAATCGCCGAAGTAATAGCGAGGACCGAAGCCGTAATCACCGTTGATCTGAAACGCCCATTTGGCATTCGGAGTGTACCCGATCGTGGTGTCCGAGATTTGCTTCCAATCATTGAGCGTCTGGCCGGATGTGCCGATCGCGCCCGTCACGGGTCCCGCGAAGTAGTTCGTTGTGACGGACCACTTCATGTTGGGCGTATAGGCGAGGCTAACGCCGTAAGTGAGACCGGAGCTAGGCCCGAACTGCCCGTCGAAGATCGCAGCATGGCTGATGATCGTATTGTTCCAGCCATTCACCAGGTATCCGGTTAGCGCAATCTTAGAATTAAACGCGTACTTTGCGCTGGCGCCGAAATGGAAGAATGGGATCGCGTAGTCGAAGAGAAGGCCGCGCGAATAGTTCCAGTTCGCGTTGCTCTCGATCACTTCCGCGCCCATCGGAGTAACGAATTTCCCGACGGTGATCGTCAAACCCTTGCCTAGCGGCGCAATATAGTCGACGTAGGCTTCCTTGACGAAAAAGTTGGCATCGTCTGTGAATAGGGGGTTGTCGGAGCCGTTAACGATTTTCGCGGCTGTGCCGTATCCGGCCGAAATGTGGTAACCGACGCGGCTTTCCGATGAGGTTGTGTCGGCCGCCTTGTCCAAAATCAGCTCCGCCATGTTGAAATCGAATCCATTCGTCGGAGACTCAAACGACCGCAATTCCTCCATATTGTCCTGCGGATGGTTCGGATCGAAGCTGTAATAGAAATCACCGAAGCCACTGAGAGTGACCGGTCCAAGCAGGCTGGCGATGCTTATCTTGGGAGCGTCAGCTGGCGCAGGACCGAGGGCGGCTGGTGTCGCTGCAGGGTCGGGCGCTGGCGCAGCAGCCGCCGCCGCTGCGTTCGCTGCTTTCATAGACGCGATCTCCTCTTGAAGCAGCGTAACTTGCTTTTCAAGTTCTTCCAGCCTTTGATCGGACGTGGGCGCGGCCGGCTGCGCAGCGGCGGTGGGCTGCGAAGACGAAGCAGCGGGCTGAGCCGAAGCTGTCGTCGACGACGGCTGATCCGAAGGCTGATCTTCCGCTCGGCTTAGCGGAGCACAGGCCGTGGCAACAGCCAGTGCAAGTATGACCGTGGATAATTTGCAGAAGCGCGTCGTAATGCGTTTCATGTGGTTCCTCTCCCTCCCTTTTGCCGCGCTCACAGTTGTTCCCTGCTGAGTTCGCGGCCTGCAGTGCAAATTAGAAAATTGGGTGCCGATACGTTACCGGGGGCTCTGCGAATGGTCCAACTCATTAAACTGATGCGATGGATTCGTTACTAAAATCTTTATATTTTCCTTATTACGGCGCCCATTACCTTCGGCCTGGGTCGGATGTAAGCCTTCCTCTGGACCGTTCTGGACGAAAATTTGGGTAAATCAGGGGGTTCGGGGTGTATAAACGCTTCGCGAAGGCCTCTCACGGCAAGTGCCTGAACCGGTTGAAATCAAGCCAGAATGGTCGCAGTATCGGCTCAGGGACCCTTCGGAGTGTTTCGGTCGCGTGAATTGAAACATACGCATCAGTAAGGAGGGAAAGCTCATGGATCGACGAAGTATGCTGGCGTTCTTGGGAGCCAGCCCAGCGCTGCTTGGCGGTTTACCCGCGAGCACCGCAAAGGCTCGCGAGAAAGTTCCTTCTTCTCCTTCTTCCAACTACGAATCAGAAGGCAGAATTACCGTAATGAACCCGGCAATCGCAGGCAAACTGGCCATGCGAGTGCCATTAGTAACTCCCCTGGATAATCTCGATAACAAGACGATCTATTTCGTGAACCTTTCCTGGGAGGGGCCGGACGCGGCAAATTATTTTTACGGCGCAATGCGGGAGTGGTTTGACAAGCACTACACCGGCGTGAAAACCATCGTCAAGGTTACGGCGGAAGGAATGTTCGGCAGCGATCCTTCCCTCCTAAAGGACATCACAGCGAACAAGGCCGATGCAGCAATTGTCGGCGTCGCAGGTTGAAACGGATGCTGCGCGGCCGTGAGCCGCTGGGCGAAGCAGATTCAACTTCAGTGCAAGATTCCCGCCATTGGCGTTGCCTCCTCCAACATCGTTCATTACGCCACAGGCTACGATTTCAAATATAACAACGGCATGCCGATACGGTATGTCTCGGTGCCGTTTCCATTCACAGGGCAGCCGCGCGAGGTCGACATCGGCTATGTGTCAGGCAAAGACCAGTTGACCGGCCAGCCACTAATGACCGCGGTGGTCGATGCGCTGACCAAGCCGCTGACCGCGGAAGAAAAAATCGCGGGGGTACCGCCCGAGGAAGCCGTCGAACCTCGTCTGCTCGGACCTGATTCAGAAGAGAGTTTGCGGCAGCTTTTCGATAATAAGGAATGGACCGACTTCAACTCGATCATCCTTCCGACCGAAAAGCGCGTCGTCGCGATGCTCAAGGGCACGAGCCATAAACCGGACGAGGTGATTAAGACCATCAACATCACCGGTGGTGCCCGGCAACTGACGGTAGAGAAGGTCGCCATCAACGCCGTGATGGCCGGCGCGTCGCCGGAACACTTGCCCGTGATTTTGGCGCTCGCGACGCAAGCCCCCTTCGGAAACTCCACCAGTTCGATGGCAAACATGGTGGTGATCAGCGGGCCGATCCGCAACAAGCTCAAATTCAATTGCGGAACAAACGCCATGGGTCCGTACAATCGGTCGAACGCCGTCGTGGGCCGTGCCTTTACGCTCATGTCGAAGACGGCGGGCGACCTGCGCAACAACGTGAACGCCTGGGAAACCTTAGGCAACACGATGCAGTACAACAACAATACCTACGGAGAAAACGAAGAGGCATTGCCGGATGGCTGGGATCCTTTGCACGTCGAAATGGGATTCAAGCCCACCGACAATGTCGTGACCGTCGGCACCGGCTGGAGCAGCATCGCCAGCGTGGGCGCGAGCCAAAGCATCTACCCGACGCATCACCTGATGCGGGATTACATGAGTTCAGTCTGCGCATCGGGATCGGCAGCCACGATCGTGATTGACCCTACGGT
>JASHRM010000273.1 GCA_030037315.1 Candidatus Acidiferrales bacterium
TTTGGCTGATCCCAGCCGCCTGGCGCCCGTTGACGGCGATCAGGAAAATCTTGTCCAAGTCATCATCGAAACTCCGAAGGGCAGCCGGAACAAATACAGTTTCGACGCCGAACAAAAGGTCTTCGCGGTCAAAAGAGTTTTGCCCGCCGGCATGACATTTCCCTACGATTTCGGCTTTATTCCCTCCACCAAAGCCGAAGACGGCGACCCGACGGACGTCCTCGTGCTGATGGACGAGCCCGCCTTTCCCGGCGTTCTGGTGAAATGCCGCTTGATCGGGATTATCGAAGGCGCGCAAGGCAAAAAGAAGAATGGCCCGCGCAACGACCGCATCATTGGCATCGAAGAGGAAAATCACAGCTACGCACACATTCACCACGTGAAAGATTTGGGGAAGAAATTCCTGCGCGAACTCGAGGAATTTTTCGTGAACTTCCACGATTTGGAGGGCAACAAGTATCGCATCCTCGACGTGAAGGACCGGACGAAGCTCGCCGTCGCATGCAGGACGGCATACGGGCCGTTCGCCCCGGCAAGTCCTAGCCAAGTCCCAGCGATCTAGCGTAACGCGGATGTCTCGCCCGTGTTTTGCACGCCAGGTCCGCATCACAGTTTCCGTATTTCATTGCCGAAAATACCTTTTCCTCTGTATCGACCGCGAACCGCGTGGGCAGTACGGTTGCCAAGCTTGCTCGTGCGCCTCGATGATTGGCGCGCACGTTGGATTGGCGTTTGAGGAGGAATCGAAATGGCCAGATACGGCAAAGCGGCGGGCAAAAGCGTCAAGAGCGCGATGCACCGAAAGAAGCACGGCACGCTCAAGTCCGGAAGGGGCGGCAAGGGTGGCACCGTGAAGAGCCGAAAGCAAGCGATCGCGATAGGACTGTCAGAAGCGCGCAAAAAAGGAGCAAAAGTCCCGCGCAAGAAATCATCATCGTAGCTGCTTCTTTAATTGAGTACCTCACGCCTACCCTTAATTTTCCGCTCGAATTCTGCGAGCGACGAATCTCTTTTCTGCCCTACCCTATTCACCGTATTGATCGCATCTCCGCACGGAACATAACGTGGAATCGCGTCCGGGCCTCTTTCGCTAGCTGAGAAAAGGGTTTGTAGACACCTCTCAGCGATAACTTCATGCCCATTTCACTTTCTTGGTCACAAATCGTGCTGCGCCTGATTCTTACTGCGATTGCCGCGGGAATCATCGGTCTCAATCGCGACGAGCACGGCAGACCCGCCGGGCTCCGCACAAATATCCTTGTTGGCCTTGCCGCGTGCATTGCCATGATCCAGGCCAATTTGCTCATCAATTCAAACGGCAAACCAAGCGACTCATTCGTCGTCATGGACATCATGCGTCTCCCTCTGGGCATTCTTTCCGGCATCGGGTTCATCGGCGCTGGGGCAATTTTGAAAAAGGGAAACACAATTGTCGGCGTCACCACTGCCGCCACGCTTTGGTTCGTCACGGTGATGGGCCTGTGCTTCGGAGGTGGGCAACTTGGCCTTGGCATCGTTTCATTTGCCCTCGGCTTCGTTGTGCTGGCGGCTCTGCGCCAAGCAGAGAACGTGATTCCCCGGCAGTGCCGCGGCACATTGAAGGTTCGCGTAACGGGGGACGGGCCGGGGGCGATCGAACTCGAGGCTATGCTCCGCGCAGCCGGACTCAAGATTTCGGGCCGGTCAATTCGGTACGACGTCCCCGAAGGCGGCCAGAACACGTTCGGCTGGAAAGTTCAGTGGAAAGGTACTAAGGATAAGTGCGAGCCGCCGTCTGCCGTTCAGCAATTGACGCAACACCCGCAAATCCAACGGATGGAATTCTTTAGCTGATGCAAGGCTCCGGCTCGCAAGCCCCTCAAGATGACGGATCGCCCAGACCGCATTGGTACTACCGCACTCCCTAAGGCAATCTAGGGATTTAACTGTATTCGTGTGACTTTACTTCTGTATGACAGTGTTGCCGCGTGCATTTCCTACGGGCCATGTCGATCCGTGTCTGCGGACGCGTCTGCACAGGTAGCTTCCTCCGACATTGTGTCGGACTTCCCTGCTTTACCTTGGTTTCGATGCAGCGCAACTCGGCGGCTCTGATTCCAAATGTGTGTGAGCGGTAGCGAAAAAGGAATGACTCATGGCGACTGATACCCTTCAACCGGTTCCCGAGCATTTCAAACCGGACGGTGGCGCTGGCAATGGCAAGCCCAGCCAGGCGAATCTCGCGACGATTCTCTCGAGCCTTCAGACGATGCGCGACGGCGATTTTTCTGTGCGCCTACCCGGCCACTGGACTGGCCTCGGTGGAAAAATCGCCGACACGTTCAACGAGATCGTCTCCGCCAACCAGCAAATCGCGCAAGAACTCAAGCGCGTCGGACACGTCGTCGGCAAAGAAGGCCGGACGCGCGAGCGTGCCAGATTTTCCGAATCGCGCGGCGCGTGGAATGAAATGGAAGTCTCGGTCAACACACTGGTTGAAGACCTCCTTCGCCCCACCACCGAGGTGACTCGTGCAATTGCCGCCGTCGCACAGGGTAATTTGACGCAGACCGTGCGATTGGATGTCGACGGCCGCCCGCTCGAAGGCGAATTCCTTCGCTCCGCGGAGATCGTCAACACCATGATTCAGCAGCTCGGTGTTTTCACTGCTGAAGTCACGCGCGTGGCCCGCGAGGTCGGCACCGACGGCAAACTCGGCGGCCAAGCGATGGTTCCCGGCGTCGCC
>JASHRM010000274.1 GCA_030037315.1 Candidatus Acidiferrales bacterium
TTTTCGACTTGACCTCTGTTTACGACAAACAATAGCGGCAGCGAGAAAACCGGAAGTGGAAGAGCTTAGGGCGTCTGAAGATTCGGGCGCCCTTTGTTTCTAAAGAGCGCCGCGAGATTCGAAGCCGGCGCTGGCGGACTTTGCGATTCGAGTGCGCGGGGCGCCAAAGGTTTGCTGCGGGGCCTGCAACATGCGGCGGGCCGAATCGAGCAATGCGAAAACCGCCGGCGATTTTTCGGTTTTACGCCACGCCATGCAGACATCGATCCTGGCGCTTGGCTCATCAAGCGGTATCGCAACCACTTCTGCGCCGGGCAGAGGGCCTCCCATGCCCCCACGAATTCCGACGAATTAGCGTGGTCCAGTGAGAACGCCGGCCTGAAAGGTCACCACGAGAAGAACTTCACTTTGAAATAGGACACACACTCCGGCGGGCTAGGCTTAGGTCGCCGATTGCAGTAGGATTTCGGCAATGACTTCTCCCACTTCCACGCGGACATCGTCGGCCCGAGACTCAGAGGCGCGCGAAATATTCTACGAGGAAATCGCGAAGCAAAATCTGGCGCCGCTGTGGCAACGCATCGCGGGTTTGGTGAGCCGGTCGCCACAACCGGCGGCACAACCCGTCCTTTGGAAGTATCCGGCGGTTCGCGCGGCGCTCTTGGAAGCGGGCGCATTGCTTTCAGCTGAGGAAGCGGAACGGCGCGTCCTGATACTCGAAAATCCGGGTTTGCGCGGGCGGTCGCAGATCACGGGCTCGCTATTCGCGGGACTCCAGCTGCTGATGCCGGGTGAGCAAGCGGATGCGCATCGCCACGTGGCGAGCGCGCTGCGACTATTTCTCGAAGGATCGAAGGCGTATACGACCGTGAATGGCGAGAAGACGATGATGGAGCGGGGCGATTTTGTCCTGACGCCCAGCTGGACGTGGCACGAGCACGGCAACGACGGGCCCGATCCGGCGATTTGGCTGGACGGGCTCGATGTGCCGATTGTGAATTTCTTCGATGCGAGTTTCTCGGAAGGCGGCGGCGCCACGCCTGCTGCCAAACCTGCACACGATTCGGAGGCGCGTTACGGCGGCGGGCTGCTTCCGGAAAACGCGGAGCGCAGTTCCCTCTCGTCGCCATTGTTGAATTATCGATATGGACGCGCTCGCGAGAGCCTTGCGACGATGCAGCGCAATGGCCCGCTCGATGCGTGCCACGGCGTGAAATTGCGATACGCGAATCCACTGACAGGCGGAGCCGTGATGCCAACGATCGGCGCCGCGATCCAGTTGCTGCCCGCTGGATTTGACTCAGCGCCATGCCATTCGACGGACGCTACGATTTTTGCGGTGGTGGAAGGCCACGGCAGCAGCGAGATTGGCGGCGCCAAATTTGAATGGGCGGAAAACGATATTTTCGTTGCGCCGAGCTGGGCTGTGCGGAGACATCACGCGAGCACGGAGGCGGTGATTTTCAGTTTTTCGGATCGGCCGGCGCAGGAAAAGCTTGGGCTGTGGCGAGAAGAACGCAAGCCAGTTTGAAAGGCCGCGTCACAGTCATGCAAACGCCGACAGATCTCAAAAGACAAAAGCAGATTCCTCACACTCGCAAATGCGCTCGGTTCGGAATGAGAATCTCTCGGGATGGCGCGAAGCGCTTGGCTATTTCTTTTCGTCGGGCCAGATTTCGTTGGGCTGGCGGCCGCCGAAGACGGCGTTGATCAGATAGATTTTGCCATCGGCGTTGTATTTGAAGATGTGAACATCCGGCAGGCCTCCTCCGAAATTGATGAATCCGGCGGTCTCTCCCAATTCGAGATCGGTAACGGGAAAACGCCGATGCGTGTGGGTGAGCACCAGGCCTTTGGCTGAGCAATCGTGCTTGGGAGTAGTGTGAGTGCCGCCTTCCCAACGATCGCACCGCTCCGCGAACGGAGGCTGCGCGGGCGGATTATTCGAGAAATCGTCGAAATATTTGTTGGCGCCATCGTTCATATAGTCGCGCGTGAGGCGCTTTTCTGGCGGGAGCGGAGTGGTCCAGTCCTGATCTTTCGTTTCGAGCAGCGCCTGCGGGTTGTAGAAGCGCTTCATTTCAGCTTCGCGCGTGACGATTGTTTCGATCTCGCTGACTTTTCCGTCGTCAACTTTGAGGCGGACGGCCACTATAGCGAGAGTGGGAGAGCTGTTGATGGTTTCGTCGGTGACCGCTTCGGTGACGGTGCCGCAGCGCTCGGTGTCGATCAGGTCGCGCTCGAGATGCACGGCGCCGCCGCTCTTGAAGAAGCCTTCGCCGGGTTTCATCACTTGGCCATTTTCGGTGATCCGCAGGTTCGCGGCGGTGGGCAGCGCGGAAATATCGTGAGTTTCAACCGCTTTGAAATAATTGGCGATCATGGCTTTGAGACCGTCGCGAGTGCAGCTTTGTGCTTGCGCCGGAAGCGACATAGCCGCAAGCGCAGCGATAACAACCAAATTTTTCACCATGGTTCCCCCTTGGAGCAGCGCATTGTAATCCTGTTTCGCGGTTGCGGGTCAACTGGGCTCGGCTTTTTTCTGCGCCCGTCTGGTGTAATAGACGTGGTACGTGACCGCGTCCCAGGCGTTATGAATGGCGATAAAGAGGAGAAGCAGCGTTGCCGCTGCGAGAATGAACATCGCGCGGCGCGCGTGGTCGCGAGCCAGGAACGCTGATCCCACCAACAACCCGTAGGCCGCGCCGGGAAGCAAGCCATGGAACAGCCAGTCCTCAAGCACAGGGTGATACGAGTGCTGGATCAGGATTCGCCGAACAACGAGGCCGGTGTAGAAGAGTCCAGCGAGACCTGCCAAGCCCCACACGATCGCGACACCGATTCCGCGCCAGGGGATGCATACGTTTGCTGCAAGCAAAAGGACCGTTGCGAAATGGACGATGGTGGGCGTTCCGAAAGCGGCGCCCGCCTCGGCCGACCCCGCTGCTGGGCTATCGGCAATCAGCGCCATCACGACGAACTGAAGTCCGATCAAGGCGCCCGCAGCGGAGCCGACGATCACGTAGAAGTTGTCCCAGCCGGCGGTCATGGATGTTTCGGCGGTAGTGCTACTCCCCTTTGGGCGCGACGTCGCGCGACTGGATGAGCCACTGGCCATTCATGCGGACAAGATCGTTGATTTCGCGCCCGGCGGCAGCCACACGAGGCGGAACGCTTGTCCCTTGCCCGGCGAAGACCGTCTGCCAATAACCCAGGGCGCGGGCGTGGTCTTTGTCGACGAATTCAATGTAGGTGTTCATCTCCATGTGATACATCGCAGGCGTTTTTTGGCCTTTGGCTTCGGCGTCGGCGGCGCGCTGGTGAAGATCGGCGATCATTTTCCTGAGGGCGTCGCGGCCCTTGGTGACGTTGGCGCTGGTGCTGCTGCCAAACTGGCCGTCCGGCGTGTAGACGGCGGCGTAGGCGTCGGCGTTCTCGCTATCGAGGGCGCGAGTGTACTGCCACATCAGCTTTTCGATCTGGGCGCGGTCCTGCTCCTGGCGCTGCGTATCGCTTTCGCGGGCGGCGGCGTGCGAATACAGCAGAGCGACGAACAAAAGCGCAACGGCGGCGACGAGGATTTTCTTCATGGCTGGCATCTCCTTTTGAACAAGCGAGAGAGTCTATATCACAGCTTGGGACGGGAATGGGTGTTCGGCGGTGGGAGTGCCCGGACAAAATGCTAGGCTGTGCCGATATTTCGCCGTTAGCGACTTCAAAGAGAGATTCTTCGACTGCGCATCCCGGCGTGAAAATCGTTCAACATCACAATTTTCGCGATAAGACGTTCCGGGACGCTCCGCTCGGAATGACGCATGGCGGACGCGGTGTGTTTGATCAGGAGTCGGGAGGCTGCATCATTTTGCGGGACATGCGCCGAATGAGGCTGCGAGGAGCGAGACGTTCGCCTTGCACCATGATCCGGTTTGCTGTGCCGGAAACGACCACGGTTTTGCCGATGGCGAGCCCCTCAAGTCCCACGCGAGCGACCTTTTCGGCGGTTTCGGCGGAGCGAAACACGCGATCTGGCTGGTGGGCAACGTCCTTGAATTCGGTGTTGGTCGAGCCCGGGCACAGAGCGCAAACCCTTATGCCCAATGGCCGAAGCTCCTCGGCGATGCCCTCGGCGAAAATCAGGTCGAAGGCTTTGGTGGCCGCATAGGCGGCAATGAATGGTACGGCCTGAAACCCCGCAACGGAGGAGACGATCAGTATGTCGCCGCGCTTTCGGGCGACCATCGAGGGCGTGTAGAGGTGGGTGAGCTTCACGGCGGCGGCGCAATTAACCTGGATCATCTCCAGCAGCCGATCCTGCGGAATTTCGTGGTTGTAGCCGAAAGCTCCGAATCCGGCATTATTGACCAGCAGGTCGACGTCGATGTTCTTCTGGCTGGTGAAAGCATGAATCGCACCCGGCGCGTCCAGTTGGGTGAGATCGGCGGCGAAGACTTCGACTTTGGTTCCGTGCTTCGCCGTTATTTCCCTGGCTAATTCCTGTAGACGGTCCGCGCGTCGTGCACTCAGAACGAGATTTGCTTGGCCTTCGGCGAGTTGGCGTGCCATGGCGCGTCCAATGCCCGCGCTGGCACCCGTCACCAAAGCCCACTTGCCCGCCCACCTCGGGATCACGATTGCTCCTCGGGACGACGAGGCATGAAACCACAATTGGAGACGGGGTGAAAGGGGAATGCCAACGTGTTAGGCGGCGCGGCGGGGGAAGACGGTATCGCGGAGGCGAGCGCCCTCTTGCTTCAGGCGATCGAGCAGGCGGCGAGCCCAGACGAATTCGGCGGCGAGGACACCCAAGCCCAAAAGAACGGTCAACCAGCCGGGGCCTGGCGTAACAAACATGGCAACACCCAAAACCAGCAGCGTGAAGCCGAACACGATGCGGAGGATTCTTTTCGCTTGGTTGATCGTTTTGATCAGCATCTTCGCTGCGCCCGAACCGCCGCTGAGAGCCACATCGGCAGTCTCACTGAAAACTTGAGCACGCGAAGTGCCAATGACGATGCGGCTAGCCATACGGCTATATGCTGCGGATAATGGGCTTTTCTAGCGATACGCCATTTCGAGTAGCTTTCGGCGATTCCAAATGTAGGAAATTTTTTCAACGCAGAGGATGAAAATATGGAGCTGGTAAACGTGCGCTTGGAGATTCCGGAGAACGCAAATTTGATTCTTGGCCAGGCCCACTTCATCAAGACGGCCGAGGACCTTTACGAAGTGATGGTGAATACCGTTCCGGGCGGAAAGTTCGCGGTGGCGTTTAACGAAGCGTCTGGGCCGTGCTTGACGCGCGTGGAAGCGAATGATGAGGAGTTGCGACACGCGGCGGTTGCGAATGCGCAGTCGATCGGCGCGGGCCATGTTTTTGTGCTGTTAATCCGAGATGCATATCCGATCAATGTGTTGAGCCGGGTGCGCGACTGCTTTGAGGTCTGCGGGATTTTCTGCGCGACGGCGAACCCGGTCGAAGCGATCGTGGCGCAGACGGAACAGGGGCGCGGCGTCTTGGGAGTGGTCGACGGGAGTTCGCCGAAAGGCGTCGAGAGCGTCGATCACGCGAAAGACAGGCGCGCGTTTGTCAGGAAGATCGGGTACAAACTGTAATCGCGTGTCTGAAGGGCGTTTCCGTAGGCTAAAACAAAGCCAACGACCAAAGCACATCCCTCACACTCGGGATGACAATGAGCGAGTGTTGCCAAAGTCGGTTGCCCGGCGCGGTACGCGGTGCTCCTACGGTAAACGCGGAGTCGCTCAGAACTTATAGAAGATGCCGGCGGAGACTTTCGGATTGATCTGATACGTGCCGAAAAAGAAGGTTGGCACCATGTCTGCTTCGACCCGATAGCCGAAGCGCTTGCGGCGGGGGTTCAGGTCGACCCCGGCACCTAGCTCAATGGCGAACGCGGACGTATTACCGAAAACCGTCTGCGGGCTGAAGTGTGCTAGTCCTCCAAGCCCGTGAACCCAAAATTCAATGCCCCGATCCTGGACGAACCGGAAGCGTGGGCCGATCATGGCCAACGCCATGTTGGTGCTGACGCTGGACTGGGAGCCAAACGTGAGAGCAAATTCGCCATCGACGCCGAGACGGCCTGCGTGCGGATAATAAACGACGGAACCATTGAAACCGAAAAGATTGTCCCGATAGCCGGGAGCCTCGTAAAAGCGCATGTAGGTGAGGCCGACGCCTGCTTGGAAGTTGTAATCGTAAAAGACGCCATAGACACCCTGAGGCGCAGGCGAGGCAGGCTCAGAATCGGGCATGGGCTGCGGAGCGGGCGCGAACGCGAAGCTGGGCGCGGCGAAAACCGGCGAAGGGGAGCCGAGGAAGAGATTGCCGTTCGGTTGAACCTGCGCCCTTGCGCCGCATGCCAGCAAAAGGACCCCTAGGAAGACAAACACCCCGCGTTTCATCACCACCTCCAGCGCCGGTGGCCCTAAGGCCACCCTTTAATTAGAAACGGGGCAGATTGAGGTGTCTATAGGTTTGAGACGAAGCGATACGGGTAGGTCAATGCCCTTTTGGACAGTGGCCAACGAGGGATCGGTTAGGCTTGGGCGCACCAAGTGCGCCACTACGAAAGGCGGTGGCTGCCGAGAATTCGAGTCCGAATCTCTTAATTGACGGGGGCGCGGTAGCGGATGAACAGCAACGTGATGTCGTCAGCCTGCGGAGCGGTGTCCACGAAAGTATTTACCGAGGCAAGGACGGCTTTTTGGAGTTCAGTGAGCGCAACGTTGTGCTGGCCAAGGAGCAGATCCTTCACGCGCGCCGTGCCATAAAGCTGCTGGGTGGGATTCATGGCTTCCGTCAAACCGTCGCTGAATAGGATCAGAGTGTCTTCTGGCTGAAGCTTCATGCGGGTCACCTTGTATTCGGCACCGGGCATCATGCCCACGGGAAAGCAACATTCGGTAAAGGGCTCGGCGATATAGCCGGGGCGGACGAGAAAGGGTGATGGGTGGCCGGCATTGATGAAGTCGATTTGCCCCTCGCGGTCGAGGACACCGAAAAATACTGTAGCGAAGCGGCCCAGCTCGATGTGATCGCAAAGAAAGCTGTTGAGATGGTCAAAGACGAGGGCGGGGTCCGCTCCAATCTTTAGGCCAAAAAGCGCGCCCTGCAGCATCGTGGCAAGCAAGGCGGCGCCAAGTCCCTTGCCGGCAACGTCTGCAATCAGAAACGCGATACGGTCATTGCCCATTGGGAAAACGTCGAAGTAGTCCCCTCCTACGCTCAGGCATGGCAGATTCATTCCCGCCACGGCCATGTGCGGGTAATCAGCAAAGGTGCGCGGAAGCAGCGCCTGCTGGATATCACGCGCAATGGAAATTTCCTGCTCGAGGCGGCGGCGTTCACGGTCCCTCTCGACAAGGCGGGCGTTCTCGAGAATGCTGGCTGCTTCCATGGCCAAGGCGTCGAGAATGCGGCGTTCGAGATTGGTGAATGCGGCTGGGCGCTGCGAATCAAGATAAATCAAGCCGAGCAAGTCGCTGCGTTGGCTGCGAATCATTGATTCGGTCGTCGACGGCGTGCCGTGATGCATCGAGTAGAGAGGAATCGCGACGACGGACCTGAGGCGCTGCTGGATCACGCTTATGGCTTCCTGCAAATCGGACTGCGCCTGCGCCAGGTCGCCGGTGATGATCGGCGATTGCTGCACAACTGCGAGGCGAAGCGCCGTTTGGCTGGCGGCGATGTTGTCGGTTGCGAGGGGCCTGGCTCCGCTGGCGCGTGCGAGGCGCGCGGTGAGAGAGCCGCCCGGCTTCGCCTCGAACAGAAGACCGCGGTCAGCGTCGGTGACCGTGATGGCGTGGTCGAGCATATTGCCGAGCACGGATTCAAGCGGCAGGCGGGAGTGAAGGAGTGCGGTGGCTTCGAGAAGGAGGTTCAGCTTGTGCAACCCGCCGGTCGAACCGTCTGTGGCCGTTATGTTTTCAAACCGGCTGATGATTTCGGGAATGGATGTATCGGATTCGTTTACGGACCGAAAAATCAGCTCGTAGAAGTCTTTGACGCCGAAGGTGATGACGTCGCCATCGTCCAGCGGGCGGCGAGAGATTTTCGTGCCGTTGACGAAAAGGCCGTGGCGCTGGCCGCAGTCTTCGAGAACGTACCGGTCTTCTTCAGCCTTAATGACGGCGCATTGGCGCGAAATGCGAGAGTCGATCAGTTGCAGATGCTTTTCGGATTGGCTGCTACGGCCAATGTAAAAGGGCGTTTCGGTGATACGGACGAACCGGTGCGAGCCATCGGGAGAGATAACATCGAGGCCGATTTCGGTTGTGCCCGAGCTGCTGGACATAGCGGTTTCGCGCGAGATTGTAGCATGTAGGCGCGAGAGGCCGCCAAAGCACACGGAAAGGGAACAGCAGATCTCTGCCTGACGACAGGCGGTTGAGACGCGCGAAACGTGTCGAGGTCCGTTGCCGGGCAGGGCATGCCGTACCCCTACGAAGAACACCATGCGCAACGCCGATGGCATTGAGCGGGGGTTCGTTGACTTGAATACATCGGGTCCATAAGATGTGCGCCATGCCGAACAGCTCGCCCCTCGAAGGACAAGTAATTTCTCATTATCGAGTGATCGAGCGAGTTGGTGGCGGCGGCATGGGCGTGGTTTACCAGGCGGAAGACATTACGCTCGGCCGCGCCGTCGCGTTGAAGTTCCTTCCAGAGGATTTATCCGCAGAAAAAGTGGCGCTGGACCGGTTTCTGCGCGAAGCGCGGGCGGCTGCGTCCCTAAATCATCCGAACATCTGCACGATTTATGAGGCAGGCGAACATGCGGGGCGGCGATTCATCGCCATGGAGCTGTTGGAGGGGCAAACCCTGAAACACTGCATCGCAAGCTCCCCCATCGATCTGGCCACCATGCTCGAAATCGGCGTGCAAGTGGCGGACGCGCTCGATTCGGCTCACGCGAAAGGCGTAATTCACCGCGACATCAAGCCGGCGAATATTTTCGTCACGCAGCGGGGACAGGCGAAGGTCCTCGATTTTGGGCTGGCGAAACAATTGACGCACGAATCGAGCGAATCGAATGCACCGACGCTGGAAGTAAAGGCCGACTTTGCAGTAACAAGCCCGGGCACGGCTCTAGGGACCGTGGCGTACATGTCGCCCGAACAGGCGCTGGGAGAAACGCTCGATGCGCGCACCGACCTTT
>JASHRM010000022.1 GCA_030037315.1 Candidatus Acidiferrales bacterium
ATACCCGGGAGCGGCTTTCCCGTCTGATGGCTGTAATTCGCCAAGTCGCCGATCACGAAAATTTCTGGATGACCAGGAATCGTCAAGTCCGGCTCGACAATCACGCGGCCAGCCCGATCCATCGGTGCATTCGCCTGATCTGATAGCAGACGGCCGAGTGGTGAGGCGAGCACTCCCGCTGCCCAGAGGATCGTGCGTGTCAGGATTTTCTCGATTTCGCCGCCCTTGCGAACTGTGACGGATTCCGCCGTCGCGTCCGTAACCATCGCGCTGGTCCAGACTATGACCCTCAGCTTTTCGAGCATTTTTCGCGCCGCCTCCGAAAGATTGGGCGGATAGCTCGGCAGTACGCGGTCAGAGCCTTCCACGAGAATGATTCGTGCCTCCGAAGGCTTGATGTGACGGAAATCCTGGCGGAGAGTGTCGTTCGCAATTTCGCCAAGCGCGCCGGCAAGCTCGACGCCAGTCGGACCGCCCCCGACGATTACGAAGGTCATCAAGGCACGAATCTTTTCGGGATTTGTCTCGCGTTCCGCGGTTTCAAATGCGAGCAGAATACGGCGTCGCATGTCTGTGGCATCTTCGACATTTTTGAGTCCCGGAGCGAATTGCGACCATTCATCATGTCCGAAATATTGGTGGGTGGAACCGGCGGAAATTACGAGTGAGTCATATTCAATCGCGCCATCACTCAGAATAACTCGACGATTTGCGACGTCGACATGTGTGGCCTCGGCCAAAAGCACTTCAGCGTTCTTTTGTCTTTTAAGGATGTCGCGTAGCGGAGAAGCAATGTTTGCAGGCGAAAGAGCGCCGGTTGCAACCTGATAGAGCAGCGGCTGGAAAAGGTGGTAGTTGTGGCGATCAACGAGCGTCACGTGCACCGGCGCATGACGCAGGCGATGCGCAGCGCTAAGTCCGCCGAAGCCGCCGCCGATAATTACGACCTGATGCTGCTGATCCATGGCGCATGACTCACGCGATCGGCTCCCGTCAATATGCTACATCAGCCCTGCCGCCTTGAGTTCGGCGCATCAGTCCGGAGATAAATTCATTCATTTCTGCTAGAACCCGCGCTTACGAAATCCTTACGGCTTGCTTATTTCTTCCTGACGGCTGAAGCGTAGCCTGACCACGAATCGGGACGGCCTTCGGGTCGGGACTCCCGAGGGAGATTCCGCAGTGGCAATCTTCGTCGCAGTGACGCTCGCTCCGTGCACTGTGTTTTTCGTGTACGTCCTTTACCAATTTTGGCGAGAGGCGATGCAGGCGAAGCAGCAGACGGTCGTAAGGTTTCGCGCGACGCGAACATTGGCGCGTTTAGAACCGATTGGCTGCGAACCACGAGTTGAGGCCAGGACAGTGAATCGTAAGGAAGTGTTGGTTTTTGCCTCCGCCGAGAAACGAGAGGCGCAAGCGGAGGCGCCCGACACAAAGATAATTTCGAGAGGTTCATTCTGATGCTCGACGTAATTTTTGTTCTTTGCACGATCGGATTTTTCGCCGTGGGCCTGTTCTATGTGTGGGCCTGTGACCGGCTCAAATAGGGGTGACCGCCATGCTCGGTGAAATCGTCCTGCTCGGAATCAGCATTCTAACTTTCCTGTATCTGCTGGCGGCGCTGCTCTGGCCGGAGAGGTTTTAAACATGACCGCAAACGGCTGGCTGCAAATCCTATTGTTTTTCCTGGTGCTGCTCGTCGTCACCAAACCGCTCGGGGTCTACATGGCGAGGGTTTTCTCCAACGGAAAAACATTTCTTGATCCGCTGCTGCGCCCGATCGAGCGGTTGGTCTATCGGTGCAGTGGAGTTGACGAGAAGCATGAGATGAGTTGGAAGGAATACACCATATCGATGCTGCTTTTTAGCGCCGTATCGATGCTTGTTCTCTACGGCATCGAGCGATTGCAGGGCCTCAAGTGGATGCCCTGGAATCCGCAGCACTTTGCGAACGTCGCGCCTGGGCTCGCTTTCAACACTGCCGCATCATTTACGACCAATACGAATTGGCAAAACTACGGCGGCGAATCAACCATGAGCTATCTCACACAGATGGCCGGACTCGCATACCACAATTTCGCTTCGGCCGGTGTTGGTATAGCCCTTGCCATTGCAGTCATTCGTGGCATCGCGCGTAAAGAATCGAAGACGCTCGGCAATTTCTGGGTGGATTTCACTCGGTCGATGCTCTGGGTTCTGACGCCTGCGTGCCTGATAATCGCGCTGATTTTCGTGTCACAGGGCATGGTGCAAAATCTGCGGCCCTACGATACGGCGAAGTTCTTGAACCCCCAAACCGTTCAAACGACCGGATCGGACGGAAAAACCACGGCACAAACTGTGACGGATCAAGTGATCGCGCAGGGACCGATCGCTTCGCAGGAAGCCATCAAGATTCTTGGAACAAACGGCGGAGGTTTTCTTAACGCGAATAGCGCTCATCCATTCGAGAATCCAACTCCGCTGACTGATTTTATGCAAATCGTGATGATGCTGTCTCTGGGTTCGGGGCTTACGTACACGCTCGGGCGCATGACCGGTTCGCAGAAGCACGGATGGGCAGTATGGGCCGCGATGGCGATTCTGTGTTTGGCGGGAGTGACCGCGGCGTACGGGACGGAAGCGCGCGGAAATCCGCTGCTTCATGGCGTCGATCAGCACACGAGCTCAATGCAGTCCGGCGGGAACATGGAGGGCAAGGAAGTTCGATTCGGAATTGCCGATACCGCGCTTTTCGCGACAACAACTACCGACGCGAGCTGCGGCGCCGTGAACGGGATGCACGACTCATTCACACCGCTGGGCGGAATGATTCCGATGGTCAACATCATGATTGGCGAAGTGATTTTCGGTGGAGTAGGCGCGGGGATGTACGGAATCATCGTATTCATCGTCATATCCGTCTTCATCGCCGGACTGATGGTCGGGCGAACGCCGGAGTATCTCGGCAAGAAGATTGAGTCATACGACGTGAAGATGGCGATGGTCACTGTGCTGATCTTCTGTTTATTGGTGCTGGGGTTCACGGGCGTCGCAATCGTTTCGAAATTCGGTACGTCGTCGATTTCGAATGCGGGGCCGCACGGCCTCTCGCAGATTCTCTATGCCTACACGTCGATGGCCGGAAATAACGGGTCGGCGTTTGGTGGATTGAACGGCAATACGCCTTGGTACAACGTGAGCGGCGCTTTCGACATGCTTTTCGGGCGCTTCTTCATGGTCATTCCGGTGCTTGCTATGGCCGGGAATCTTGCTCGCAAGAAAATCGTGCCTGAATCGGCTGGCACTTTCCCGGTGACCACGCCGCTTTTCACGTTCTTGCTGGTTTCAGTGATTTTGATTGTCAGCGCACTTACCTTCTTTCCGGCTCTCAGCCTGGGTCCGATTCTCGAACACCTGCTGATGCACGCCGGGAAGGTTTTCTGAGGCCACCATGAGCACTCGAGAGACAAGAAAATCGCTTTGGACATGGGGAATCGTAGGAGGGGCGCTCCGTGATTCGTTCATCAAGCTGAATCCGCGCACTCTGATGAAAAATCCCGTGATGTTCGTCGTCGAAATCGGATCGGTGGTGACGACCTACGACTTGATTCGCAATCGAATGCTGCACCTGAGCGGTTTTGGGTTCGAATTGCAAATTACGCTGTGGCTGTGGTTCACGGTGCTTTTCGCCAATTTCGCCGAGGCCATGGCCGAAGGACGCGGCAAAGCGCAAGCGGATACGCTGCGTAAAGCCCGTTCCGAAACGATCGCGAGACGAATTAAAGCAGACGGCTCAATCGAAGAGATCACCGGGTCGAAACTGCGCGCGGGAGAGCGCGTGAAAGTGACCGCAGGAGAATTCATCCCAGGAGACGGCGAAGTGGTGGAAGGCGTGGCGTCAGTGGATGAGTCGGCGATTACGGGCGAGTCCGCCCCTGTGATTCGCGAGTCCGGCGGAGACCGTTCGGCGGTGACGGGCGGCACGCGCGTTCTCTCCGACGAGATCATCGTGAAGATCACGTCGAACCCGGGTGAGACGTTTCTCGATCGCATGATCAAGCTCGTGGAAGGAGCCGAACGCCAGAAAACTCCAAACGAGATCGCACTAAACATTTTGCTCGCCGGCCTGACGATCATCTTTTTGCTGGCTGTGGTCACGCTGCAGCCGATGGCGATCTATTCCGGCTCACCCCAGTCGGTATTCGTGTTGATCTCGCTGCTCGTCTGCCTGATTCCAACAACAATCGGCGGCTTGCTGTCGGCTATTGGCATTGCGGGAATGGATCGCGTTGTACAGCGAAACGTGCTTGCGATGTCCGGACGCGCGGTGGAAGCCGCGGGAGATGTGGATACGCTCCTGCTCGACAAGACCGGAACCATCACGCTGGGGAATCGCCGTGCAACGGAGTTCATTCCGGCACCGGGAGTTAAAGAAGCGGAACTCGCCGACGCCGCGCAGCTTTCGTCTCTTTCGGATGAAACTCCGGAGGGACGCTCAATTGTTGTTTTGGCGAAAGAAAAATACGGCCTGCGCGGGCGCGAACTTTCAGCTTATCAGGCGGAATTCATTCCCTTCTCGGCGGTCACGCGCATGTCTGGCGTCGATCTCGATGGGCGCGAAATTCGCAAGGGAGCATTTGACGCGATCGTGCAGCACTGTTCGACGAACGGAAATCGCGTGCCGGCGCAGGTTGAGGAAGCGGTCAAAACCATTTCGAATTCAGGCGGAACGCCGCTGCTGGTGTCGGAGGATCGGCACATCCTAGGGACTATCCACCTGAAGGACATCATCAAGGGAGGAATGCGCGAACGGTTCGATCAATTGCGGGCGATGGGAATTAAAACGGTGATGATCACCGGGGATAATCCCCTCACCGCCGCGGCGATCGCCCGTGAGGCTGGGCTGGACGATTTCCTCGCGCAGGCCAAGCCCGAAGACAAGCTCGCGCTGATTCGTGCCGAACAGGCGAAAGGAAAGCTCGTCGCAATGACCGGCGACGGCACGAATGACGCGCCGGCACTCGCGCAGGCAGACGTCGGTTTGGCGATGAACGCGGGTACGCAGGCCGCCAAAGAAGCGGGCAACATGGTTGATCTTGATTCGAATCCGACGAAATTGATCGAGGTTGTTGAAATCGGCAAGCAACTTCTGATTACGCGCGGCGCGCTCACGACATTCTCTGTGGCCAACGACGTGGCGAAGTATTTCGCGATTATCCCGGCCATGTTTGCGGGCGCTTTTCCGCAGCTCAATATCCTGAACATCATGGGTCTGAAGACGCCACAATCGGCGATTCTTTCGGCGGTGATTTTCAACGCGCTGATCATCATTGCGCTCGTACCGTTGGCGCTTCGCGGCGTGCGCTATCGTCCATTGGGGGCATCGGCGCTATTGCGACTGAATTTGCTGGTCTACGGCGTCGGCGGCATCATCGCGCCGTTTATCGGGATCAAGGCAATCGACTTGATCATTACGCACATCGGTTGGGCATGATGAAGGAAACCGAACGAAAACCAATGCCAAGGACACTCCATGAGCGGCTTGAATGTTTTTGGACTCTGCGCCGTATCAGTGATGGTGATCTGCTACGCGATGGAGAAGCATCACCCACATTTTGTTCTGGCATTCGCCGTGTCCTGCATTCTCGCGTCGATTTACGGATTTCTACAGGGCGCGTGGCCTTTTGGGCTCGTGGAGTGCGTCTGGGCGATCATTGCGGCGAAACGCTGGTGGTTCACTGCACGAGCGCACGCGGAGGCCCGCCCCATTGGATGAGTCTCAATACGTCTCGGAACTGCGAGGCTATATGAAGAAAAATCTTGTGATTTCCATTTTATTCACGATCGTGACGACTGTGATCTTCGGGCTGATTTACCCGCTTGTGGTCACTGGAATCGCTCAAGTCGTATTTCCGCGCCAGGCCAACGGCGAGCTGATTAAATCGGGCGACAAGATCGTCGGTTCACATCTGATCGGCCAACCGTTCACGGAGCCGGGATATTTCTGGTCGCGCCCGTCCGCGGCGGGCAACGCGGGCTACGATCCGACGGCATCCGGGGGATCGAACTATGCGCCTACGAATAAAATGCTGATCGACCGCGTGAATGCGAGCGTGAAGCAGCTACAGCCGACCAATCCAGGTGCGCCAATCCCCGTGGACCTGGTGACTGCCTCCGGTTCAGGGCTCGACCCCGATATCTCGCCGGCGGCAGCGGAATTCCAGATTCCACGCGTAGCGAAAGAGCGAGGCATGACTGAAGGTGACGTTCGCGCGCTTGTGGCAAAACATACGCGAGGCCGACAGTTTGGCATTTTAGGCGAACCGCGTGTAAATGTGCTGGATCTCAACCTTGAGCTGGATGGGGTTCATCCTATGCACAAGGCGGCCGCAGCGGACTAGAAGATTTGTCGATCGCTCTCGGCGATCGGCACATCATTGATGCTGGCGATACGGCGGCGCATCAAGCCCGCATCGTCAAATTCCCACAGTTCATTTCCATACGAACGGAACCAGTGGCCGACTTGGTTGTGCCATTCGTATTGAAATGTGACGGCGATGCGATTTTCCGTAAAGCACCAAAGCTCCTTGCGCAAGCGGTAGTCCAATTCCTTCGTCCATTTGCGACGGAGGAACGCTTTGATCGCTTCGCGGCCCGTAAAAAACTCATCACGGTTGCGCCATTCGGAATCTTCGGTATACGCGAGGGCGACTCGCTCGGGATCGCGGGTGTTCCATGCGTCTTGCGCGGCTTGTACTTTGGCTTTCGCGGTTTCCAGAGTGAATGGCGGCTTGATGGGTGCAGTGCTCACGATGGCTCCCTGAATCCAGAAGCGTTTTCATGCGGAAGTATGTTTCATGTGGTCGACGATCATGTCGATCGCGTTTTGAGCCGAAAGTGCGGCACCTTCCTGCCATCCAACCAACCGGCTGCAATGGTCACCTGCAAAGTAGATTCGATCGTCGGGGACAATCAACTCAGGATACACACTCGAATAATACGTCGTGCTCAGGTCGGCGATGCTTACCCAGGCGCCGAGATTATGCGGGATTTTTGCCCACGAAACGTAAATGGGGCTCGTGAGTTCACCGCTTCGGCCGGGATGGAGCTTTTCGACGCCCGCTCGCGAACGTGCGAAAGCTGCCTGGATCGATGAATTCGGATCCTGAAACGCGTAGCCAGCGATAACGACGCCCCGCTCCGAACACGGATTAGCGCTCGGGTACCACATCAAATTGATAGGGCCGTTGCTCAGCCACGATATGCCTCCGTAAATATCATTTTCCTGTTCCCAGAAGCGAGGCGATTCCCAGGCAACTTTGTAGGCAGCCTCGTAAGCGAGATTTTGGATGGCAGAGGCGACGCGCGGGGAAAGATCGTTGGGGATTTTGCGAAGAATTACGAGAGGTAAGCAGCAAATGCAATAGGCAGCCTCAACGCTTTGAGGGGCCCCTTGCGAATCGGAATAGGCAATGCGGACGCCGTTTGGCGTCTTTCGAATCTCCTTTACGGGCGAGTTGAACTTCACGATGTCACCGAGGTTTTTTGCGAATGCGTAGGGAATCCGGTCCATTCCGCCGACGGGTTGAAACATCGTGGCTTGCTGATCGAGTTCTTCTTCAAAGAGCATGCCGCTCCAAAAATCGGCATCGAGCAGAGCATGCATGGGCAGTGGATCGCGAAGCTTTTCCATAACGTCCGCAGCTCCGGGCAACTGCAGAGCTCCGGAACGCTCGGACCCGCGATAATTCAGTCCGAGGTCGAGGTTTCCGTATTCGCGCAGAAAGACCAGCATCCGTTCCTTATCGTCAGGACCAACTTCCTGATCGAGCGCACCCTGCTGAATCGATTTGGCGAGAAGTTCGGAAACGTGGCCGCGCGTGTCGTTGATGGCTTCCCGCAGTTGAACGGGCTTTCCATCGAAGACGCGATCGTTTTGCAGCAACGCGCTTCGAGTTGTATTGACCTCGACCTCGAGCGGCACGCCCAGTTCCCGGCAATAGCCGATCATCGTTCTGTAAATTGCGGGAAGGCGTGCGGGTCCTGCATTGAAATACAGGCCGTCGCCGAAGTCACAGGACTGAATTGCGCCGTCGGTGAATTCGACTTTGGTGCCGCGGCGAATGGTCCAGTTGCGGCCGCCAGGGCGATCGCGTGCTTCGAGCACGGTGCAGTCGAAACCAGCTCTGCGCATTTCATACGCGGCAACAAGGCCGGCTATGCCGGCTCCGAGGATCACAACTTTTGTGCTTTTGCCGATTCCTGGGGAGAGTTCAAAAGGCTCACTGCGAGCTACAGGGGCAGCGACGAGTCCGAGCGCATGCATCGTCGCAAAAGCTGCACCATAGCCGCTCGCGCGTGCCACTGCCGTTATTAGTTGACGGCGCGTGAGTCGCATGGCGAGACTCTAACATCTGTTGCGGGTTGCAAACGTCACTTTTCGGTGCGGGGAATGCGAGCTTTCTCTGCGGGCCGTTCAAAACGATAGCCGACCCAAGGTTCGGTGTGAATGTAAAGCGGGTTCCGCGGATCAGGTTCGATTTTCTTGCGCAACTGATTGATGAAGACGCGCAAATACTCGTTTTCCTCGCCATAATCGGGCCCCCAAACCGCCTGCAACAGCCTTCTATGACCGAGAGCCTTGCCTTCGTTGGCGACCAAATGCCGCAGCAGATCGAATTCCTTCGGCGTGAGGCGAACGGGCTTGCCTTTTACCAGTACCGAGCGGCGCTCGAAATCGATCTTCAGATCATTAGAGACAAACGGCGGCAGCGATTCCGAGGGCGCGGTTCGCCGCAGCGCAGCACGGATGCGCGCCATCAATTCTTCCGCGCCGAAGGGCTTGACGACGTAATCGTCCGCGCCAGCATCCAGCGCTTGCACCTTGTCTTGTTCGGAGTTGCGCACCGTCAGCATGATTATTGGAATGTCGGTTGTCGCGCGTATTTCGCGGCAGGTCTCGAGGCCGGAACGCCCCGGCATATTCACGTCGAGAAGAATCAGGTCCGGCCGATCGCGGCGGATCTCTTCGAGAGCTTCATCGCCCGTACGCGCCTCTGCGACGGTATATGCGTGGGACGTCAGCGTAGTGCGCAACACGCGCCGAATTTGTGGCTCGTCGTCGACAACAAGGATTTTCGCGGACGTCATTGAGTCAGGGAGGCCGGTGCCGAAGCCTGCACGGCCTTGCGTTCAATCGGCAGTGTGAAAGAAAAAACCGAGCCGTGTCCCCGTTGACTCGTGAGGCCGATAGTGCCGCCGTGTGCTTCCACAATTGCTTTGGCGATGGGCAGGCCCATCCCGGTTCCTTCGACACTATAGCGCTCGTTCTTCCCACGATAAAACTTCTCGAATATCAGCGCTTGCTCCGGATCGTCGATACCGTCGCCTTGGTCGGCCACGCTGGTGACTACAAAATCGCCGGCCCGCTCAGCAGCAATCGTGATCGGTCTATCGGGTGGCGAGTATTGATTCGCATTTTCGATCAGGTGAACGAGAACCTCTCTCGCCCGGGCCACGTCGACTCGGACGCGCGGCAAATTGTCCGCGACTTGGATGTGGATCGGTCGGCTTCCCAGCGAATTTCGGCACTGCTCCAGTGCTGCGGTGATTACGTGGTCAATCGGCTGGGGTCCAAGGTTCAGCTCCACTTCGCCGGCATCGAGTCGCGCCATTTCACCGGCCTCGCCGACCAAACGGTTCAGCCGATCACTTTCCTCATTGATGATGGTGAGAAGCTCGAGTTTCTGAGGATCGCCGAGCCGGGGATTCGACAGGAGATTTGTCACGGAGGCCTTTATCGAGGTCAACGGAGTCCGCAGCGCGTGCGTAACGGCGTCGAGCAGAGCGGTACGGAGCGCCTCTCCCTGCCTCGCCGCCTCGGTTTGGCCAAGCTGCTCGACGGCCCGGGCGTGCTCCATTGCGATCGCAACAAGAGTCGCGATGGCTTCCAGGGTTTGACGCGGCAGAATCGGTCCGGAGATTCCCAGGCTGCCGATGGGACGGACCCCAAGCTTCACGGGCAAGAAGCAGAGGCTATTCGCAGCATCTATTATGGGTTCTTCCCGCAACATGATGGTCTTCAAAGTTTCGGTATCAAGCTGTGAAATCACCGGTCCCGAACGATACAC
This sequence comes from Candidatus Acidiferrales bacterium, assembly GCA_030037315.1. Taxonomy (GTDB): domain Bacteria; phylum Acidobacteriota; class Terriglobia; order Acidiferrales; family UBA7541; genus Palsa-295. The sequence continues at coordinate 10,113 of JASHRM010000022.1, forward strand.
TTTCTGCTTATCGGCCAGAAAAAGAGCGGCAGCACCTACTTCGAATGCGTCCACGATTTGCGCCGGGATTCGATTGAGCAGTTCCATCACGTTTCCGGACTCAAGTAGGCCCTGGCTAAAGCGGTATAGCTTCTCGATATCGCGCCGGCGGGCAGACGCATCGTCTGCTTTCTGCCGGGCCCGAGTGGATAGATGGCTTGCGAGGACTGCGACCACCAGAAATGCGATCAACGCCACCCAATTTTGCGGATCGGCGATCGTGAACCTGCCGACCGGCGGCAAGAAAAAGTAGTTGAACGACAGCATGGCCGCCACGGACATCACTACGGAAACAGCCATGCCCCAAACAGTAGAAACGGCTAAAATAGCGAGCAGAAACGTCAATGCAACCGTCGTGGCATTGACAGGCAGCACCTTGTGGTAGAAGGCCGTGATGCCGGCTACGATGGCAAGAGAAGCCACGAATTGCAGGCCCCGAATTGCGATAGGCCGGATCACGCCGCCATTCTACGATATGACCCATAAAGTTTTTATAAGTGGCGCACGAGCTTAAGCGAGCGTAATTGTGCCCAAAAGAACCCCAGAAGAATGGCTGGCCGTCACCGCGCCTCCGGAAAAAACGAAGGGTGTGCTGAAGCTTTTCCTCGGCTACGCACCAGGCGTCGGCAAGACCTACAGTATGTTGACGGAAGCGATTCGCCGCCACAGCCGCGGCGAAGACGTAGTGATCGGCGTGGTAGAAACACATGGACGCAAAGGGATCGCCGAGCTGGTTCCTCAACTAGAAGTAGTGCCGCGCAAAAAAATCGAGTACAAAGGGACGCTCTTCGAGGAAATGGATGTCGACGCGATCATTGCGCGCCACCCGGCCGTCGTGCTGGTCGATGAGCTCGCCCACACAAACATCCCCGGAAGCAAGCACCGCAAGCGTTATGAAGATGTGCTCGAAATTCTCGAAGCCAAAATCGATGTGCTTTCGACGGTGAATATTCAGCATATCGAGAGCATCGCGCCGACGGTAAACGCGATAACAGGAGTCGTAGTACGCGAAACGGTTCCCGACTGGGTGCTGCAAGTTTCCGAAGAAACGGTGATGGTTGACCTTACGCCTGAGGCGCTGCACAACCGCATGCGTCGGGGCGACGTTTACCGGCAGGACAAGGTCGAACAATCGCTGAAGAATTTCTTCCGGCGGGGGAATTTGATCGCGCTGCGCGAACTGGCGCTGCGGCAAGTGGCCGAGCAAGTGGATCGCAGCCTTTCGTCCTACATGGACGAAAAGGACATTCAGGAGAACTGGGCGGTCCGCGAGCGGATTGCGGTGTGCATCAGCTCAAACCCTCGCGCGCAGTATCTATTGGCGCGCGCGGCTCGGATGGCGCGGCGGATGGATGCGGAACTTTATGCAGTGCATGTGGATGACGGCGAAAGGTTGAATGGCAAGGACGAGAAATCGCTGGAAGCGAATCTGCAGTTCGCGGAAAGTTTGGGCGCCACAGCCGTGCGCCTGAAGGGAAAAAGCGTGCCTGATGCCGCGGCGCAATTCGTTCGCGAAAAGCATGTGACCCAGATGATCTTCGGCAGGACGGCCGTCGAAGGCTGGCGGAAAATTCTCTACTTGAATACGATCAATCGCTTTCTTCGCGATGCGCCCGCGGTCGACGTGCATATTGTGACGCAGGAGCCGGATTAATCCCTTTCTTCACGCCTCTTCAGGGATTTCGAAATTCACCAGATCGGCTTTGAATCCTTTCGTTCGAATCGCACCATAAAGAATCCCGGCGGCTAACCATGCTCCGCCGGCGATTTTGGCGAGTGGGCTGAGGTTCAGCCAGATGAAGAAGCAGATCGCGAATCCCAACAGAGGAAACAGGAAATTGGTCCAACTCTTTTCCGCAGCACGAACGAAGTGACGCACGAAACTCGCAAGATTCACTCCCATGAACGCGATGAACGCGCCGAAATTGAGCAGCTCCGCTCCGCGCTCGTAGCTGATGAGCAATGCGCCGATCAGGGCAATGGCGCCGATCAGGACCACGTTGTTCCTCGGAATTCGCCGTTTCGCTTCGACGGCCCCGAAAAATCGCTTCGGGAGCGCGTCGCTTCGTCCCATTCCGTAAAGCAAGCGCGCAGCTGCCAGTTGCGCGCCCATGCCTGAGCCGACGTTCGCGATCAGGATCGTGAAATTCAAAAGATGAAACAGGAAGAATCCGCCGACCTGTCGCGCCACAAGCGGGAACGCGGATTCCACCATATCCGGCGGAAATGGTCTGGGCCCCCAGACAATCTGCGCAGCATAAACTTCGAGCGACGAAAGAATGCCCGTTACGATGCAGACAAGGACGGTCGCCAGCAAAATGTTTTTGCGAGGATTTTCGGCCTCCTCGGATAGCGTTGAGATGCCGTCGAATCCGATATAGGTAAGCACTGCGAGGGAAGTCCCGCGAAGAACCGAGTGCGGATTGAACGTCTGGGCGTTGTAGAAAGGCTGAGTGAAAAACGCAAATCCACGCGTGTGTAAGCCCCAGACGAACCGAATCACAAACACAAAAAAGACAGCAACAACGATCATCATTCCAGCCGCGAGCGCGTCGTTGATTCGCGCCGAAGTTTGGACCGCGCGCAGGTTAAGCAGCGTAAAAAGTGTGGCAAACGCCACTGCGAGCGTCCAATAAGGGATTTGCGGCAGGATATTTCGTGTCAACTCGCTTGAAATCACGGTGCAGATGAGCGGGTTGAGAACGTAATCCATGACCATCGCCCAGCCGGTGAGATAGCCGAGCGCCGGATGAATTTCTTGCCCTACATAGGTGTATGCCGAACCTGCCGTGGGATATGCGCGAGCCATTTTCCCGTAGCTCACCGCGGTGAACAGCATCGCCACCATCGCGATCAGAATCGTAGTGACTACATGCCCGCCGGCAACATTGTTGATCGCGCCGAAAATGCCCATTGGCGCGATCGGTTGCACGATCACGATGCCGATGATGATCAGGTTCCACAGCGTGAGAGAGCGTTTCAGGCGCGCCGACGAAAGGGGGTTCGCTGAATCGCCCGCGTTTGTGGGCATTAGTGTGCCCCATCGAACTTCGTGGATTTATCGGGGGCAGGCTTTACGGGAATCGCGGCAGTTTGGATATTCCAGCCGTCGATGATTAGCTCCGAATTCGCCGGGAGTGTACCGCGACGAAAACGCGCCGTGATTTCGCGCGATTCGTGCGGAAGAAGACTGATGTAGTTATCGTCCCAGAGCACGGGGAGAATTTCTTTGGTATCGCCGCTGTGCCGAATGCCGAGATGAATTTGGAAAGCGAGATGATCGGTGGGATTTTCGATCTGTACATGAACTGCAGAACTGCTGCCTTCGTCGATGATTGCGGTCGCCGTCAGTGAGCCAACTTTTGGGAGCGACTGAAGAGCCGTCAAATCTTCGTACGAAGACACCTCGGTGTAAGCGTCGGTCCTCGACCAGTCGTAAACGTTTTTCCTGGGAGAGAGCCAATAGAAATTGCGGCTGACCATCGTTCCGTCAGCGTCTTCCAGCGTGAGCTTCATGAAGAAAATCGCTGAGGCAGGCTCGAAAGCCTTTTCCGGAATTGTCAGCACATCTGCCACGGAATCCGCGGCGATGCTTACGCCGGCGTGATCCAGAAAGCGCGCTCGCAAATCCGCATCATAGATCTCAACGGAAGCGGTGAGATTTGCCACGGGCTGGTATGTGCTGTTCACCACCGCGACGCTGCGATTGTCGTAGGAATACTGCACGTGTAGCAGCTCGCACGCTTTTTTAGTCCCGAAATATCCGCCGGCCGGCTGAAGATAATAGTCCCAAAGATGCCAGATCAGCGAAGGCCACGCGTTGTTGAGCATCCACTGAATCACGCCGGTCGAGCGGTATTTGTTCCGCGAATAGGCTTCGAACATGGCGCGCTCAGAGTCGTAGGCCATCGCTTGCGCCTTGCGTTCGTAGTCGTCAATACCATGCGGCGGGCCGTAGATCGCGCGCATGGCTTCGTCGAAATGGCGAAGATCGGTGAATCTTTCGCCGCCAGCGTGATAATTCCAAACCGGATCTCCGGGCAATGTATCGGCCGCCGGCAACATCTGCCTCAAACTGGCAAAAGGAGGAATCGCAGGTCCGGGCGAAATTTCGGTGGCGAATCCGAAAGCGCCGCCAAAGTTCTTTGTGTCAGAGAGCCAATAGTCCGGCGGAACGTAATCGTAGGGTCCCGCCATTTTCACTCCCGTAGGACCGGACATGGGAGTCGAATCGGCCGACGCGGACGAGAGATAGGGATTTGGCCAAGCAGCCTCGTGCAACACTTTGATGTAAGCGCGCTCCACATTGCCAGGCGGGGGCTCATCGCTGCCATTCAGCCAAACGAGCATGCTGGGGTGGCTGCGCATTCGCAGAATCTGCGACCGGAGAGATTCGGCCGCGATTTCAATGTCCGCCGGTTTCCACTTCGGCCATTGCATCCAGAAATCACAGCAGTTCCAGCCAGCGATGATCAGGACGCCTTCTTCGTCGGCTAGATCGTAGAAATCGTCCGATTCAAGCTTTCCTTCCAGCCGAATGGCATTGAGATTCAGATCGTTGATGTACGCAAACTGAGCTTGCATCCGCTCGCCAGATTCGCGCAGCATCATATCGGGCGCCCACTCGCCGCCGCGAATCAGCAGCTTCTTCCCGTTTACTCGGAACGCACGATGACCCTGCGCATCCAGTTCCGAACTGACGTCGCGAATTCCATAGTGGGTTGACGCGGCGTCGGAAACTTTGCCGTTGATCAGAAAACGAAGGGACAACTGGCGCAAGGCAGGCGTACCCATTTGGCGCGGCCACCACAACTGGGGATCACGCACGCGCAACTCCGGGAACGCATCTGGAGTCAGCCGCACATCGCGAGTCTCGTTCGCGTGCAAGACGATGTTGCTCAGAATGGTGTGGCCTTCGAGATTTGCTTCGAGCACACCGGAAACGGGCTTCGCGCTGTCATTGCGCAACTGCGCGATCACGGTCAAGTCAGCCTGGTCGAGCGATGAACGGGGAAAGTGCGTTCCGACTGCGGGGAATTCAATCTTGACGACGCCGGTTGCACGCAGCGAAACGCCGCGCCAGAGTCCCATGTCCTTGTCTGGAGGCATGGGATTCCAATCGTTCCAGCCGATGCCGAGATCGGCAGGCGTTTGGGCAATCGTCTCAACGGCGAGCGCATTTGGTCCGTTCGGGCGAAGAAATCGGCTCACATCGAATTCATAACTGCGAAACATGCCGGCCACTGCTTGCGAGCCAGCGATCTGGCGGCCGTTGAGCCAGATATTGGCGCGATCGTTTATTCCGTCAAAGTCCAGCCAAACGCGTTCGTCTGCCGCGTCTTTCGGTGTTGCAAATTCGATCCGATACCACCATGAACACCGGAACGGGCTGTCCTTCGGCATAGGCAGAAGGGAAAAATCTTTGCCGATCGGATAATTCGTGCCGGGAATCGATCGCAGATTCTCGCCGAAGTATGGATCAGCGTAGGTGCCATCGGCGACCAGCGCGGCCAACACCGTGGAGGGAACGGATGTCTTGTGCCAGCCAGTTATTGAAAAGCCCGGTATGGATATCTGTGCGCCCGTTGCCTGCACTTTGCAAGAGGACTGCAACGCCCAACCATCGTGCAACGGCACAAGTGCAGTTGTAGGTGACGACGAATCGGCGGACGCACGGCTCGCAAGCCACAGGAGCACCGCGGCGGCTGCCAGCGCGGGGACACAGATTCGTTTCGTGAGAGAAGTCATCGCGCGCCGCGAGAACGCGGCACGGCAGCATCCTACATCGAAGGACGCGGAAGCTGGGAGACGTTCCACCCGCCGCCGAGAGCCTTGATCAACAGCACGCTGGCGGTAATGCGCCGGGTCAGGAGATCTACCGCGGCGCGCTCGTCACCTAGAGCTGCGCTCTGTGCCGTGGTCACTTCGAGATAACTGGCTACGCCACCTCGATACCGGGTGTTCGAGAGGTCCAGGGAATGCTCTGCCGCTGCTACAGCTTGGTCTTGAGTTTTTGCTTCCTGCTCAAGAATGCGAAGAGCAGCCAGATTATCTTCCACTTCTTGAAAAGCGTTTAGTGTAGTTTGGCGGTAATTGTCGACGGATTCCCGGTAAGCCGAGCGCGCCTGTTCAGACACGCCGCGACGCTGGCCCCCGTCGAAAATCAGTTCGGCGGCCGAACCCGCAAGCGACCAAAATCCGCTGGGGCCTGCGAGGATATTGACGATCGTGCCGCTTTCGAATCCGCCTCCGCCCGTAATCGAGAAAACCGGAAAGTAGGCGGCGCGGGCAACACCAATTTGTGCATTCGCAGCCTGAACTTGCCTTTCGGCTGAAGCGATATCCGGGCGCCGCTCGAGCAAATCGGATGGTAGTCCTGTGGGGATGACCGGAGGCGGTCCTGTTAAGGGCAGTGGCGCTTGGCTAAATTCGGCTGGCGGCTTTCCGACCAATACTGCAATCGCATGCTCGTAGGCGCTGCGCTGAACCTCAACATCCTCGGCTTGCGCGCGGGTGGTTTCGAGCTGGGTTTGAGCTTGTGCCACGTCAACCGCGGAAGCGACGCCGCCTTTGTAGCGGCTCTGCGTAAGGTCAAGTGCTTTTTCGTATGCAGCGACGGTGGAATCGAGAAGCTGCTTCTGCGAATCGAGCCCGCGCATCTGGAAATAATCCATCGCGAGTTCCGCATGCAGGCTCAAAGCCGTGTTCGCCAGATCGGCAGCAGACGCTTGGGCCTGCGAGCGAGCGGCTTCGGCCGTGCGGCGCACCTTGCCCCAGACATCCGGTTCCCAGGAAGAATCGAGCGGCAGCAGTATATCCGTGTAATTTACGGGTGATGGCACTCCGTAGAGCGCACGATTCTGGGACTGCCTGTATTGTGCAACTGCCGGCTCTGCACTGACGCTGGGGTAGTAAGCTGCGCGCGCAATGCGGACCGCCGCGCGCGCCTGTTCGAACTGTTCCTGGGCGGCTTTTAGAGACTGATTCGAGACCGAGACTTGCTGTTCGAGCGCATTCAGCTGTGGGTCGTCGTAAACCTCCCACCACTGGCCTTTGGCGATTGCATCGCTCGGCTGCGCTTGCTTGAAATTCTCGGGTTCCTCTTTGTAGTTCGATGGAACCTCGGTCGTCGGCTTGACATAGTTGGGGCCAACGGCACAACCGCCCGCCAGGAATCCTGCCATTGCCAGAATTCCCAGCGGGCGGATGCGCGGAAATGCGCGGACTCCGAAGAGGTTGACGGATTTTTCTGGTCTATTTCTTTTCGTACGTAACTCGCCAGATCGAGTTCGATCCATCATCCGTCACCATAAGTGAGCCGTCTTCAGCGGCAGCGACTCCCACGGGCCGTCCCCAGCATTCGCCTTGATCCGTGACGAAGCCCGTTAGGAAATCTTCGTAATCGCCAACAGCTTTACCATTTTTCATCGGGACCATTATGACTTCGTATCCCGTTCGCACGGAGCGGTTCCACGAGCCGTGTTCCGCGGCGAAAAGTTGCCCGTCGTATTGCTTGGGAAACTGCTTGCCCTCGTAGAATGTGATGTTCAAGGAAGCATTGTGGGGTTCGAGCAGAACGTCAGGCACGATAGCCTTGCTCTGAAGCTCGGGATGCTTGCCGGGAAAACGAGGATCGGGAATTCCGCCGGTGTAATACCATGGCCAGCCATAAAATCCGCCATCCTGAACGTGAGTGATGTAATCGGGAGGCAGGTTATCCCCAAGCTCGTCGCGTTCATTCACCGATGTCCACAACTCGCCCGTCTTGGGATCCACGGTTAGGCCGGAGCCGTTGCGAATGCCGGTCGCGTACACTTGCAAATCCGAGCCGTCCGGATTCGCCACAAGAATGTCGGCACGATGGTACTCGCTCTTGTCCGTATCGATATCAGCCACATTCGAATGTGAACCGACGGAGATGTACATCTTTTTGCCGTCAAGCGAGAATGCGACGCCGCGTGCGAAATGATTCGGTCCAGCGGGCAAATCCGGAACCACGGTTTCGGCAGGCCCGGTCGCTTTCAGGTCGCCTTCTTTATAAGGGAACCGCACAACGGCGTTCGTATCTCCCACATAAAGGTATGCTGGATTTTTTCCCGGCGGGTAGAACCTTAGACCGAATGGCAGGCTCAGGCCTGTGGCGAATTCTTCAACCTGTTGCACCTTGCCGTCAGCGGTCATCCCGCGAAATACGAAGATTTTTCCGGTGTTCGTCGAAGCGACGAAAAGATCGCCGTTGGGAGCTTTTATGATGGTCCGCGGGGCCATCGCCCTGCCTTCGCTGGTTTTCAGGTCCGTGGCGTAGAGCGTGACCTTAAAACCGGCAGGGGCTTTTGGCCATAGGTCGCCTCGTGGCACGGGGCGCGAGAATACTGCGGAAGATTTTGTTGCGTATGGCGCCGGTAAATCAGCCACTGTGATGTGATGGATTTTCCCGGGCTCCTCGCCGTGGAAATCCGTAAA
>JASHRM010000275.1 GCA_030037315.1 Candidatus Acidiferrales bacterium
ATTTGCGCGAGCAGTTCCCCGCCGCGCGCATCGGGCGTCTGGACCGCGACACGGTTCGCACCAAGCGCGAATACCAGCAGGTACTTGGCGCGTTTGCGAAGGGCGAAATCGACGTCCTGGTCGGCACGCAGATGGTGGCGAAGGGCCACGACTTTCACCGCGTCACGCTCGTTGGCGTCGTTGCCGCCGACCTGGCGCTGGGCCGCCCCGATTTTCGCGCAGCGGAGCGCACCTTCCAGTTGCTCACTCAGGTTGCAGGACGCGCGGGGCGCGGCGAGCTCTCAGGCGAAGTCTTGGTCGAAACCTTTTATCCCGAACACTACGCCATTCAATTCGCGGTCCAGCAGGACTATGTTTCGTTTTACGAGAAGGAAGCGCATTTCCGCCGCATGCTGCGCTATCCGCCGTTCACCGCGCTGGCAAATGTGATCGTGCGCGATCGAAAAATCGAAAACGCGATTCGCTGGTCGCGGGCGCTTGCGAATTGCTTTGCGCCTTTTGAAAAACAGCAGGTGAAAATTCTGGGGCCCGCCGCTGCCCCTATAGCCCGCTTGCGCCGTGACTACCGATTCCAGTTCGTGCTGAAATCGCCGCACCGCGCGATGCTGGGCAAAGTCCTCGCCGCCGCTTTGGATTTCTGCGCCGTGAAAGAAATTCCCGCCACCGGCGTCATCGTCGACGTCGACCCCACGAGCTTGTCGTAGGAGAGCGGCTCTGATCGATTCGCCCTTCAGCGCGCCGGCCACGGCGTGAAACACAACAGAAAAATCGCCACGCCAAGCGCCGCCCAGATCCTTCGCTTGGGATCAAGCGGCCAATCATCGTAAACCGGCGGATGACGAAATCGCAGCGAGAGCACCAGCAACAGCCCGCCCCAGATATACCACATCGGGCTGAGGCTCCCCATCGCCAGCAGCCCCGCTGCAAGCACCAACGAAATCGTCCGATGCCAGCGGCTCGCAATGCTGAAAAGAATGTGCCCGCCGTCCAGCTGCCAGATGGGAAGCAAATTTAGCGCCGTCACGAAAAGCCCGACCCACGCCGCGCGCCCCACCGGATTCAGCAACAGCGTCGTCACATCCGCATCCGGGTGAAATAGCGCGCTGAAAAGACGCATGAGCGGCGGATGCCCGAAAACGATCGCCGCGCTGTCTTCGGCGCCCGGAACGATTTTCGAGGTCGCCACTCCCATCGCCATTGCCGGCAGCGCAAACACAAAACCGGCGACCGGTCCCGACAGCCCCACATCGAATAGCGCCCGCCGCGTCGTAATTGGTGAACGGATTCGAATGAACGCGCCAAACGTTCCCAAAATTGTCGGCGCCGGAATGAAATACGGGTAGCTGACGTCGATGTGGTGAATCTTGCACGCCACGTAGTGCCCCATCTCGTGCGCGAAAAGAATCAGCAGCAGCGTGAAAGAAAACGGAACCCCGAGCCGCAGCATGGCTGGATGCTTGAAAGGCAGCGTCATCAGCGACAGCGGATCCTGGCTGCCCGAAAAGGGTTCGCGGTTTTGCGCGTATGATTGCGCGAACTCCGCGCCTACAGCCAGCGTCGAAATCACCGTCAGCAAAAACAAAATCAACGCCGGCCAGATGGGACGGCGCCGCTGCCGAAGATCGACCTGCCGCGGCTCAACCAGATACGGCAGGCGATGCTCGATGACCTCCGCCGGCATCTCCTGGTGTCCATTTCCGTCGGTCATGCCCGGCCCACGGTGATTCGCATGCGAATTGGATGCACCTGTTTCACGAACTGAAATGCCTTCGGGCGCAAATCGATTGTTTCAACCCGACGGTGTCGACGGTAGTACGCTCGCGATTCAGTTCTTTGATGCCGGAGCCGGAAGCGCCTGGAGTTCTTTGCCCGGCTTGAAGCGGACTGCTTTCCCGGGCGGGATGTTAACCTGCTGGCCGGTCCGCGGGTTGCGCCCGATTCCGGTCTTCCGGGGCTTGACGTTGAAAACCCCGAAACGCCGCAACTCGATGCGTTGTCCGCGTCCCAGCGCGGTTTTCATGGCTTCGAAGACGGTTTCCACCGCTTGTTCAGCTTTGGTTCGGGTTATATTCGTCTTTTGTACGATGGCGTTAACAATGTCGAGCTTGATCACAACTTCCTCCGGGAATGCGAACGTGGCCGGAACTCCATGCTAGACAAGGGGTTTGCAGGTTGTCAAGCACAGGGCTGTGTAATAGACTGCCAAGTCCTTCGCCGTTTCCTGAATCATTTCGCGTGAAATCAATCGGACTCTGGAGGCCCGCATGTCGGTAAAGTCGGACAAATGGATTCGAAAAATGGCTCAGGAACACAAAATGATTGAGCCGTTTGAGGACCGTCAAGTCCGCGATGGTGTGATCAGCTACGGTGTCTCGTCGTATGGATATGATATGCGCGTCGCCGACGAATTTCGCATCTTCACCAACGTAAATTCCACGATCGTCGATCCAAAGCGATTCGATGCGAAATCTTTTGTGGAATTCAAGGGAGACGTTTGCATCGTTCCGCCGAATTCCTTCGCACTCGCGCGCTCCGTGGAATTTTTCCGCATCCCGCGCAACGTGCTGACGATTTGCGTCGGCAAATCCACCTACGCGCGCTGCGGCATCATCGTGAACGTCACTCCTTTCGAACCCGAATGGGAAGGCTTCGTCACGCTTGAAATCAGCAACACCACTCCGCTTCCCGCCCGCATCTACGCGAACGAAGGCCTCTGCCAGGTTGTCTTCTTTGAATCCGCTTCCGATGACGTCTGCGAGATTTCCTACAAGGACAAAAAGGGCAAATACCAATCGCAGCAGGGCATCGTCCTTCCCAAAATCTGACTGACCGGATTCCAGCTGACTTCCTGACTGCTGTCATCGTGCTATCATCCGCGCGACTTCGACCGAGGAGACAACACCATGAATCGAAACCGGCGCGATTTCTTGTCCGCGACTGCCGCGGCCGTAACGCTCTCGGCCAGCCTGCCCAGGCTTGCGCAAGCCGCCATCCCGATACATGCCGCTGCGCAGCCCCAGCAACAGGCCGCATCAACCGATGAAGTGATCACCGTTCCAGGTTATCCAGCGCCTACGGAAATCAAACCGATCGACATCATCAACCTGCGCGAGCTCGAACCCGCCGCGCAGAAGGTGATTCCACCCGGCGGCTTCGGCTACATCTCCAGCGCTGCCGGAGACGAGTGGACAAAGCGCGAAAATGAGGCTGCCTACAAGCGCATCACGATCAAGCCGCACTACCTTTCCGGCTACAGCACCGCCGATCGCTCCATTACTTTGCTCGGCGCGAAACTTTCGATGCCGATCGTTCTTTCTCCCATGGGCGCGCATGGCATGGCCCACGCGACGGCCGAGATCGGATCGGCGAAGGGTACCGCCGCGGCTGACACCCTCTATATTGCCGCCACCCCGTCGAATTTCTCGCTCGAGCAAATCGCCAAAGCCGGCAGCGGCCCAAAATGGTTTCAGCTTTACATGCCGTCCGATCGGGGGGCCGCAACCGAGCTGTTGCAGCGCGCAAAAGCCGCAGGTTATCTCGCAATCGTCTTCACCGTCGATACCGTGGTCGCAAGCAATCGCGAAACGGACCGCCGAAACCATTTCCGCTCGCCGTTGCCTGCCGCAAATTTCGCCGGGCGCAGCAGCGCCTACGGCACAGGCGGCTTTAAGAGCGACCTTGATTGGAACGATGTCGAATTCACCCGCAAAACGACCGGCTTGCCGGTTCTCATCAAGGGCGTAATGTCGCCCGAGCTCGCTTCGATAGCCATGGAACGCGGCTGCGCCGGCGTGCAAGTCTCCAACCACGGCGGCCGGCAGCTCGATGACGTGCCGGCCACGATTACCGTCCTGCCCAAGATCGTCGAAGCCGTACGCGGCCGCGGCGTGATTCTGATCGACGGCGGCATTCGTCGCGGCCAGGACGTTTTCAAAGCCCTCGCCGTCGGCGCGAATGCGGTTGCCGTGGGCCGACCGCTGATGTACGGACTGGCTTTAGGCGGCTGGCAGGGAGTGCAAACCGTTTTCCAGCACCTCGATGGCGAGCTTGAGATGACCATGCGCCTCGCAGGCGCGCGCACCATCTCGGAAATTTCAAAATCCTACTTAACTTAGCCGATTCGCAGCAGCTAAAACCCGCTGGGTCTGTCTGTTCACGGCAGAGCTGCGCTTTTAAGACGACCTGTTCCCGCACGTCATTCTAAGCGCCCACAGGCAGGATGCCGGCGAGAGGCGAGGGATCTCAGGCGCCGAAACATCTCCGTCGCGGGTGTATAATTCGCCGTTTCGCTTCAAGGGAAAAAGCCACGCTATGCGCTACTCCGATGCCGGCGTAAACATTTCCGTGGCGGACGAAGCCAAGTGCCGCATCGCTGCCATGGCCGCGAAGACGTTTCGCCGCGGCGTCCTCGCGCCTGTCGGCGGCTTCGGCTCCCTTTTCGCGCTCGACCAGAAGCGCTGGCGCGATCCCGTCTTAGTCGCCAGCGCGGATGGCGTCGGCACAAAACTCAAAATCGCATTCGCCACCGGGATCCATTCCACCGTCGGCGCCGACATCCTGAATCACTGTGCGAACGACATCCTCACTCAGGGTGCCGAGCCTCTCTTCTTCCTCGATTACATCGCCATGGGCAAGCTGAACCCGGCCGTCCTCGAGCAAATCATCGAAGGCATGAGCCGCGCCGCCAGGCAAGCCGGGTGCTCCCTCATCGGCGGCGAAACCGCCGAAATGCCGGATGTGTACCAGCCGGGTGAATACGATCTGGCAGGATTCATCGTCGGAGCCGTGGAACGTGCCAGGATTCTCGATCCGCGCCGCGTGCGTCATGGCGATCTATTGCTCGCGCTGCCCTCGACCGGACTCCACACGAATGGCTACTCGCTGGCTCGCAAACTCGTTTTCGAAGTCGCCAAACTCGGACCCAACAGCTATGTCGCGGAAGTACGCAACAAAATTGGCGCCGAGCTTTTGAAACCTCATCGGGCCTATTGGCCGTTGCTCAAGACTATTCTGGATCGCGGCTGGATCACCTCCATGGCGCATATTACGGGCGGAGGAATTACGGGGAATTTGCCTCGTGCCCTCTCGCGCAACGTCCAGGCGGTAGTCGACCTCGGTTCCTGGCCCGTTCTGCCAATCTTCCGTTATCTCGCTCGCATTGGGAAAATGGACCGCGAAGAACTTCTGAAAACGTTCAATCTCGGCGTGGGGATGATTCTGATTGTTCCGCCAAAACAGATTTCGCGCGTGGAGTCTGAATTGAAGCGCCGCCGCGAGAAATTTTTCCTGATCGGCCGTATCGAGCGCGCCGCGCGCGCCAAACCCCGCGTCGTCTACCGCGGCGAACTGTCTCTCTAACAACTGAATCCTGCTCCTCGTTGCCAACGGTTTGGAATTTGCAGGGGCGCAGCTTGCTCGCCTGTGGCGGGCCGGCACGCCGGTCACCTCCTGATCCTGCCTGCGGGCGACCTTGCATTGAATCGCCATTCACCTCGTAGCGCGGGCTTGTCCTGAGCGCAGTCGAAGGGCGTCACGCCCGCGTTTTTTCCGGGTTCTCCTCTTCACGTGTTTTGTTCCTGACGATTCCAGCTCCCCGCCGTTTTGTCCGACTCCTGATCTATGCTAATTTCACCCGTCATGAAAAAACGCATCGGCGTGCTGCTTTCCGGGCGCGGATCGAACTTCGAAGCGCTCGCCGAGGGCGCAGCCGACGGCCGCATTCCGGATGCCGAAATCGTGATCGCCATAAGCCATCAGGAAAACGCGCCGGGCATTGCCAAAGCGCGCGCGCGAGGCATTCCCGCGGTTGTAATTCCGTCTAAGGGCCTCGAGCGTGAAGCGTACGATCGACAGGTTGTGCAGGTATTGCGCGAAAAACAAGTCGATCTCGTGTGTCTGGCTGGATATCTGCGTCTGCTTTCGCCGTATTTCGTGCAGAGTTTTCGCGAGCGAATCCTGAATATCCATCCGTCGCTCCTGCCTGCGTTTCCGGGACTTGAGGCACAGCGACAGGCGCTCGAGCACGGAGTAAAATTTTCAGGCTGCACGGTTCACTTCGTGGATGAGAATCTCGATGCAGGTCCGATCATTTTGCAGGCCGTCGTGCCGGTTCAGGACTCGGATACTGCGGACACGTTGTCTGCCCGAATTTTGCGTGAAGAGCATCGCATCTATGCCGAAGCCGTGAAAATTGTCCTGGA
>JASHRM010000276.1 GCA_030037315.1 Candidatus Acidiferrales bacterium
ATCCCTTCCGACAACACGGCGTCGACTTTCTGGATCACCAATCCGGACAATATTTTCCGGGACAACGTGGCCGCGGGGTCCGAGGCCACCGGTTTCTGGCTCGCATTGCCGCAGCATCCGACCGGCGCGTTCGAAGGTTCGGAGGTCAGCAAGACCACCTGGCCGCGTCGAATGCGGTTGCGGGAATTCAAGGGCAACACCGCGCATTCGAACTTTGACGGTTTCATGTTCGACCGCGGCCCAGAGCCCAACGGACATATCAGGCCCGGCGGCCATATGGCCCTGGCCAATCCGGCGGACGCGAACAGCCCCATCGTGGAGACGGTCATCGAGGATTTCACCTCCTACAAGAACCGGAACAGCGGAATGTGGGCCCGCGGTGAGATGGACACGTTCAGGAATTTGAAGCTGGCCGACAACGCCATCGGCTACACGCATGCCTCCGGCAACTTCGGCCGTTCCGACTTTACGTCACGCGTGGTCGACTCGCTGTTCGTGGGGGAGACTGAGAACATCGGCAACCCCAGCACGCCGGCTGAGGTGGCGTACGGCCGCAGCTTGCCGGAGCCCACAATCCCGGACTTCCCGATCCGCGGCTACGAGTTCTACGACTACCGTCATGAGCTGGACAACGACACCTTCGTGAATTACCAGGACAACGCCACCCGCAAGACCGGAGCGATCTCTTACCTGCTGTTTACCAGCTTCGGAATGAGCTCCAATAACACTGTACAGCGCGCCAAATTCATCAATGCCAAGCCGGTGTATTTCCCGCCGATGGAGAACAAGTGGACCAACGATGATTACGGCAATGGGAGCTACAAGACATCGGTGTTTCACGATGTTGACGGCTCGGTCACCGGTGTCCCGGACTCCTACATTCTGATCAATGACCAAGAGGACGGAATGGCCATTGACGACGCCTGTGAGATCAAGCCGACCTGGAATGCCGCCGTGTGCAAGGGCGATGTCGGACGCTTGGCCGTTGGCGGCCCCGGCGACGGCGGCGGTTTCCCGGGTATCCCCGCTGCCAGAGGCGCCACTGGCGCAGCCCCTGCCGGAACCGCACAAGCGGGTCCCAGCGCACCCGCCGGTAACGGCCCAGCCCGTCCGGGGATGGCGGCAGTTCGTAGTCGCGATCCCGGCTCGGTGATTGGCCGGCCCAGCGGACCTCCCCAGCCGCCAGTCATTCTCAGCCGCAACGGTAAGGAGTTCACCCTAACCGGTGCAACCAACATACGCGCCGGCACCGAGATCAAGGTGACCACCGAAAGGCCGTCCGTGGCACTGCAGCTGAGCGAACTCGATAGCGGCTCGTGGGTGATCTTCGAGCTGCCGGGATTCGCGACTGCAGCCTCGGGTACGCCGGAGGACAGCCTGGATGCGCTGCGCAAGGCCAGCGTCACCTCGTACTACAAGGGCAAGGACGCGCTTTGGGTGAAGGTTGTCTCGAACGGTGAAGGCGCCCGCATTAGCGGCCCTGGCGCCGGAGGAACCAGCGTCCAGGTCAGCCGGTGAGCCGGATCCTGTCGTGTGAGCAAGAGCCCCCGGCACAGGCCGGGGGGCTTCCCCAACGCTGAGAACCGGCGCCTCGACACGCGCGCACGATGGTCGTCCGAGGCTGCCGGGGCTTCCCGGGCCACAAAACCGGCCCGGGCGCTTACGTCGCTTAAGGCCACAGTTACGAAAACCCCGCACGAATCGTGATTGTGAATTTCAATCAGCGAAACAAAACGCTACCGCGGGGGCTTATTTGCGAATTTGGCGAAGAGAACTTCGTGGCCGTGCATGGGATCGAAGCTTTCGCAGATGACCATCAGCTGCTTGACGGCGGTATAGTAGCTCGCGTCGGCGTCGCTATTCTTAATGTCCTGCATGGAATCCCATAAGGAAAGCGTGGTGAGTTCCCGGCTTTCCGGATCTTCGTCACGAAGCACTAGAAGAAAATGAAAGCCCTTCCTGCCGTCAAGCGAGGCGCTGAGGCTTTGCACGGTGGCAATGAATTCGTCTACTTTTCCGGGACGAACAAGGTATCGGGTCACGCGCGCAATCATGGGCGGCTCCGATGTGCTGAGGTCTGAGACGGGGATTTTACCGCGAGGGCTTTTCCACGTAAACGGGCACGATGACCCTGAGATGATCCGGAGTTGAAAAGCAAAAGCAGATCCCTCGCTTCGCTTGGGATGACAAACTCGCGTTTTGTGATGCGGATATGGAGATTAGCGCAGAGCCGTGAAAATTCTAGCGGTACGAGCCGGGTCGGAAATTGTGTTCCGAAATCAGATGACCGGAGCGACGATCAGCGATTCGGCGACTTTGCGCTGATATTCGTGGGCCTTGGCGAGGATGCCGGGCTTATCCATCGTGTGCATCACGCGGTCTTCCATCACAGCTTTTCCCGCGATGATCACGGTGCGCACGTCATGCGCATTGAGCGCGTAGACGAGCTGCGAATAGACGTTGTACATCGGCGTGGAATGCGTAGCGCCTGTGCCGATTAAAACAATGTCCGCTTGCTTGCCGACCTCGAGCGAACCGATTTGCTGATCGAGGTGCAGAGCCTGAGCGCCTCGGATTGTGGCCAGCTCAACGGCTTGCTGCGCTGGCAGCGCGCGTGGATCCATTCGCGTGACTTTCTGCAATTTCGCGGCGATGTTCATTTCCTGGAACAAATCCTGATTGTTGTTGCTCGCGGCGCTGTCCGTTGCGAGCCCGACCGCGGCATCCGCTGCCAGCAGATCGACAACCGGCATCACGCCGGAAGCGAGCTTCATGTTGCTCGAAGGATTATGAATCGAGCCGACGCCGAGCCTCACCAGAGTGGCGATGTCTTTTGCATCGACCCAGACGCAATGCGCGGCGATCACGTCGGGACCAAGCACGCCGATGCTTTCGAGATAGGCGACGGGCGAAAGCTTGTGTTGCTCCTGGCTGCGGCGGCTTTCAAACGGCGCTTCGGCGAGATGGATCAGAATCGGAACGGCATTGCGGCGCGCGAGCGCGGCGGAATCGCGCAGCGTTTGTTCGGAAAGCGTATAGATCGAATGCGGAGCAACCGCCGGCGTGATGAGCGGGTTGCCCTTCCAGCGGTCGATGAAATTTTGCGTGTATTCGAACGCGGCAGCGGGTGAAGGATTATCGGGCGCGGGAAAATCGAGAATGGTCTCGCCAAGAATACCGCGCATGCCGGCTTCTTTCGTGACGCGCGCGACCACGTCCTCGAAGTAATACATGTCCGCAAACGTTGTGACGCCGCCGCGCAACATTTCCAGCACGCCGAGCCGCGTGCCCCATAGCACGAAATCCTCGGTTACGTTGCGTGCTTCGGCGGGGAAAATATATTTTTGGAGCCAGTCGTCAAGCGAGTGATCGTCCGCAATGCCGCGAAAAAGGCTCATCGCAGCGTGCGCGTGGCCGTTGATCATGCCGGGAAGCACGAGCGTCCAGCGCGCATCGAGCTTGCGGCATTTCGCGTAGCGGCTCTCGAGTTCCGTCCGCGCGCCGACGGCGGCGATCGTATCGGCTTCGATCGCCACGGCGCCGTCCTCGATCACACGGCGGTCGGGGTCCATGGTGACGATGGTGCCGCCGCTGACTAAAAGGTCCACGCTACCCTCTCGGGCAAATCCTGTGTGGTTCTGCCGGAGGAATTGAAATCGATTTATTTTGCCACTAAAGGGACACGGCCGCACGGCGAAGCAGTGCCTGGATTCGCCAAATTCAAGGAACTGGAACGGCAGCGGGCTGGGGCTGCCGTTTTGCTCCGCGGTGCCGCGACGCCTAGAAGAGCAGGCTCAGCGACATTTGAATCTGCCTCGAGCTGCCGATGGTCTTGGCAACTTGCCCGAGACCTGAGGGACAGTAATAGAAGCCGTTGGTTGCAGCGGGGGTGCCGCAACCGGAGGCCAAGACGGTCGTACCCTCCACGGGCTCCGAGTTAAACGCCAGGTTCTGATCGATATTGTCTATCGGGATGTCAAAACTGGGATGATTCGTCAAATTGAAAATATCGAAGCTGTACTTCAGGCTGACGCGCTCCGTGATCCGCGTAACTTTCAAAATCGAAAGGTCAGCGTTTTTTTGCCAGGACTGCCGAAAAATGTTGCGCTGCCCGCCGTTGGGAAGGAAATTCGTTTCGAAAGTATCGCCGGGCGGAATCGCGTCGGCGGGAATGGAACCGTTGTAGGGTCCCACAACGCCCGGAGTAAGCAATGGAACCGTGAAGCAGGCGGCATTGAGCGCCGGAAAATCGAAGTTGTTGCCGATCGCGCCGGTCTCCGCGCTTTTCGGCGTGCAGCCGGGAGCGAGCGGAACGATCGGATTCGTGATGCCGTCTGAAATTCCGTAGAAGACGCTGCCCACCGCCCCGGAGTAGTCGATGACGCTATAGGGCTGCCCGCTCTGAAGGATCACAATGCCCTCGAGGCTCCATCCATTCGCCACTTTGCCTTCCCATGAATTGGCTGACGCGAGGGTGGGAAGGTCGTAGTGATAGTTGATGGTGAAGACGTGCGTGCGGTCGAAATCCGATGGGGCGTATCCGCCGTGCACATCGAGAGGATTGCTGCCGTTATAGAAAAGTCCGAGTGCGCTTTGCTCGTCGAGCGACTTCGAGTAGGTATAGGAAAAGCCACCCTGAAGGCCGTGACTCAGACGCTTTTCAACGTGCACTTGGAGGGCATTGTAAGCCGATACTCCCACGGCGTCGTATGACAGCGACTCGCCCGCATAGCCGATATAGGGAACGCGCTCGTCGAGGTTGCCTCCCTCGGAGTTGTTTTGCATGAACTGCCCGTTTGGCAGCTCGAGCGGACAACCGTCGTAACCGCAACCCGAAGTCGACTGAACGGTGTAGCCGTAGGTGTAATACTGAGCGTGCGGCGAATCTGCCGGGTCAGCGCAGACAGCAGCCGGGCCGCACAACGGATTTTCCGGCGACGCAATTCTCGGTTGGTTGAACGGAATCGGGATGATCTCATGCCGCCCGAGGGCGTCAACGCCACCAATATCGATCATCAGATCGCTGCGCGGCTGCCACTGAACGTCGACCGTGCTGTTCATGGTATAGGGAAGCTTATTGTTCCGCCCGTAAACGGTTAAATAAAATGGAATGGCGCCGCCCTCAAGATCTGCGGCGTTGGGTAAAATTCCGGTCGCGGCAATCGTGGTTGGATCCCCCGTAGGCGGAGGCTGCAGGGTCGGTCCCCACGGATTCGAGAGGGTGGACGTGCAAGTTTCAAAAGTGCCAGGAAACTCCGTCGGACAGAACTGTGTGCCCACAAAAGGCTGTTGCTGGTCAATGCCGAAGGGCCCACTAGGCGTGATGCTCTGGGCGACGCCGGGCGAGAGATAAGTGAAGAGTTCGCCGCGGTCGTAATACATTCCCCAGCCCGCTCGAACGACAACTTTGGAGTCGAACATCTTCGGGCTCCATGCCACGCCGAGACGTGGCGCAAAACCCCACTGCCGCCCTGTGAGGGTTGAGTCGCTCACGCCGGCCGTCCTGTGCGGACTATTTCCTGCGACGATCAAACCGGTTGATGTGATGGTGTCTGTGGTTGGATCGTAGGAATACTTGCTCGGATCGAAGTTGAGGAGGTTGCCGTTCTTCTCACTCAAGCCGCCATTTCGGTCAAAGCGCAAACCCGCGGTGATGGAAAGGTTGGGACGGAGCTGAAGTTTGTCTTCGATGTACTCGCCCGTATCGCTGGCGCGCCAGTAGCGGTTGGGATTGCCGGAAAGATAGGCAGTTATGGAGTATAGGTAGTCATCAATGAGCTCGCCTTGGAGAAACTGATTAATATCCTGCGACGTGATCATCCCTAATTGATTTCGCCGGTCCCGGGTATCGAGCTGCGTGTATTCGTAACTGCCGCCGAACGTGATGGTATGGCGGCCGTGAGACCAGATGGCATTGGCGGAGGGGTTCCAGCGGTTTTGAAACACGCCGGTAAATGCCCCCTGCGACTCCGCCCCTGCACCGATATTCAGCAAAGGCTGATAGGAAGGGATGATCTGGTTACTCGGCCAGACAATCGTTAAGCCGGGGAAAACGGAAGAGCCGAAGTTGTTGATATAGCAGTCGCTAGGGCCAATTGGCGTTGAACTATCAAGATCGCCCGGCGGCAAGGCTGCGATCAGTCCCTCGCACGCAGTCTGCAACTGCGATGAGGTGAATGGCTGGCCAATCGTGCTGTACGCCTTTTCACGAATGAACCCCAGCGTTTCAGTGATGCTCAGATTCGGCGTTACGATCTGGGTGTGATTGAGCGAAACCACCTGGCTGCCCGCATCGAGATGTTGAGGAAAGCCCGCGACCGACGAATACGCAAAGGGAGCAATGGTTGGATCATGCTGATAGTAATACTTGGCGGCAAAAGAGTGCCTTGAGTTCGGATTCCAGTCCAGATCGCCCACCGCCTGGTCAGCCCTGAAATAGGCTGTGCCGGGTATCTCTGCGTCGTCGGGGAATGCCTCAATGAGTGCCGGGTCTGACGTGTTCAGCGCGATAGCATTCGGATTCGCAGACGGAATCAAGTATTGGCCGCGATAGGGGCCACTCGGAAAAGTGTAGTTAAACAGCGTATAGGCGATCGGATTGATATCACCCGGCCCCAAGCCGACTACAGGGTTGAGCGTCGAATCGGGCAGAAAAAGAACGTCGGCTTGGCTGTTGTTGTTCCCCATGGTAGCCAGTGCGGCGGGTGATCGATCGGCTGTAAGCCCACCGGGCACGGTGACCCTGCCGATTCCGATTTCGGCGTCCGAAGCGCGAGTATGCTGATAGCTGGTGAATAGAAAGAGCTTGTTCTTGATGATGGGGAATCCAACGGTGCCGCCCGCCGTATAGCGGTGCAGGCCCGGATTTTTTTCGTCGTCCGGAATGTTCGGGTCGATCTTGTAGAAATATGGATCGGCGTTTAACCAGTTTGTTCCGCGATGCACGTACGCGCTTCCGTGGAGGTCGTTCGTGCCGGAAACTGTGCTCATGTCAACGTGCGCGCCACTGGTGGAACCTTGCTGCGCGTCGTACATGGACGTATTCACCCGAAGTTCCTGAATCGTTTCGGGCGCCGGTGAAGGAATCGCCTCGCCGATCGCAAGATAAACAGAAGCGCTGCTCTGGATAGGAAGCGCGCTGACGGCCGCTGAGGTGCTGACTCCCGTGGCGTTCACAACCCTGGCGGAAGTTACCTGGCTCGTAGTCTTACCGTTGAACAAATTCTTCGCGTCCACGCCATTCAAAAGGAACGTATTGCTGGTGTCACGCTGGCCGTTGGCCCAGATGGGAACGTTGCCGAGTCCGCTGTTTGCACCGGTGCCGCCGGAAAGCTCAGCGTTAACACCGGCGGAAAGAATGGCTACGCCGGTAAAGGAACCTGTCGGCAGAGGGACAGCCTCCAGCTCGGATTTGTCGACGACATAACCATTGGTGGTATCAACTGCGTTGACGAGAGGGGTCTCGTTCACGGTAACCGTGGTGCTGACTTCGCCCACGCTCAAAGTGGCGTTGACGGTTGCGGTGCGGTCGGCTTGAACGAGGATCGAGGGAATTTTCTGCGTCTGGAATGAGGCATGCGTAAACGTCAGCGTGTAATTCCCGATCGGCAAATTCACAAAAGTATAAGCGCCGACCGAATCCGTTGTTTGCGAGCGGGTGAGTTGCGTTTGGTCTTCGACGGCTGTGACCGTTGTGTTCGGAATCGCCGCACCCGAAGGATCGGTGACGACTCCGGTGATCCCGCCGAGAGTTTGTTGAGCACAAGCGGAATTTGCGAGAACGAATGAGAAGAAAACGAAGAAGCCAAACGTTCCAACAAGAGTCCTAGCTCTTAGCGTCATCCGGTATCTCTCCTGTTCGAATCGCGGGATACACGTCCGCTATCGCTGCCGCGTTCGCGCGGTGGACAAGCACAGACAGTTTTTCTTCGGTGCCCTCAGTACAACGGACGTGCTAGACCCCATTTATTGCCGGAAGGGAGGCTATTCCATCCCGCTCGCAGAGAAAAATCAATTGTTTTTGTTCAGGCGATCACGTATTTCGATGCAAAAGCTGTGGAAAACTCCGTCGATCGGGACGCGTTATGATAATTCCACCGCCATTTGAACTTCGACAAGCGCGTTGCGCGGCAGCGCGGAAACACCTATGGCGGCGCGAACGTGCCGCCCCGCTTCGCCAAAAACTTCGATCAGCAAATCGGAAGCGCCATTAATCACCTGCGGCGTGTCTTCGAATCCGGCGACGGCGTTCACGTAACCATTGAGGCTGACGATGCTTTTCACCGAATCGAGCCCGCCGAGATGTTTCTTCAAAACTCCGAGCTGCGTGATCGCGCACGCGCGCGCTGCGGCGTAGGCCTCCTCGATCGTGCGGTCGAGTCCAGCAGTTCCCGTAATCACCGCGCCATCGACGCTTGAAATGGCGCCCGAGAGGTAGACAATTTTGGCGATCGTGCGCGCGGGGATAAAGTTCGCAACGGGAGTTGGAGGCTCAGGCAACGTGATGTTGAGTCTCTTGAGCCGCTCGTGGGTATCGGAAGCCATGGCTTTACCTCCGTGATATTCTGTGGATGAGAAAGTCACTCTAGCACAGCGATGCAACGTCAGATTCATGCTTCCCATCGATCCGACGTGCGTTCAGCTCTCGGTTGCGCGATTGCGTTCGCCAGACCTTTTCAAAGCGAACCAGAGCATCCCGAAAATCAAATATCCCAGGTAGATGTACGGTAGCTTGCCGTAGGGACCCGTCGGAATCGGGTAAAGATTTCCGGCCAGCGCCAATAACATGGCGACGCAGGCGACCGCGGAAATAATTCGCGAACTCGTGCGAAGCGCGCCATGCCTCCGCAAATATTCTGGCAGCGCTGCGGCCACGAACGCGTACGCGACGATAAAGCCGTAGGTGGCAAGCGAGCCGAGCCAGCCGTAGACGTCGAGGCCCGTTGAGCCTTTCGCTGCAAGGACGGCCACAGGCAAACCGCCCGCGATGCCGGTAAGCAAAATTGCCGGAGCCGGAGTTTCGTGGCGAGGATGCGTGGCCTGAAGCGAGCGGTGTACGAGGCCGTTGTGCGCCATCAACAGCAAAACCCGAGCTGCTGCAGTGACGCAGGCAAGCGTGCCCGCGAAGAGACTCACCAAAACGCCGATATTGATCAGCGTTCCCAAAATTGGCGCATGGGCAACGGCGGCCAGCGTCTGCATGGGCGCCTGGCTTTCGCCCAAATCCTGCTCGGCCATGTGGAATCCGAGAACTTCCGTGTAGGCGCACGCCACGAAAATTGCGCCGGCAAGGATTGCGCTCCGGATGATGGCGCGCGGAATCGTTCGCAAGGGATTGCGGGCCTCTGCACCGAGCGTGGTCGCGCTCTCGAATCCGACGAAGCTAAAGAGAGCGAGCACCAAGCCGAGGCGCAGGCCGCTGCCCGTCATTCCCTGGAGCCGTAACTGAGGAACGTCAGCATGGAAACCGCGGCGAAGCAAAAGCAGGGCGACAACCGTGATGATCGTCAATAGCGACG
Organism: Candidatus Acidiferrales bacterium; assembly: GCA_030037315.1. Taxonomy (GTDB): domain Bacteria; phylum Acidobacteriota; class Terriglobia; order Acidiferrales; family UBA7541; genus Palsa-295. The sequence continues at coordinate 9,519 of JASHRM010000276.1, forward strand.
CTGCCTCAATCCAGAGCATGAGGCGAGCCGAGACTTTCACGTCGCGCCATGCGACCCACATCGCGATCGCGGTGATGCCGATCGTGAACAGAACTCCTGAGAGCGGTGTGCCAGGAGAATGCAAAAGCATCAGCGATGCGTATTGATAGAACCCGCCAATTACGCTCGAACCCGTAGCGATGTACGCGAGCAGCAAACTCCAGGCGACAATCGCGCCCATCCACCGCGGCAACACCAATGCCGCATACGTGTAAAGCGAACCGGGCGATGAGGAATGCCGGGCAAATTGCGCGACGCATAAAGCGACCAGAAGAATTGCAATCGTCGCGAGCACGTACGCAAGCCATGTGCCGTTGCCCGCAAGCGCGCAGACCAGCGGAATCGTGGCGGCGGGCGTCGTGCTCGGCGCCATGGTAGAAACCGATTGCGCGAGCGTCTCCATCGGGGAAAGAATCTCGGCACGCAACCCGTAGGACGGCTTGGCAGGAGCGGTCGCGCTGCCTATAGCGAGGGGCGGAGATTGATCTTCCTGCGACTCGATCGGCGCGGCCATGGCGTACCATACAGGCCCCGCGCAGCACGCGCAAGACTGTATTGAATGAGGCGCGGTTGACAGTGTTTCAAGTTTTTGGAGGCGATATGCACTTTTTGCGCAAGCGCGAGATTCGGCTCTTGGCGGCGGCGTTCGGTCTGTTAGTGCTGGCCGGATGCGGCGGCCAGTCAACTTCGGAAAAAACCGAGCCGTCGCGACCAACGATCGTCTTCATCACCGATTTCGGGACGGCAAACGACGCCGTGGCGCTTTGCAAGGCGGTAATTTTGCAGATCGCGCCGAACGTGCGGATCATGGATATCACGCATCAAGTACCTCCGTTTTCGATCGAAGACGGCGCACGAATGCTTTCGGACGTACCACGGTATTACCCGGCGGGCACGGTGTTTCTCGGCGTGATCGATCCGGGGGTGGGAACGTCGCGCAAAGCGGTAATCGTAAAGACGAAGCGCGGGCAATATTTCGTCGTGCCGGATAACGGACTGGTCACGCCGGTCGTCGATCGCGACGGTTTCGACGGCGCGCGCGAAATCACGAATCCCTCGTGGATGATTGGCGACAAAGTTTCGTCCACATTTCATGGCCGCGATATTTTTTCGCCGGCTGCGGCGCATTTGGCGATGGGCGAGGATTGGACGACGGCCGGTCCTGCGGTGGATACGCTGGTGCGGCTGAATCCGCGCGTGGCAACCGTCGAAGACAAAGGCATCAGCGGCGAAGTGATCGGCCTCGATGATCCGTTCGGCAGCCTGATCACCGATATTCAAGGCGAGGATTTCAAGAACCTCGGCTACGCGCTGGAAGATAAAGTGACGCTCACGATCGACAAGAAGCCGTACACGATTCCCTATGAGAAAACGTTTATGGGCGTGCCCATCGGCCAGCCGCTGGTTTACATCGATTCGCGCGGGCGCGTGGGCGTCGCCGTGAATCAGGGCGATTTTTCCAAGACGCATAACGTGACTCCGCCCGTCTCAATTTTTATTCCGCGGGAAAAATAGTCCGGCTTATTTAACGGTGCGGTCGATTTCAGTGTTCTGAGCGGCGGCGATCAGCCAGCCGTCATTCTGCCGAGCAAGCACAAATATGAAAACACCACGGCGCGGGTCTGGCGTTCTGGCGTCGCCACGCAATTCCCATGCGGCGTGAGCGACTGCGACGTCATTTCGCAAGAAGTGAACGTCGGTGATGTGAACGAAATTCATCATGCTGTGCTTGAAGATCCCGTAGTGCGCAGGATTTTCCTTGGGCATCGCGCTCGGCGGAATTGTGCCGTGGGAATATGCGTGCTCGAGCTGAATTTCTTTTCGTCCCACCCATCGATCCCCCGCGACGTTCACGAAATCGGCGTCGGGCGCAAAAAGTTTGCCGAACGCGTCCATGTCGTGTCGGTTCCACGCGGTTGCGAACGCGGCGACGACCTTCCGTACTTCGTCCGCATCATTGGGCGCCGCAAGCGCGCAACTCGCCCACATGGAAGCCACAAGGGCAGCAGCCGCAAGCAAGCACCGAGCGCGAGTCATCCGGAATTCCGTTCTGAGCCTTCCGTTTGTCCGAAAGCCTAGTCGCCCGGTCTGCGGTCGTCAAGGGTAGGCCGTGGTGCCGACGTGAGCGGCCCAACGTGAGCGGCCCAAGGTTGACGCCGCAGCGGGCGCGCCCTATAGTGGCTCACTTTTCTTTGGAGAAATTACAGCGTGCTGGAGCGCGTGTTCCACCTCTCGGAAAACCGCACCACGGTGCGGCGCGAGTTGCTCGCCGGACTAACCACGTTCATGACCATGGCCTACGTGGTCGTGGTAAATCCGCGAATTTTGTCTGAAGCGGGCATGCCGGTGGAAGGTGTGCTGTTCGCAACTTGCGTTTCAGCGGCGATCGCGACGCTGGTGATGGGACTGTGGGCGAATTATCCGATCGCTCTCGCGCCGGGAATGTCGCTCAACGCGTATTTCACTTACTCGATCGTGATCGGGCGCCATGTGCCGTGGCAAACGGCGCTCGGCGTGGTGCTTTTATCCGGCGTGCTTTTTTTGATTCTGACCGTCTCAAACGTGCGCGAACAGATCGTCAACGGAATTCCGGATTGCCTGAAGCACGGGACCGCGGCAGGCATCGGGCTTTTCATCGCGTTCGTGGGATTTCGCAACGCCAACATTATCGTCGCGAATCCTTCGACCTTCGTCGCTTTCGGCAAAGTGACTGATCCGCAAGTGCTGCTCGCCGCTCTCGGAATCGTGTTCATGGCGATTCTGATGGTGCGGCGGGTGGGCAGCGCGATTCTGCTCGGGATCGTCGCCATCACGCTGGTCGGGATTCCCCTTCACGTAAGCCACCTGCCATCGCACTTTTTTTCGCTGCCGCACCCATCAGGAACGCTTCTGAAATTGGACTTGCGCGCGGCGACAAAGCTGGGCCTCGGCGAAATCGTGTTCGTCTTTTTCTTCGTCGATCTTTTTGACAACGTCGGCACGCTGGTCGGCGTCTGCGAGGAGGGCGGATTTCTGCGCGACGGAAAGTTGCCGCGCGCCAGCCGTGCGCTGCTTGCGGACGCCTTCGGCACCATCGTCGGCGCGCTGATGGGCACCTCGACGGTGACGAGCTATATCGAAAGCGCGGCGGGCGTGGCGGCAGGAGCGCGCACAGGCCTGGGCAATCTGGTGATCGCCGGATTATTTGTCGTGGCGATCTTCTGCTCGCCGATCGTGGCGGCGATTCCTTCTTATGCGACGGCGCCCGCTTTGATTCTGGTGGGCGCGCTGATGTGCGGCGCCGTCGCAAAAGTGAAATGGGACGATTTCAGCGACGCCCTGCCTGCGTTTCTCACGCTGATCGCTACCCCGCTGACGTTCAGCATCGCCACGGGCCTGAGCTTGGGCCTGCTTTCATTCACGTTTCTGAAATTATTTACGGGGCGCCACCGCGAGATCAGTCCGCTAATCTGGGTGCTGAGTGTTTTATTCCTGCTGCGGTACATTTTCCTGGGATCGGAGTAATCACGGGCGCAGGTCCTTGCGGTGAACGGAACCTATGATATTTGGGTACGAGTAAATGCGGAATAAAAGCTGTGCCCGCGAACTGCTCATTTGTGGAGTGCTCCTAGTCATTTCCGGATGTAGCGAAGCAGCAGGGCGCCCTCGCGCGACCCAGTCCGAACTCATCGGTATTTACGGGATCCAATTTGACACCGGGCGGGAGACGCTACAGCTAAATGGCGATCACACCTACGTCCAAGACTTTACTTCCGTTTCCAACCCAGGATCGTTTCGCCACACGGGAGAGTGGGAAGTGGAGAATCACTTCTTGGACGGGACTGATGTCCTCCTGCGAGCGTCGGTTACCTCAGAGGAGAATCCTCCCGGTATCAAGGGTGAACGTATTGGAGATCGAATTTTGAATGTACACAATCTTGACGGGAAGCTGGCACTCGCACAAAACGAAGTTGCTGACCTGTATTTTACGAGAGCGCAATAGCCCTGACGTAGGTCAGATCCGATTTGGTGCACTCAAAATGGCTGTACTCTACGCGATGCCTGCGTAGCCCGGCGGCGGCCGGAAGCCGCCAATCTCGCGCGCGAGCAATCCCGCGAATCGGATTGGCGTAGCATCTTCTAAATACGCGCCCATGATTTGCACTCCCACGGGCAAGCCGCTTTTGCTCAAGCCGCCGGGAGCCGCCGTCGCGGGGCATCCGGTGAGCGTGCCGGGCACGATGTACGCGAGCAAATTCAATTGCGGCTGGCTCCCGCCCTCCGGCATTGGAATCGTGCGTCCGTCGATTGGACTGTGATCGTGCGGAAACGCCGTCGTGAATGCGACCGGCGAGAGAAACACGTCCACCGATTCGAAGTATTTTTCCCACATCGCGCGGTAACCGAGCCGCTTGAGATTTCGCGGCTGCCACTCCGCGAACGTGGCGAGACAGCCCTTCGCCACAGGATCGGTTCGCTTCGCCATCTGCTCGCGCACGGCTTGCTGGCGTTCAGCTGGCATCATGCTGAAATCAAACGCGCCGAGCATGAAAAGATACGTTTCGAGTAAATCGGCGAAACGCATGTTCTCGGGCCAGCCGTGCTGGATTTTGGCTCCTGCTTTTTCGCACGCGCGAACGGCGGATTCGACTGCCGCTTTCGTCTCGCCGGCGACCGGCACGGCAGGGTCTTCCAAAATGTAGCCGACGCGAAAATCGCTTAGGCGATCGTGGCGCGGCGCGGCCAGCGTCCACTGATACGCTTTCGAATCGGGCTTTTCGGGACCGGCGAGAATTTTCAGCGCCGCCTCCAAATCTTCCGCAGATCGCGCCATCGGACCTGCGACTGCGAGAAGCGTCGAAAATCCAGGGCCGCCGCGTACACCCCCAACAGAGTGTCCAGCAAGGCTGACGATATCGAGTGTCGGCTTGTGCCCGTAAATTCCGCACAAAGCTGAGGGCGTGCGAATACTGCCGCCTATGTCCGTTCCGATGCTCAGGAAGCCCAGTCCTACGGCCAGGGCAGCCGCCGAACCACCGGACGAGCCTCCGGGCGTGCGCGCGAGATCCCACGGATTATTCGTTGTGCCGTAAATGTCGTTGTACGACTGGCCGTCCATGAGAAATAGCGGCACGTTCGTCGCGCCGACCAAAATCGCGCCGGCATCGAGCAGGCGGCGAACCGCAACCGAGTCTTCCGCCGCGCGCGCATTCTTCGCTGCGGGAATTCCCCATGTGCAGGGCTGCCCCTGGACGGCGAAACTCTCCTTCACGTTGATCGGCACGCCGTAAAGCGGGCCGGTGCCCTGCCCTTTCGCGAGGGCTTCGTCGGCGGCACGCGCGGCTGCCAGCGCCTGGTCGCGCAACTGATACACGTAGGCGTTGAGTTTCGGCTGGTACGCGTCAATGCGGCGCAGCGTGTGCTGCAATAGTTCTACGGATGAAATTTTCTTCGAACGAATTGCGGAAGCGGCGCTAACCGCTGAGCCAAAATCCGGATCGAAATCCGGTTGCGGCTTGCGAGCAGAAGTTTCCATTACGCTTCTCCAGAGGGTGCAGAGTATACAACGCCAAAATCAATAGGGCGTTTTGTTCGGGCTGTTTTCCCATGCGCGAAAAGCCTCCAACGCCGCGTCGCGCTCCATCTGAATCAGGGGAATTTGCCGCTGCGAGAGCGGCGCTGTAATTTCGCTGTATATAAAGGAGTCGTCGAAACCCGCGTTCGCTGCGTCGATGGCCGCGCATCCAAAATAGACGCGGTCAAGCCGCGCCCAGTAAACCCCGCCGAAACACATTGGACACGGCTCGCACGAACAGTAAATCTCGCAGCCGGATAACTCGAAGCGATCGAGCTTCCGGCACGCTTCGCGGATTGCCATCATTTCGGCGTGCGCCGTCGGATCGTTCGTGAATGTGACGCGGTTCACACCTTCGGAAATAATCCGCTGCTCGCGCACAACAACTGCCCCGAAAGGACCGCCGCCCTCCCGCACATTTCGAATTGCAAGCTCGATGGCGCGCGCCATGAATGGATTGTTCATCCGCGAAGTATACGCAAAACGCCCGCGCGCGTAATTGACAACGGCTCAATCTCGGCTTATCTTCCACGTCAAATGTAGGTCATTAGTATGCGCCACTTCTGAGAGGGTGAAATTATGGCTCACACGTCGAATACCGCCTCCGATTCCTCCAAAGCTTCGCGGGCTGCGAGTTCCTCGGCTCGTGGACGGCGCACGAAACATTTTCGCGCAGCAATTGCCGCGCTCGTTTTTGCCGGGTGCATGGCGATTCCGTGCTCGCGAATCCTGGCGCAGAATTCGCCGAGCATTACGGCGGTCGATCCCACCTCCGGCAAAGTGAACGACAGCATCACTGTGACGGGACAGAATCTCGGCAAATCCGCGGTGTCAGCTGTATTTCTTTCCGATGACAAGAACGACTACAAGGCCGTCGTGGTGCAGCAGGCAAACGACAAGATCGTGCTGAAAGTCCCCGACGTAAAGCCCGGCAGCTACAACGTCTCGATTCAAGAAGGGGCAGCGATTTACATTCAGCCCGTTCGCTTCAGCGTGCAATAAACCCGCGCATTCGATCCGCCTGCGGCAAGCATAGAAGCTGCCAGTTAGCGAGACGGCTTGTCCTTGCCCGTTTATCACTGCTCCGTAATTTTCAGAAATGGTATCCTCACAGCGTGAATCGCGAGTCAATCGTCAGGGCTGCGCGACCCGGCGCCATGGGCTCGGCGTTCCTGATTTTTCTTATCCGAATTGCCATCGCAGGATGCCTGGTCGCTCCGTTCGCCAGTTCGGGCGCCGCCCAGACATCGGCGCCCCTGCAGGTTTTGCAACGCACAGCCGCCCTCTACCGGAATCTATCGAGCTACGAATTTCAGGTTACGGTGCAAACCATCCACTCTGGAAATGTCTCGGAGCAACACCTGAGAGAAATTGGCGCTCGTCCCGGAAAATTTCGAATCGAAGACACCGACCTGAAAGGGGACGTGCGTATCGCGGATGGTCAGACCGAGTGGACTTTTAATCGCGGCTCAAGCGAATACAGCAAAACTTTGCTGTACGCCAATACACTGACACCGATCAGCGATCTCGAAAACATCGATCAACACGTCACCCAGGCCGAATTTGCCCGCGAGGAGTTGTACGAAGTCGATGGCAAGCGCGTTCCAGTGGTCGTTGTGCGTGTTACTCGCGACCAGTGGCCGAAGGATACGCTTAGCGGCACCCAGTTCGCGATGTACCGCATCGACGAGAATAACTTTAAGGTCTACAAGGCGATCACCTACGCCTCCGACGATACGCAAATCGTCTTGTACTCGATTCTGAAGTGGAATGAGCCCGTGTCCGAAAAAGCCTTTGCGTTCGCTCCATCGGCATCGTCGAGTGCGGGCTCGTCTGTGGCCGAGCAACAGGCTGCTTTCAAATCGCTCGTGGGCACTCAGGCGTCGGATTTCACCTTGCAAGATACGGACGGTCACGCCGTAAGCCTTCACGATCTTCGTGGCAAGGTGGTCATCCTCGACTTCTGGGCCAGTTGGTGCCCTCCGTGTCGCGCTGAAATGCCTGGGCTGCAGCGGCTGTCGCAGGAGCTGTCGAGCCAGGGGCTGGTTGTTTTGGGATTGGATGTCGGCGAGACACCGGACCAAGTCGTCAAATTTGCGCGCCAGGAGTCTTATACATTCCCTCTTCTTCTAGGAGCCGAACCGGACGTTTCCGCCCGGTACTTTGTTCAGGTCTACCCCACTACTTTCGTTGTGGATCGTCACGGCCGCATCGTCTTCAGCAGCGCGGATCCCCAGTCGGTAGCGGCGACTGATCTGCGCTCCGCCGTCGCAGCCGCACTCCGCCAATAGTTTCCGCCTTTTTGAGCTGGGTAAAATTTGACGTACCATCGGATTCGTCCGTCTATGAGAGACCCGCTCGCTTCATGACCAACCTCAATCCTCAAGGCAAGCAGATGGCCGACGAATCCATGGTGCGAAACCTGGATGCGCAGGCTCGGGCGATTTGGCCGCAGGAGATTGACTTGTTTCGGCGCTACCCGCTGCCCGAAAACGCGCGGATTCTGGACGCAGGTTGCGGCACGGGCGAGATTTCGTGGCGGCTCGCGGAACTTTTCCCGAAGGCCGGCGTGGCCGGGATCGATATCATCGACGCGCATTTGAATCTCGCGCGCTCCCGGTACGCAAATCTGGCGCCGCGTCTGACGTTTGAGCATCACAGCGTCTTTGACCTGACATTTCCTAGCCGGAGTTTTGATCTGGTAGTGTGCCGACACGTGCTGCACTCGATTCCGCATGCGGACCGAGTAGTCGCGCAATTTGCGCGCATCACAAAGCCGGGCGGATACCTGCATCTTATTCCCGAAGATTACGGCATGCTGCACTTCGCTCGGGGCATACCCGATCCGCGCGATTTTTGGCACGAGGTCGCGCCGAAATTCGCAGAGGCGACGAACACGGATCTTTTCATCGGCCGGCATATCTTCGGAATTTTATCGGCGCTTAAGTTGGAGGAGATTCATATCGACTATGTTGTGGTCGATACGATTCGCGTGCCGCGAGAAACCTTCGCGGCGATCATCGAGGCATGGCGCGATGGCTACGTCGAATCGATCGCAGAGTACACAAAATTCAGCGCGAAGCTCGCTACGGACCATTTCGATCAGATGATCGCCAACATTCGCGACCCGCGCGGCTATGCCGTATGGATGGTGCCCGTGGTTTCGGCGCGCGTGCCTACCCAGACCTGAAAGCGGCGCCGAGCCGCCGCACTTCACATGACTCAGCTTCTGGATGCTGTCCGATTGTGACGCAGTTTGTGGAGTGCGGGAGCCTGCTCCCGCCGTATGCGCGTCCCGTTTTATGATGTCCCGATGAATATTCGGCTTCATGCTGTTCTTTTGAGCCTGTCCCTCTACGCCTGCTGGCCCGCGCCAGCGCATGCATGGGGATGCGAAGGGCACGAAATCGTCGCACTCATTGCCGAAAGCCGGCTCACAGCCCACGCGAAGGAAACCGTGCTGCGCATTTTGGCCGCTGGGCCCGTTGATCCCACGCTTTCGCGATATTGTGAAACTACCGGCGATCCAACAGCCGATGCTTCCACATGGGCCGATGACGAACGCCGGGTACGTCCTGAGACAGCGCCGTGGCACTTCATCGATGTTCCTCGCGGTGCGCGCGAAGCCGATCTATCGAAATTTTGTCCACCTGCAACAAGCTGTGTCGTGACGGCTCTCGCCGGTCAGCTGCGTATCCTGCGCGATTCCAGTGCGACCGCGGAGGCTCGCGCGGATGCCTTGCGATTCGTGATTCATTTCGTGGGCGATATCCATCAGCCGTTGCACGCTGCAACGAATGACGACCTCGGCGGAAATTGCGTGCCGGTCAGTTGGTTTGGCCATGCGCCAAAGGAAAACCTGGGCCGAACGGCTGACTTCGCGCCAAACCTGCACGAGGTCTGGGACGTAGAAATCATCGAGCGCTTCTCGGAAGGCGAAACGGCGCAGCAAATCGCGGCGGAACTTGAAAAACGATTTCACGCGCGGATCGCCACATGGCAAGCGCAGTCGCCGAATTTCGATGCGTGGGCGTGGGAGAGCCACGAATTAGCGGAAAAAATCGCCTACGGAAAATTGCCTCAGCCGATTCCGATTGCGACTCCGCAACCGGTTACGTCGTGCTCGGACACGGCTGCGCCAAAATTGTCTGAGCCTGAGAATTTGGCCGAGCCATACCAATCCGCGGCGGTACCAGTGGTGCAGGAGCAGCTCGCGCGCGCGGGCGCGCGCCTCGCCGGCTTGCTCAATTCCCTCCGGCCGTGAGAAAAAAGCCGATTCGCGAGCCACGAGGGTATTTATTCCTGCCTGCCCAACCATCGTCATTCCGAGCGGAGGCGTGCGGGTTAGAATTCATCGCGGCGAAGCCGCGACCGCGCGCCGCAGTCGAGGAATCTGCTTTTGGCCTTCACTTTCTCCAGCAGCCACGATGATTTCGACTTAGTGTCAACCTGCACAAACATCCACACCAACAAGGGTTTGAATTTCGCCGCGAACCGTGCCACGCTTAGAATGCAATTTGCGCGAAAATTTTGGATGTGGCTGAGAGTCGCGCGTGAGAAATGGGACGCGGCGCTAAAATCAGCTCAAAAAATGGCGAATTCTACCCGTCAAGCCCGCCGAGTAGAATTCGACGTAAGCGATTGAAAACAAACGACGGACCTGAAGTCTACCCGTCACATCTCGGCTTTCTTATGAGCGGGGTTTAGGAAGCTCTTTCGAGGAAATTCGAGGAAAAATGTTGCGAGTCGGATTCATTGGTTGGCGCGGGATGGTGGGCAGCGTCCTGATGCAGAGGATGCGCGAGGAGAACGATTTTCGCGGCATCGAGCCGGCGTTTTTCTCGACGTCCAACGTCGGCGGAGCGGCTCCCGCGGAGGCGCAGGGAGAGCCTTTGCGCGACGCCGCGAACCTGAAAGATCTCGCGGCTTGCGACGTCCTGATCAGTTGCCAGGGCGGCGAATACACCACCGAGATTTACACGCCGCTCCGCAAGAGCGGATGGAGCGGTTACTGGATCGATGCGGCGTCCACGCTGCGGATGAGCGATGATGCGGTGATCATCCTCGATGCCGTAAATCTGCCGGTGATCCAAAAAGGACTCGCGAACGGCGTGCGCACTTATGCCGGAGGAAATTGCACCGTGAGCCTGATGCTGATGGCCGCCGCCGGACTTTTCAGCGCAGGCCTCGTCGAATGGATGACCACGATGACTTACCAGGCCGCGTCCGGCGCCGGCGCGGCAAAAATGCTGGAACTTGTGAAGCAAATGGGAGTGCTGACCGACCCGGTGCGCAAAAGCCCGTCCGAGAATGCGCTGGAAGTTGACCGCCTGGTTATCGCCGCGCAGCGCAGCCGCGAGCTTCCCGCGGCTGAATTCGGCGCGCCGCTGGCGGGTAGCTTAATCCCATGGATCGATAAAGAAATGCCCGGCGGCCAGACCAAAGAAGAGTGGAAAGGCATGGCCGAAACTAACAAAATCCTCGGACTCGATCCATCCGTGCCGGTCGATGGGATTTGCGTCCGCATCGGCACGATGCGCTGCCACAGCCAGGGACTTTGCATCAAGCTCAAAAGGGATGTCCCGTTGCGCGAGGTCGAAGACCTGCTGGCGGCCTCGAATCCCTGGGTTCGCGTGATTCCCAATAATAAGGAATCGTCGATCCGCTGCCTCACGCCGACTGCCGTCTCGGGCACGCTCAACGTGCCCATTGGCCGCCTGCACAAATTGAACCTGGGGCCCGAATTCTTCGGTGCGTTCACCGTGGGCGACCAGCTCTTGTGGGGCGCGGCCGAGCCGCTGCGCCGCATGCTTGGAATCCTGCGCGAACATCTTGGAGCCTAACCATTCGCGCGCCTCTGCTGGTGTATAATCCCGCCGCTCTCGACTGAAACAATCAGACAAACGAAGGCGTATTAGCGAGGAGGAGGTACCACATGTATCGAAAGATTTGCGTAGTCGCGCTGGCCATCGCGGCGATGGCGCTGCCCAGCCTGGCGCAGAACAGCAAGCTGAACGGCACATGGAAGCTCAACGTATCGAAGAGCAGTTTTGGCCAGTTCCCACCGCCGCAGAGCGAAACCGACACGATCACCGTCAACGGCAATGACTTCAAGCAACAATTTACCAGCGTGACGGCGCGCGGCTCGCAGAACGGTA